>JAPPEF010000180.1 GCA_028875335.1 Gemmatimonadota bacterium
CGACCGTACTCGGCGAGCGGAGCATCCACATCCGCGACCGCATCGAAAACCTCGCAGCCGACCGCTCGCCGCTCATGTTCGTGTACCACTGCAACCCCGGCTTCCCTCTCCTCGACGAGGGAACGCGCCTCGTCCTCCACAGCCGCGAGAGCACCGAGTGGACCGCAGACCGCCCCGTCAGCCCCGAGGACTACACCGTGGCCAAAGGGCCGCAACCGCGCGCCCACGACGACGTGTACGTGCATCGGCCTCGCACCGACCGCCAGGGATGCGTCCACATCGGCCTGCTCAACGAAAAGCTTGGCTTGGGATTGTATTGGCAGTTCAAGCACAGCGAGATTCCCATCGTCAACCACTGGCAGCACTTCCACAAGGGCACTTACGTCACCGGCATTGAGCCGGGCAACTGCTCAGTGCTCGGCCGCGCCTGGAACCGCAAGCACGGGACTTTGCAGTACATCGAGCCGGGTGAGGTGCGCGAGTTCAACATGGAAATCGGCGTTTTAGACGGGGCGGACGAGATGCGCGAGTTTGAGCGGAAGGTCAAGCGGGGATTGGCCAAGTAAGGACGCGCTGGCAGGGCATCATACACAGGAGAAAACGCATGATCCAGAACTGGCAGCGCGACGAAGGCCCCTGCATCGCCTTGGGTTCTGAGGGGTCCTTCGACGACATGCACCTTTTCGCCCCCTGCGTCGCCTACGAGGATGGGGTGTACTCGATGTGGTACAGCGGATCGCGCCACAATGTCAGCGACCGCGTGGACAATCGAGCCTTCACCTTGGGCTTGGCTACTTCCACCGACGGCGTCCGCTTTACCAAAGATCCGCGCTCGCCAGTATGCCGCTTCACGGGCACGCGCTCGATTTTAACCCCGACGCTCCTCCGCCACCCCGACGGCTCAGTGTGCAGGGAGCAGGGCCGCCTGCGTCTGTGGTTTTCCTCCTGCAACTTCCCCTCCGGCGACCGGCTGCACACCCTGCACGAAACCGCCAGCGACGACGGCAGCGAGTGGGATGCGCCATCGGCTCCGCAACTCGAACACGCGTACGCACCGACCCTTATCAAAGAAGCCGACCACTACAAACTCTGGTACACCGACGTCCGAACTCTGCCCTGGAGCATACGTTATGCCCAAAGCGCCGATGGGTGCGACTGGCAGGTCGCGGTCGACCCGGTCCTGACGCTCGACCAATCCTGGGAACACGACCGCCTCCTCTATCCCACGGTTGTCGCCATCGACGGCCAGTACTGGATGTGGTACGGCAGCTACAGCCAGCACGGCAGCGAGGAAATGAAAACCGCTATTGGCTGCGCCTACAGCGAAGACGGCTTGCGTTGGCACAAGGACCCCGACAACCCCGTTTTCGCTCCCGATCCGTCGCGAGCCTGGGAATCCCACTACACGACCAGCCAATCGATACTGCGCCTCGACGACGGCTCCCTCCGCATCTGGTACGCCTCGCGCCCGGCACCCCCTTTCGAACACAAGTACTTCGCCATCGGTACCGCCCACTGGAAAGACCCATTGAGCAGTACCAGCCCATAACGGAAAGAGAGTGATCATGGCAGTCTCCCTAGAGGCGCGCGAATCAGCCCGGACACCACCGAAGTGGGCCCTGCTTCAGCGCCAGCTCTTCGACGCAATCGAGGACGCCGCTCCACAGGCGCTCGAGAAATACACCCATCCAGATGGGCGTCTGCTCTGGCCTCCCAGTCCCGACTTCCAGAGCATCGACGCGCTGGATGACTGCTACGAGAGCTTCCACAACTGGCCGCTCTTCTACCTGCTCGGCGGCAGCGACCGGTTTCTGTCCGACGCCCAGCGGGAATTCGACGTCATCAATGAGCAGATGAGCCAGCACGGCACGGGACACGGCTACCCCATGGTGGTGGGGGAGTACCAGCCGGGCTACGACTGGTTCCATCAGGGCGAGGGCAACTACCTGTTCTACATGCTCTGCATGGCCGATCCGACCAAAGGGGCCAACATCGAGCGGGCCAAACGCTTCGCCGGGCTGTTCCTCGGTGAGGATCCAGAGGCACCCAACTACGACCCGGAACACCGGATTATCCGCTGCGCGAGAAACGGCAGCAAGGGGCCGGCCTACTGGGCCTTCGAGGAAGGTCCACATTGGCCCTATGAAGGGTACAACCTGCCCTTCTACGACGTGCCGGAATGCACCAATCACGAGGTGGTGCGAGGTAGTCCCGAGTTGGCCGAGCGGCTGGGCCAAGCCATGCGCGATCGCATGGGCCGCGGCGACGCCGTGGTCAACCTCCTAGCGACCACCCTAGGGACAAACGCCTACCTGCTGACGGCGGACGGGAAGTACCGCGACTGGGTTCTGGAATACACTGAGGCCTGGATGGAGCGCGCCAACGCCAACGGCGGCATCGTGCCCGACAACGTTGGCCTCTCCGGTGTCGTGGGCGAACACACCAACGGCAAGTGGTATGGGTCGATGTATGGCTGGGCTTGGCCCCACGGTTGGCACAGCGTGGGGCAGGCCGTGGGGGTCGCAGCCCAGAACTGCGCCCTGCTGACGCGTCGCCTAGAATACATGGACTTTCCGCGGTCGCAGATCGACGTCCTCATTTCCCACGGGATCGAGCGCGACGATCAACTCTACGTGCCCCACAAGTACGATGATCCCGGGCTGGTCAACTACGAGCCGGGCGAGTGGATGTGGTACCCGATCCGCAAGGAGGACGGCACCGCCCTGCAGCAGGACGGCTGGTTCGAGTTCATGCCCATGTACCCGTCCGACATCGCCCATCTGTGGTGTATGTCGATGGCCCGATCCGATTCGCGGCGATTCGAGCGTACCCGCAAGCGGTCGGGTGATCCGTTCGCCGTCAACTCGTGGCACCACACCAAGGATCAGGGCGGGCACGACTGGGGCTGGATGGCCTACCTACACGGCGAGTTCCCCGAGTATCCAGAGCAGATCCTCGAACACAATCTGGCCCAAGTGCAGTCGCGTCTCGACTTCATGGCGCAGGACGAGCAGGACCCGACCACCTATAACGACGCCTATTTCCAGCAGCGAAATCCCGTTACCTGTGAAGGCCTAGTGCAGCTCACCATGGGTGCCCCCCTCCCCCACTACAACGGGGGCCTGCTAGTCACGAGACTGCGCCACTTCGACGCTCAGCGCCGTCGTCCGGGGCTTCCGCCCGACGTGGCCGCACTGGTGTCGGAGCTGAGCGACGACCGGGCCGAACTGACCGTGGTGAACGTAAGCCCGACGGAGCGCCGGGAGGTGCTGATCCAGGCGGGGGGCATGGGAGAGCACGAGTTCACCGAGGTCGAGGTCGCTGGGACGTCCCAGCGCGTTCCGATGAGCGGCAAGACGTTTGCGCTGGCTCTGCCGCCGCACACCCAAGCCCGACTCGTGCTGGGCATGAAGCGCTTCGTCCACGAGCCGAGTCTGACCCCACCGTGGTGAAGGTCAAAAACGCTATAGTCCAGACGCCCATTCCTCATACGCCCGCCGCACCGCTTCCCGATCGACGAACGGCCGGTACAGGAGCCGCGCCCGGTAGCGGTAAGTCCGGCCGATCTCCGGGGCGCGGATGACGTACTGCCAGTCCCAAGCCGGGCTGTGCGGGTCCGGCCGTCCGCGCTCGTCCCGGATGAAGTTCCACAGGGCGAAGCGGATGGGTGCCTCCTGATCGAACATCATCGCGTAAACCATCCGGTCGTCTCCGCTCGACAAGTCGCCGTCGCCGTCCGCCAGACCGTAGTAGAACGGCAGAAGGAAGCGCTTGCGGGGATCTTCGACGATATTGAGGGTCTCGGCCCCTTCTTCGTACGGGAGTGGATCGACCGAGGCGTGGGCGACGGTGCCGGTCTCAAAGTGGCCGTCCGCAAGGTCTTCGCCGAAGCGGACCCAGCCTTCCTTCCCTTCGCAAGTCCCGTAGAAATGGATCGCCCGACCGCAGGTGCGGTTCATGTAGGAGGCCCACATGAAGGCGACGTACCCGAGCGGGGCGGATCGTTCGTCGGTCAGGCGGGCAGTGAACTCCATATCGACGCAGTCCGGCCCAAGGCAATAGCGCATCTCGCTCTCAATCCCCCAAGAGGAGTCCGCGGCCGGATGGAGAACCGACGCTTCACCGGGAGCGTGGGAGAGGAGCAGGCAGTGGTCTTTCCGGGGAGTGAACATCGAGCGGTCGGCGTCGGCCGCCGCGCCGTTCATGATGTGCTCGAAGTTGAGGCCGACGGCGTCGTCCCGGAAGAGGTTCTGATCCGGGTAGCTCAGATGGCACAGGGGGTTGAAGCCGCTCCCCTGGCGGTCGGCGTTCGCCTCGTTATCGAGGAGGAGGCCCCTGAAGGAGCCGCCGCTCAGTCCAATCGTCTCGGTCATGCCGCTTCAGGTCTGCCCCATCTCAAACTTCATCGGTCCGCTCCGGTCTCGGGGTGGGATCGCTTATACTAGAGATCGGCACCGGGCGCGTCAATCCGTCTGTCGGCTCTGCAGCGATCTCGCGGGGCGAGTTGTTGGGGCCGATGCCCGATGGCTATATTCGGTCGGCGACGCGGCCCACGTCAACGCGCAGGCGTCCACCTTCCCGACTCCAGCCCACCTCACGCCGCTCCCCTTCGGGCTTGAGGGGATTAACCGCCGCTGCCGCGTCGTCCCCGGTCAACCCTGAGACTCAACGGAAGACTGCGCGATGCATTCGACGTACGCAGTTCTGTTTCGCCGTACCGCCACTGCCCTGATGGCGATCTGGCTGGGCGCGTGCCAAGCACCCGAATCGCCAGCACCGAACCCGGAGAGAGACCGGCTCCGCACGCTCGGGCACACCTACTTCCGCCAAGCCCGGTACCGCGACGCACTCGCCGCGTATCAGCAGGCAGTGGCCCTAGATTCCCTCTCCGCAGAAGCCCACTGCCATCTGGCCACGGCCTACATGAAACTGGGCCGCAGGGATTCGGCTGAGACCGCGTATCTAACCGCCATTCGCCTAGATTCAAGCCTTGTTCTGGCTTACCACAATCTGGCCGTGGCCTACGGAGAGATGAAACGCCACCGGGAGGCAATCGCTCTGTTGGAAGAGGCCGTGCGCATCGATCCGGGCACGGCTCCCTCGTATCGCCTTCTGGCCGGTCTGCACCAAGAGCAGGGGGCGTACGACCGGGCCGAGGAAGCCCTAGTACGAGCCGTTGCCGCCGATTCGACCGATGCCGAGGCGCTGTGGGCCTTGGGCCGGCTCCTCCGGCTGCAGGGACGCCGGGCAGAATCCGAGGAGCTGTTGACGCGCGCTGTCAGGTTCGATCCCGACAACAAAGAGGCCCACCGGGAACTCGGGGTGCTCTACACCTACCCGGAGCGCTACGAAGAGGCCGAAGGAATGCTGCGCCAGGCTCTTGAGATCGACCCAGCCTATCCCGAGGCATACTACAGTCTGGCCAATCTCTACTCTGCCCAAGGGTGCGAGGAGCAAGCCCAGATACTGCTCGACCGCTTTGCCGAGTTGAACCAGCGAGCTGACCAAGTGCAAGCCATAGAAAAACAGGTGAATCAGACCGGCGACCTAGACTCCTATCTGGCGGCGGGGCGCTCCTACGGCGAACTCGGCCGGTGGGAGCAGGCCATCGGGATGTACCGGGCGGTCCTAAAGCGCCAGCCCGAGCATGTTAGGGCCTTGGCGGGATTGAGCCATGCCTACCTGAATCAGGGCAACCTAGACGAGGCGGTGGCGCTGGCCCATCAGGTGATCGCCCAAGCCCCGGATCAGCGCGACGCCTGCGAGGCCCACTTCACCATCGGTTATGTGGAGGCCAAGAGTGGGCGTCTGGACCAAGCCCGTCGGTCCTTCGATCAGGCCCTACAAATAGACACGACTTTTGCCAAGGCGCACCACGCCCTAGGCAACGTGGGGCTGCTTCAGGGTCGCCTAGACCAAGCCGAGCAGTCCTACAAGGCAGCGATCCGCCACCGACCGAATTGGGTCGAGCCCCGCCTGAGCCTCGGACAGTTCTACCTCCGCCAGCAAGCCTACGACCAAGCGATCACGGTGCTCGAAGCCGTCGAGAGGTTGGACGCCACCAACGCGAAGGCCCACTACGCGCTCGGAAAGACATACGAACTGACAGGCCAAGTGGATGCAGCACTGCGGGCCTACCGGCTGGCGGTCGCCCACTGGCGGGGAGATGCCCGCCAGCTTGCAGCCATAAAGGCACGCATGGCACAGCTTGCCCCCTAGCGAGTGTGATCGGTCGCAGTTTTTTTGTTGCGCCGCTCTTTTTTTATTGCACCGCTCCAAAGCCAACGCATACATTATTACAAAATTACAAACGAGCCAATCGCAGCCGTCTTGTGGCGAAAGGAGGTGCGAGCACGACCCACATATCACGTCGATAAAACTGATTCGCCATATTCCCCGTACAACCCGATTCTTGCGGCCCCAGAGTGCCTGGGGTCGGAGAATCATCATCGTGGAGGTTCTACATAATGAAGAAAGCTACGCTTATCGCCCTGTGCCTGACTGTGGGCTTTGCCTTTTCCGCCTATAGCCATGTACCAGAGGACCAAGTTCTGCTCGCGTTCCAGTTCCCCGCGGGTGCCGAGCCGACTCTGGACGGAGATCTGTCCGAGTGGGCCGTGGTTCCCGAGGACTACTGGATCGGGCCAGAGTACTACACGTCCACAGCTGGCGAGAAGTGGACAGACCTGTCCAGTCTGAACAGCAAGATCATCGTCGGTTATAGCGCCAGCCAGGACCGTCTCTATATGCACTACGAGTTGTTCGACAACTTCCGCAAGCGGGACGTCTCCGGAATCGAAAGTAGCCCTCCCCCCTTGCCCGACACCATAGAGTTGAGCGTTGACGGGGACCATGGCGGCGAACGCAGTTGGGCGGACGAACCCGAGGATCGCGGGCGCTTCGCCCAAAACATCCACTTCCGCCTCCCGAACATCGATCCGGCCTCGGTGAGCAACGAGGAGACAGCGTGGTACTGGTTCTGGCATAGCCAGGCTACTTGGGCCGGCAACCCGCCGTACGCTGACCAGGGATACACCTCGGATTCCGTCGTGCTCAACGCCGCCGACGTCACCAGCTATGCAGAGTGGATGATGACGTTGTGGGACAACCTGCAGTGGGATGACCCGGACGGCAGTGTGGTACACGACTTTGTAGAAGGTGAGATCATCGGTCTGAACTGGATGATCGGCGACTATGACAATATGGACAACAACGAGGCCGTACAGTATGTCCTGAATGGCGAGGGAACCTACTGGGAAACCGCCGCAGTAGCCACCGACTTCCTGCTGGCTCCGTTGGAGGATGTCGATTTTGGCACGGCAGTCGAAGCCGAGAGCTGGGGCCGCATCAAAGCTGCGTTCGGGCAGTAGCAGACGACAAGCAGGTTCGCTACTAGCGCTCCTAACTTCATAGCGCGAACCGTCTTCGACGGGAAGGGGGGATGTGGTCTCACATCCCCCCTTCCCTAATAATCAGCCCAACGGTGCACGCGGGTTGGACTCACACACCGCAAGAGGGGGACATCTTGGTAAGAGCGCGATTGGTAGGCTTGCTCTTGTGCCTAGTGACAAGCGCAGGGATGTGGCGTCCGGCAGAAGCAGTAAAAATCTATCGACTAGGCGGCGAGGACTACGCTAGCTTTCCCCTGCTGCCCGAGGTAGTAGACGGCAGCGTCGAGTTCGAGCAGTTGAGTTGGGCCGATGTGGACCCTGCCCAAGCCGGCAACTTCGACAGCGTCAACCTAGATGGAGTGCTGGCCCCCTACTACTACGGCAGCGACGAGAGCATCCTAGCCACAGTGGAAGAACGGGGCGGCTTTCTGATGACCGAGCGCTACTCGGGCTATGGCCGCGATCCGACTCTGAACGTAGTCGCCGATGGCGACTTCACCACCTTCTTCCTGGAGCACAATGCGTCGCTGTCGGATTACAGTCCGGGCGGCGGTATCACCGGCTTCACCCTGTACTTCGACCTCGGCGGCCTGTTCCCGGTCAACCGGGTGCGGGTGTCGCCGCGTCCCGGCTCCCCAAACTACATCGAGCACATGGCTATCGCCACCGGCAGTGGCGAACCCCACGGGGGAACGCCGAACTGGTCTCATATGTCATTCCAGCGCAGACTCGTCGGCACGAAACTCGACTTCAATCTGGTGGCGGAGATCACGGAGAACAAAAGCCCGGTGGTGGAGATCCCGCTAGACCGGACGCCGGTGCGACAGCTCGCCCTGTGGGTCAACCCGTTTCAGCGGCAGGCGTGGGAGATTGCGGAACTGGAGGTCTTCGCCGAAGGGTATGTGCCGTTCGCCAGCTATACCTCGAACACCATTCCGCTGGGTGCCCCCTCTAGCCTAGGTTGGGTGCGCTGGTCGGGTCGCCAAGACGAGTCGGCCCGGGTAACGATCCGCAGTCATGGCGGCGACGATCCCGAGCCGTCCCGGTATTGGCGGCGGACCTTCCGCGCCGACGAGGAAGTGCCGTACGGGTCGGACGGATCGCCGCTGACCCGGGCGCAGTACGACAAGCTGAAGGAAAAAGAAAAAGGTCGCATCACCCACGACGCGGCAAACTGGGACCTGTGGTCGGCACCGTATTCGTTTGGCGACAGTCTGGGAGTGCCAATGGTGGCACCGCGGCCGCGCAACTACGTGCAGTTTTCGCTTGACTTCGCCAGTGATTTTCTCGATGGCGGGCAGGTCAATTTCCTCGAATTTGCAGTCTCGTCGCCGCCAGCGGCGACGGATCTGGTGGGAGAGGTGGATCCGTGGCAGGCCGAGGCTTCACAACTGACCGACTTCACGTACGCGATGCGGCCCACCTTGTCGCTGCAGGATCGGGGTTTCGACAGCCTCGAGTTGCGCTTTCAAGGGGGCCGAGTGGTGGAGGTGGTCGAAGTCGAGGTGGCGGGAGCGGCAGTGGCCTTCGCGGAGATAGACAGCCTGCGCACCGAGGACCGGGTGGTGGTGAGCTTTCCACGGCTGGCGGTGGACCAGAGCGGTGAGTTGTTCCAGGTTCGGCTGCGGGGCGAGGTGTATCGGTATGCGGCGACCTTCCAGGGTCGCATTTTCGACAGCCAAGCACCGGAGGAGGTCTGGCAACCGGTGCGGGGCGGCGATGCGACCAACAGGCTAGACAGCAACCGTCTGTCGGTCGAGACGCTGTCGCTGGACGCGTCGATTGTGAGCGGGTTGCAGGTCGAGCCGACCGCGTTTACGCCCAACGGAGATGGCATCAACGACGCAGTGGCGATCCAGTACGACCTGCTGAAATTGACCGAGGACCGGCTAGTGGAGGTGGGGGTGTGGGATATGTCGGGCCGGCTAGTGCGGGAGGTATATGCGGGCTGGGATCATTCAGGTCAGTACATCCAGCCTTGGGACGGACGGGACAGCAACGGCCAGCTAGTGCCGCCAGGGCTCTACGTATGCCGGGTCGCGGTCGATCGCGAAGGGGGCCGCGACAGCGGAACCCGCCTGATTGCGGTGGCGTATTGAGGCGCGGCTTGTCGGCCGCGGGCCGGCGAAGCCGTCAATCCTCTGAATTGCCCACGAGGACTGCCCAAATGCGAAAGAGACGTAGCAACATGAACGGCAGGATCAGCACGGCGCTGACTCTCTGGGTCCTGTGTGGCAGCGCGGTCTGGGGCCAGGGGTACGTCATCCGCGGCAACCAAATCGTGGTAGAGGGCCGCCACCTGAAAACCTGGGAGTTCCCCGTCGGCACGGTGGAGTTCTTCGCCCCGGCGAACGCGGCCCAACCGCACTTTGTGGCCAAGGATATCGACGCGACCCAAGACATTGTCGAGCACCTGAAACGGAACCCACCCAAAGGAGTCAAGGCTGAAGACGTCGACTTGCTGGATGCGGTGCGGGCCGGCACCAATGCGGCCGAGGTAGCCAACCTCTTCGACGGAGATCTGACTTCGTACTGGCAGCCCGACTCGGACGAGCCACTGCGCGACTGGTGGTTCGAGTTGGATCTAGGGCGGATCGCGTCCGCGACCCGCATTCTCCTGACCTTTGTCGATGAGGATCTTGGCGATCCCTTTCTCCAGTATACCCTGCTGACCTCGGATGGCGAGCGTCCCGAGCAGGGCCTGAGGGACGTCAAGGGCTACGTCGTCGTCTACGCGAGTCCGGGCGCGAACAAGAGCCAACGGGTCTTCGACATTGAGCTGGAGCCGTCGGGAGACGCCCGCGATCCGCACTGGCGGGGAGACCAGCTCCGCTACGTCCAACTCGTGGTGACGGAAAGTGACTCGGTGCGAGGTGCCGAAGTATCCCGCGAGGTTTACGAAGCCTTGGAGCCCGCCCGCCGAGGGACGGTGGACTACTATAAGAAGGTGGCCGATGGGAGCATCCGGGTCGAGCCAGAGATCTACGAGGCAATCGACGCGGGATCGCGTGGCGAGATTCGCTACTTCCGCCGCGAGCGTCCTCGTCTGGCCGAGATGGAAGTGCGGACAATAGGCGAGAACATCGCCCTAGGGTTGGCCGCCCGCCGGGGAGTGGCGCAAAAGATAGAAATTGATACCACCGTAGTCACCAGCTTGGTGGACGGCCTGTATGAAACTACGGTCGGGACCACCACCGTGGAGAACCGCCTGCGCTTCTTCTTTTTCGACCTAGGTGCCTTCTTCTGGGTGGATCGAGTGCAGATGTTCTTCCTGAACGCGGGGTACTGGGGACCTATCACCCAGTACGAAATCCAAACCTCAGACGGCAGTCTGACCCCTGAAGGCACACTAGCTTGGACCAGCCAGGCGCTCGGGGGCGACGGCGGCATGGATTACCACGTCAACCTGTTCGAATCCACGGTCGCCCGCTACATCAGCATTCCCTATTCCGGCGGCCTAGCGGGAGGCAACGCAGACACGCGGGAGATCCAGATCTACGGCGAGGGATACCAGCCTCGCGTCTCACTCACGTCGTCCCTGATCGCGCTGGACGGTGCCCGAACGCTGAGTTCGATCGAGTGGGAGGGGGACACGCCCCCGGGAACCTCCATCGCGCTGCGCAGCCGGACCGGCAACCAGCTCGCCGATGTCCTCCGCTATTTCAAGAAGGACGGTAGCGAGATAACAGAAGAGCAGTACAACAAGCTGAACAAATTCGCCAAGAAGGATGTCGAGATCGTGACCGAGCAGGTGGCCGGGGGCGACTGGAGCGATTGGAGCGAGGAATACGAGTTCTCGGGGTCCCCCATCACGTCGCCAAGCCCGCGATCCTACCTCATGCTCCAGGCCTGGCTGAAGACTAGCGATCCGCAACAGGCCGCTTCCCTGCGGTCCATTCGGCTGAACTTCCTCGATCCCCTAGCCCAGCAGGCCCTAGGAGAACTCGAGCCGGGCTTGGTATCCGAGTTGGGTGCCACCGACACCCTGTCCCTGTTCGTCAAAGCTCGGTTCCTGCAAAGCGGCCCGGGAATGGACCAGATTCGCCTGTACGCTCCCGGGGTGGACCTAGATCTGCAACTCCTCCGCATGGGCCGGGAGTCACAGTGGGACGCCGGCCCGGTGGCCGAGTTGGGACCAGCCGATCTGGAGCAGGTCCCGACCGGATCGGATTCGCTGTGGGTGCGCCTAGATTCGGCGGTGGGCCCCGAGGTCAATCTAATCGAAGTGCGGTTCACCACGACCCTGTTCCGCCCCGGCGCTATCCTGCAGGCGGAACTGGGAACTTCGTCCGAGGCCAATCGGTGGCAACGGATCGATCCCGGCGATGCGACCGCCTTGGCCTCGAGTCAGGGGATGCTGTTGCGCGGGCCGTTGGCAGACAAACGGGTGATGGGCCCGTTGACGATCACTGCTCCGATCCTGACCCCGAACGGCGATGGGATCAACGACGAAGCGCGGTTTGAGTTCTCGGTGCTCCGGCTTACCGGGCAGCGCGCGGTGCAGACCCGCCTCTACGATCTGGGCGGTGGTCTGGTGCGGGCGTGGGAGGAACGGCGTCCCCTCGTGAGCGGATCGTACGCGGTCCGCTGGTCCGGCCACGACCAGAGCGGCCGGCTGGTGCCACCTGGGATCTACCTGTTGGAGATCGAGGTAGATGCGGACACAGACGTATCGAGCCGCAAGGTGCACCGCGTGATCCACGTAGCGTATTGACGCCAGGGTCTATCGAGTGAGAATTCAGCGGATCAGAACTAGCTTGGTCATGCTCGGGACATTCTGTCTGGTGGCCCAGAATCTATCTGCCGACAGCCGGGTGCTGGGCGGCACTAGCGGCCAACCCTGGAACGGCGGCGGTGGAGAGATCCCGACCGCGGTGCAAATCAGTATCGACGAGGCCGCGATCACCAACGCCCCGGGCGATGTGGTGGACTTCGACTTTCCCGGCAAACCGGGCTGGATCTTCCCCCAGCGAGCCGACTCCACCAGGAATATCGCGGCCGGAGCCACCCTGACCTCGCCGAACCTCTTGACGCTCGGCCTCGCCGAGGAGCTGCTCCTGATGGTGGACGGCGATCTCGAGACGGCTTTCACCCGCAAGAGCGAGGCCGAGGGGCCACAGGTCCTCGCCTTCGGGGCCATGATCGACTTTGACTTGGGCGCGCGCTTCGGGGTGAATCGGGTCCAGTTCTTTCCGCGCAACGCCCCAGGTTTCGCAGCGCCCGACTTTCCTTTCCAAAACGACTATCTGCGCGCGTACGAGCTTCTGGTCAACAACGGCAGCGAGAATGACAGAGACGAGTCCGGCCGGCCGGTGATGACCAGCTTCAAGCTGGAGCTCCAGAACGACCAGCCCGTGGTCGACCTGCGGATTCCCCCCCAGTACCTGCGCTTCCTGCGACTGAGGTCGCAGACGTCCATCGGCTTCGAAATCGCCGAGTTTCGGGTCTTCGGGACGGGATTCGTACCCGAAGCCCAATACATCTCCAATGTTTACGATCTGGGTTCCAACTGGGGCGTGTGGGGCAAGATTCGCTGGCTTGAGGAGAGCCTAGGTCTCGCCGGGATGGCGCAGGCCCGCATTGCGACGCGCGCCGGGCATGACGATACGCCGCTGGAATTCACTCGCCCCGGTCCCGGCGGTGAGGTGAATCTCCCCTATAAGGAGGGCGCGGTCGCCACCACGGCCTCAGGAGAGCAGATTGCCCTAGACGATTTGGAACCGCTCGATGCACTGCGAGCTTACCGGGCGCTGCCGCTAACAGAGAAGAACCAGGTAGCGCTGAGCCTAGAGGACTATCGCGGCCTGAGGCCACGGGGCGAAATCCGGGACGATCCAGACGCCTGGACGCCCTGGTCGGCTCCCTATGGGCAAGAGGGCACCAGCGGCATCACGGTCGAGAACATCAATGACGAGCAGCTTGGGGCGGTCATCAGCACTCCGGCCCCACGGCGCTATTTTCAGGTCCGGGTCGAACTGGCGAGCCGGGACCTGGAGGCAGCGACCGGGGTTGGGCAGTTGGCCTTCACGGTGTTCCCGCCGGTGGCCGAGCGGATCGTCGGCGAGATCTACCCTCGTCGGGTCGAGCTGGGCATTCCGGCAACCTTCACCTACGCGGTCATGCCGACCCAGATACGGCCGGGCCAAGACAGCGGCTTCGACACCTTCGAGATCGCCACGCCGGTCCGGGTCGAAGCGATCGACTCGGTCCAAGTCCTTTTCCACGATGGCCGCATCGAGGCGGCGGATTTCTCCAGTCAAGATCTGAGCCCATCGGCGCTGCCCACCGATCCAGCCGCCGATTTCGGCATCGAGGCGGTGGAGGAACGGCGGTTCCGGGTGTGCTTCCCGCTCATAACGGATAGCGACCTAGAGGCCGCCGAGGCCGCCGTCCTGAGGATTCGGTTTCGCTGTCGCGTCCTCCGATACGGGACGACCTTTACCGGGTGGGCCGGCAACACCGGGACCGGGATCACCGGTCAGAAGATCCTCGCCGGCAACGCGGCCCACCTCGGCCCCGAGGACGCCACCTTTCCTCCGATGGGAACGGAGGACCCGCGGGTGCTGTCGGTCGATGTGCCCTTTGCGGCCGGTGCCGTCCTGATCAATACCCGGGCCGTACCGCGGCCCCTCAGCCCCAACGGCGACGGGGTCAACGACCAGACCCGCATCTCCTACGACCTGTCGCGCGTGATCGGTCCCATACCCGTTGAGGTGAAGGTGTTCGATCTGGCCGGGCACCTAGTCCGCCGCCTCTTCTCCGGCGAGCAGGGAGGCGGTCACTGGTCGATCGCATGGGATGGAACCAACGGCAGTGGCAAGCGCGTGCCGCCCGGGATCTATCTGGCTCACGTAAACGTGCTCAGCAGCGCCAGCGCCGAGACGGCCACCACCGTGGTCGAAGTGGTATACTGAAACTGGTTTGGCGATTTCACCGAGAGAGGGTCTCTCCATGTTGACGACCGGCAAGGCGATGGGATTACTGAGTATGTTCGCGCTCATCGCCACGATGCAGGCATCCGAGGTGTGCGGTCAGTCCTCCGGCCGGCTTCTCGGACAGCGGCGCGGGCAAGAAATAACCTATGAACCGAGGGGACCTGGCGTCCTCTACGACGCCCTGGATCCGGCCCTCAAGAAGTGGTACGTGCCCCAAGAGCTTTACGAGCTGTACGGCTGGCAGGCGTGGGAGTACTCCAACTATGCCCGCGAACAGTACCAGCGGTACGTAAACACCGACCGCGAGGGCGACCCCTTCTACGATCTCTACGGCAACTACCTGACCCGGGGGTGGCTGGTTTACGACTGGAATCAGAGTCAGCCCGGCCAGTTCGGTTCCTCGCTCTACAAGGATCCCAGATTCGCTAACTGGTTCAGCAGCGTCCTAGTGAGCTCGGATTCCAGAGGCCAGTTTCACTATGCCATAACGGCCGGGAATCAGATCAGAACGGCGTTGACGCCGCTCACCTTCTCCAAGCCCAACTTCAACGGCATACAGATGGACTTCGCCTCGGACAAGTACCGCGGCTCAATGCTGTTTTCCCGGATCAGCTTGCCGATCGCCAGTACCACGGCCAAGAACGCACCCGCGACGGTGACTAATGGCACCAACCTGATGGGCGGGCGGGTCGTCGCCCAGGTTGGGGACTTCGTGGAAGTAGGGGCGACTATGGTCAACGCCCACAACTCCACGACCTTCGAGGACGCCTTCGAGCAAAACCCGCTCAAAGGCACACTCGCTGCCAACCAAGGAGCGGTCCCGGTGCGCGGCCTGGCCCTTGTTCTGAGCGACGATTCACCGGACGACGGCGTGGCTGGCGCGGCCCTGTTCTCGCACGAGATCATCATAACCACCGAGGACCCAGCCACCGGGAGGCGGGAGGAGATCCGCCAGCGGGCGATGGTGACCGATCCGGCCGCGTGGCCCGTGGTCAGCGGCGGATTCCACCACGAGGGCTTCCAGAGTGCGGACGGGGCCGAGAAGATCGTAATCAGTTACGACTTCACCGACATCGCCTACACTGGGCCGCGTCCGAATACCATCGCGAAGATCACCTTCGATCTGGTGGTGGCCAATGACTACCGCATCCAGATCTGGTCCGACCGTCAGACCGGATTGCGCCCCATGCCCAACCTGCCGCTCAGCGGCGAAGATATCGACGAACTGGCACCAGCGCTCTTCGAAGTGGCCCGGGCCGCAGGCAATGTGCCGGACAACTCCAACCAGACCCGGCTCGTCTTCGAATACGGCTTGCCCACGGCGAACATGGTTTACGGATTCACCGTGGACGTCAAGGAGGTGATGGGATTTGATGCTTACGCCGAACTGGCCATCAGCCGGTCCTACCACCAGTTCCCCAGCCCCAGCCTAGCCCAAGCAGGCCGCGCTCCGTCCAGCTATTCCAAGGAGGCAGAGGCGTGGATGGTCAATGTGTCAAAGGTGGCCTATCCGTTCTTCGCCTTCGGCGAGGCCTTCCGCCTGGACCCCGACTACTCCACCACGGCGTACCTCGTAAACAGCGAAGGGGACATCCTCTACGACCATTCGACCCGGCACCTCTACGAGTTCGTCGAAGACAATGACGACCAGGACCGAATTTCCGACTGGGCCCGATTCGAGCAGGGCTCCGGTGATGCCAACGTATTCCCGGGCTGGGACGAGAACAACGACTTCGTGTCGGACTTTAATCAAAACGACAGCGTCATTCTATCGAATCGCATCCCCGACTATGAGGAGCCCTTCTTCCGCTACTATTCAGACCGGCCCGAGTTCCTCTTCGGCATCGACCTGAACAACAACAACTGGGTGGACCGCTTCGAGAACGACGATCTAGCCGACTACCCCTACAAGACAGACCAGCAGGGGTACAACGTGTACGGTGGCGCTTTTGTAACGCCCGACATCAGGGCCACGCTGGGGCTTCTGCGGATCCGCTCGTTGTCTGCCGCGCGCAAGAACCACACGACCTACGGGCTGGTCACCTTTGCGCACGACTATCCCCGATTCGGCGCGGTTCGGGTCTACAATATGCTCAAGCGGACCAGGGACACCATCCCCGACGACCGCCGGGAAATGACTCCTTATCTCGGTCTGGCCACCGGCAACATAGCCAACATCGAGGACGTGCTCCCGGCCCGCGACACTTGGGTGAACTCGACCTACTTGGAGTTGGCTTATCGCCCGGTGCGCGAGTTGAAGACCCGGACCAAGATCAAGTACGACCTGTATGCTCAGCAGGGAGACGCCTACGAGCGGGGCGTCGGCCCTATCCTCGAGGAGCGCACCCACTTCTTCGGACTCATCAACAAAGCGGATTACACCTACCGCGTCCGCGGCCTTGAGATCCAACCCAAGATCAAGAGCGAGTACCTAAACCAAGCGCCTTTCATCCTAGAGGGCAATGAGCGCGAGGAGTGGACGGGAACGGGCACCCTGCTGCTGCGACATCCCATGTTGAGCGCGTCGTCTTTTGAGGCCGGGCTGGAATACCATCGAGTTGTGGATCTGCTGCTAGACGAGAACAAGGCCCTCGTCGCCAACCGGGTGGGGGCCACAGGTGACTCCCGCAGCCTAGTGCTAGCCGCCCAGTGGTCCAACGTCCGGGAATACCAAGGCTATACCCTGACCACCCAGTTCGGCATCATTTACACCCGGGTCTGGGACGAGTTCATCGCCGCCGGTAACCAAGGAGAGTCGGTGAAGGAAGACCGGGGCCGCGAATTGAGCACCACCTTCATAACTGTATATGCTGGACTGTGATGAACAAGTCCCCCCAAGTGCGCACCGTGCAGTTTAGGTCCCGAATCCTCATCCTCATCGGCCTCGCAGTCGCGTTGAACGTCGAGCCTGGCGCATCCCAGGCGGACTACGGGAATCGCCTCGGAATCCGCGAGAGCGGGCGGGCAATCTACTACTCGACGGCTCCCAGCCTGCGCACGGACGCCTTCGTTCCATCCCTCAAGAAATGGTACATGCCCCAAGAGGTCGCCAACCACTACCGCTGGCAATGGGAGGCGGGGACCAACTATGCCTACGAGCGCTACTTGCGCTATCTGGCCACCGATCAGGAGGGAGACAATCACTACGATCTCTACGGCCGGCTTCTGACCCGAGGTTGGCTGATCTACGACTGGCAGCAGAGCCAACCCCGGACCTCTGAGGGGAACCTGCTCCACAAGACCGACCGCTACAAAGACCTTTTCGGCTCCCTCGTGGTCTCTTCAGACGCCAAGGGGCAGCACCACTTCCGCGTGAGCATCGGCGACGAGATCGGCACGACCCTGACGCCCATGACCTTTCGCAAGACGGCTTTCAACGGGGTCCAATTCGACTATATGGCGGATCGCGTCGCGGCCACAGCCCTCCTATCCAGAATCAATGTCCCGCTGTTCCTGCCAGCGCGCAGTTTCATCGACGAGTTCACCAATTTCGTCGGTCTGCGGGCCGTCTGGAACATGGCCGACTTTGCGCGCTTCGGCGGCACCTTCGTCAACGCGCACAACGGGCGGAGTTCGACCGTGCCCTTTGACGGGAGTCCATTGACCGGCCGGCTGAGCTCTCACCAGTCGGGCGCGCGCATCAACCGGATCACCGTGCGGATTACCGACGATTCCCCGGCAGACGGCGAGGGCGGTCCCGCCCTCTTCGCCCACGATATCGAGATTACGACCCGGATAGGAGAGCTGGACACGGTGCTGGTGGGCAGCCAGATCGGCTTCCAGCCGAGGGTTTCGGGGGGCATCCCCCGGGATGGCTCTCTAGTAGCCGAAGGCGACGGCGAACTAGGGCGGATCCGGCTGGACTACGTACTGGCGGACCCGGACCCGGCGGTCCTCGACGACTTGGAAACGGTGGTGTCCCTAACCGATGTGGTCAACAACATCAGCAAAGTCCGGTTCCGGCTGGTCCTGAGCAACGACTACAAAGTCGAGGTCACTTCCGACCAGCACACCGACAACGCCATCTTCGAACCGCGCCCGGTGTTCAGGACTATGGTGCGGGCACCGGGGAATGTGCAGGACCATTCCAACCTAGGTGCCGTGGTCTTTGACTACGGACTGCCCACCGCCACCCAGATCCTCGGCTTTACGGTGGAGGCCGACGATCTGGCCGGGTTTAGGCTCTACGGCGAGTTCAATGTAAACCACCAGTATCGCAAGTACCCCGACGTAAGCCGGACCACTCACACCACTTCATCGGGCATTCGGGGCAATCCCGCCGCCGAAGCGTGGATGGTCAACGTGGCCAGGGATTTCCATCCGTACTACCTCTTCGGCGAGGCCTTCGGCATGGACGCCTTCTACTCGACCACCATGCGGTTTTTGGATTCGGCGGGCCGGGCCAACTACGCGGACACGCCGCAGGCCCATTCCAACTACCTCTACGACTTCGTCGACGACAACGACGACAACGACCGCAAGAACGACCAAAAGCGCAGATACGACGACGGCCGGACACCCGAGGAACGGAACAGCATTCGCGTGTTTGAGGGGTACGCGGACGAGGCGGTTTTTCCCGGCCTCGACGAGAACCACGATTTCATCTCCGATTTCAACCAGAACAACACTCGGGTGCGGCCCAACAGTGTGCCCGACTACGCCGAGCCTTTCCTGCGCTACAGCGTGGACCGGCCCGAGTATCTCTTCGGCATCGACATGAACAACAACGGCTGGGGGGACCGGTTCGAAAACGACAACGAACCCGACTACCCATACAAGCGCGACCGCCGCGGATTCAATGTGTACGGCGGTGCGTGGATTGTGCCGGGTGCCAAGATCACCGCCGGCCACCAGCGGGTGCGTCGTCCCTCAACCGGCGAGACCAATGTGAGCAGCTATGCCCTTTTCGCGTTCGAGCGCAGCTATTCCGGCGCGGGCGAGCTGACGGTTTACAACATGTTGAAGCGAGTCGAGGACGACATCGCCGACGACCTCTTCCAATGGCTGCACGGAAGGTTTCGGGACGAGGGCATGACCCCAATCCCGGATCCGCTGGGTCTGCCCAATACTTGGGTCAACAAACTGTCCCTAACCTTTGAGCGTCGGGGCAATATCGGCGTCAACTCTGGGAATAAGCTGATCTACGAGGTGCTGCGGCAGCGGGAGGAGCTAACCGTGGACCGGAAGGGCCGGAAAATCTCGCAGCACACCCGGCGGTTCGGATTGATCAACAAGCTAGATTGGCTTTATTCCCTAGGCAACGGAATTCAACTCCGTCCGCGCGTCAAGCACGAGCTGTTCATGGACGACACGCCGTTCAATACCGAGTGGCTCCTAAACGACCGGGTATTCGAGCGCAAGGAGTGGGCCGGTATGGCCTCCCTGCGGCTGGACATCCCGGTACTGAGCCACAGCACGGTGATCATCGGCCTAGAGCAGGTCATCTTCCGCGATTTCGCGCAGCAAGAAGTAGCGTTCGCAGACGATCCCGTAGCCGGCCTGAATCGGGGCGATCCCACCGGCGATTTCAATGAGCTATCCCTCGCTCTACAGCTAACCAATTCCACCAGCTATGTGGGATATCGGCTTATGTCGACGATTGGAATGCGGGTGGACCGCCGGAAGATCGACTCGTTCGACCAGCAAGACCGGACGGAGACGAGCGGCCTGTCCTATCTAACCGTATATGCCGGATTGAGAGAATGATAAAACTACAACCTGCGGCAGCGCCCCTGGCCTTGGCTCTGGGCATCGTCCTGTCGGGCTGCGAGGAAGACGCGCATGGCCCAGTGCTGGCCGAGGTGGGAGAGACCCGCATTCACGCCGCGCAGCTACGCCGCTTTGAGGAACGCCTAGTCGAAAGCCTGAGGTCCAAAGAGGCGGGCATCGAAGGCCGACGGCAGCATCTACAAGCCCTGATCGACAAGGAGATCCTCATTCGGGAAGCGGCAGTGCGGGGATGGGACCGCGACCCCGACCTGCGCCGCAAGCTGGAGCGCGAATGGACCGAGCGGCTGGTGAACGAGTTCTTCGCTCGGGAAGTGGACGCAAAGATCGCGCTCGAAGAGCGGGAAATCCACGACCACTACCTGAAGACCGGACGAAACCGCGCGGTCATGGGTGGCAAGATCGAGGTCGAGAGCCGGGAAGAGGCCGAGGAGATCGTGCGCCTGTTGCAGGGCGGTGCCGACTTCGGGGAGTTGGCGCGGCAGCGCTCGACCCACCGTGCGACTGCGGAACAGGGCGGCCGGTTCATGGGGTACGCCACCAAGGACCAGATGCCCCTGCCCATCATGCGGAAAAAGGTCTTTCCGCTCGAGAAAGGTCAGGTCTCCGAACCCATACCCCTGCCGGGCGGCACCTATGGCGTGTTCCAGGTCATGGACGAGGCACCTATTTCCCTCGAACGGGTGCGGAGTATAGTGGTGACCGAGTTCCACCGGGAGCAGGCCGGCCTTCGATCCATGGAGCTTGGCCGGGAACTGCTAAAAGTTCTAAACCTGCGTCCCCGAGAAGACGGTTTCGAGCTGCTCGCCGCGCGCCTGGAGAGCGAGGGACACGCGTTTTCCGAGGTAGAGCGCGGCACAGTACTCTACGAGTTCGACGGCGGCACCATTACGGTGGGAGAGTTCATCGACTCGGCCCAAGAGAACTACCGGGAATTCTCGGGAGATGTGCGAGATCAGGTGCGGTGGTTTGCAGAGTCCGTCTTAGTCCCCCGCACGCTGGCCGCGCAGGCTGCTCGCAATGCCGGAATCGACCGCGAGCCGGAGATGGTCGCCTGGCGTCAGGCCAGACAAGAGGAACGCCTGTTGGCGGTCATCAGAAAGAAGGTGACGAGCGACGTGCAGGTGGACGAGGACGAGGCGCGGCACTTCTATGCCCAGAATCTGCGGTATTTCATTCCAAAAGAGGCCCTGACGCTGGACGAGATCCTAGTCGCGACACGCGAAGACGCAGTCGCGCTCCGAGACCGGATTGAGCGCGGTGAGGATCTGCGGGTCCTGGCCCAGCAGCACACCCTGCGGCGCACGGCCATACCAGACAGCGGGCGATTCCACCTCCATTGGTACCAGAGAGAAGCGCACGAAGCCCTGTTCGAAGCCGCACAGAAAGCCGCGCCGGGCGACCTGCTGGGTCCCATTGCAGTGGAGGTGCCGGCCCACCAAGTCATGTCCCCCGGTGGTGCGGCGTCAGCAGACCGCTACTATTCCGTGTTCAGGCTCGTCGAATCGAGCCTCGGCAGCGGCCCCCAGCCCTTCGCCGAGGTCGCGACTCGAGCCTGGGCCCTAGTCCTGCGCCAGAAGCGCGATGCGGCCTTCTTACAATTCCTAGGCGAACTGCGGCGTCAGTACGAACCCCAAGTCAAGATCCACGAAGAGAACCTGAAAACCCTAGTACGAGAGAAACAATGATGCGATCGACCGAGGTGGCTCGCGCGCGCGCCGCCATCATCGCTCCAGCCTCGGGTCCGTTCGGGCGGGCGGTCTCCGCCCTCACCCACTGACGCGCCTTTCGTGAAACAGAAAATCCCCCCGCTCTACCGCCAGTACCTGCGGTCGCGCTCCGAGCCCCTCCTCGAATCGCGCCACCGCCTGACGTGGCGGGGGTTCTTCGTGGGGGGCTGCCTGAGCTTCTTCCTCGCCATCAGCGCCCCCTACAGCAACATGGTCATCAAGGGTGCCTACGTGGCCGCCGATATCAGCACCCCAGGGGCCATCTTCGTCTTCGTCGTGCTGATCGGGCTCCTCAACCTAGCCTTCAAACTGGCCGCACGCAGCAGGGACCTAGCCCTCGCTTTCGCCCTAGCGGTGGGGGCTGCTTGGCTCTACGCCTACTGGCCCTTGAGCAATGTCGATGTGCATTCGCCCGGGCTGATCTTCTCCACCTTCGCGCTGATCTGCGCCCTCGGCAACGTGCCGCTGGCGTGGTCCGGCCGCAGCCTAGCCCTCAACCGCGCCGAACTGATCATGGTGTACGCCATGCTGGCGATGGTCTCGGCCGTGTGCACGATGGGCCTGACCGAGCTGATCCTGCCCTCTCTCACCGCCATCTTCTACTACGCTTCGCCGGAGAATCAATGGCGGGAGAAGCTCTTCCCCCACTTTCCCGAGCACAACATCCTAGTCGACGACGGGGATAGGAACACCCTGTTTTACGAAGGCATTTCCGCGCCCGGCCAGAGCATCCCCTACGGCGCCTGGGTCGAGCCGTTGCTGTGGTGGGCCGTCTTCCTGCTGGCGCTGTACGTCTGCATGATCTCGATCGCCGTGATCCTACGGCGTCAGTGGATGGAGCGGGAGCGGCTGAGCTATCCCATCGCTCAAGTCGGTCTGGCCATGATCCGCGGCGAGGACGAGAACAAGCTGGTGAACGGCTTCTTCAAGCGTCGGTCCGTGTGGGTCGGCATGGCCTTCCCATTCATTGTCGGCAGTCTGAGGGGCCTGTCAAGCTACTACCCCTCCATGCCCATGGTGTCCATGCGCCTGCCGATACCGTACCTGGATGGCAAGGTCAACTTCGCCCTGACCGGCTTCACTTACTTCATCGACACGAGGATATCGGGCAGCGTGTGGGTGTTCTACTTGCTCGGCAGGCTCCAGAAGAGCGCGCTGGCAATCGGCGGGGTCAAATCGGAGCAGGTGCACTTCCACGGCGTCCCCGACGCACCCCTAATTGGCTACGAGGGGCTGGGTGCCCTGCTGGTGCTGGTCGCGGGGGTGCTGTGGACGGCCCGCGAGCATTTGCAGGCGGTCTGGCTCAAGGCCCTCGGCCGGGCACCCCACGTCGATGATCGGGACGAGATCCTCTCCTACCGCAGCGCCGTGATCGGCACCCTCGGTGGAATTGCAGTCATGACCCTGTGGCTGTGGATCATGGGCACGCCGCTGTGGGTTTCCTTCTTCTTCATCGTCTTGGCCATGATGATCTTTATCGGCATCACCCGGATCATCGCCGAAGCCGGGCTGGCGACGCTGCGGACGCCCGTCAACGCCCCCGATTTCGTCGTCATGGGTCTCGGTTCATCGCTCGTCGGTCCCACCGGCGTGTTCAACCTGTCCATGGCCTACATCTGGGCCGACGAGGTCCGGTCGTTCGCCATGGCGACCTGCACGAATGCCCTCAAGCTGATCGAGGATATGGATGCGCGCAGCCGGCGGCTGGTCTTCCTAGCCCTCATCCTAGCCCTGCTGATCGGGACGCTGGGCTCGTTCTGGATGATCTTCCACGCCGCCTACCGCTACGGCGGCATCAATCTCGATTATTGGTTCTTCACGGCGGGACCGGCGGTCGCCTACGACAACGCTGTGCGCAACCTAGAACCTGCCGGCATCTACTGGCCGGGCATTGGCTTCCTGTTCGGCGGCGGCAGCATCATGGCCCTGCTGTACTGGGCTCGCCACCGCCTGTCCTGGTGGCCCCTCCACCCGATCGGCTTCCCGGTCGCGGCCGTGGACCTGATGCCCCACATCATTACCAGCGTATTCGTCGCTTGGCTCATCAAGGTCATCATCCTCCGGTGCGGAGGCGTCAACCTGTACCCCCGTACTCAGGGGTTTTTCCTCGGGATGATCGCCGGTCAGATGCTGACCCTCGGCCTCTGGCTCATCATCGACTACTTCACGGGGCACACCGGCAACTTCCTGTTCTCTTGGTAGTATTACGCCATCGGCACCGCGCGATGGCTCGCTTAATGGACGCGGCCTAACCGGCGCGATCCCACCGGAGTTAGCCCAACTCACCAACCTGACGATAAAGGCCCACTTGGGGGCTCCTCCTCTGGGCCTATCGCGCCTCGAATCCCGTTTATTTATCATTAAGGCGACGCCCGACGACAACCAGGGGTATCCCGCATCCTGATGGAGGAGGAGTTGAAAAACACCGACGAGCGTGACCAACAGACAGAGACACCGCGCGACCGCCTCTCTAGGCTGAGCGAGGCCAGCCTCCGCATCAACGAGAGCCTCGACCTCGACACGGTATTGCAGGAGATTTTGGATAGTGCTCGATCACTGACCGACGCTTGGTGCGGCGTGATGGTTACCCTAGATGATAAAGGGCAGGTGGAGGACTTTTTGGCCTCCGGCCTGACGGACGAGGAGACCCAACAGTTATTTGCGCTGCCCGAGGGGCCGCAGATCTTTGAATACCTAATCACCATTCCAGGACCGCTGAGAGTCTCGGACTTTGCCAGCTACGTCCTGTCGCAGGACCTGCCCGAGTTCCGCCCACCCACTCAGATGAGCGCCTGCCTAGGAGCTCCGATTCGCCACCGGGGCGAGAATGTGGGCCATATTTTTCTGGCAAAGAGCGAACCCGGCCAGGAGTTCACCCGCGAAGACGAGGAGACCTTGGTCATGTTCACGTCCCAGGCGGCACTGGTCATCGGCAACGTCCGCCGCTATCGCGATGAGCAGCGGGCTAGAGCTGACCTGGAAACGCTGATCAACACCTCGCCGGTGGGCGTGGTCGTCTTCGACGCCCGAACCGGTGAGCCTGTGTCCTTCAACCGGGAGGCCAGAAGGATTATAGGGGGCCTACAGACGCCGGGATGCCCCGTGGAGCGGCTCATCGACGTGGTCACCTTCCAGCGTGCCGACGGGCGCGAAATCTCTCTGGCCGAGTTCCCTCTCGCTCAGGCGTTGAGTACCGGCGAGACCGTCCGCGCCGAGGAGATCGTCATACAGATTCCCGACGGCCGGTCGGTGACCACGGTGGTCAACGCCACGCCCATCTGTTCACAGGACGGCGAGGTGGAGTCGGTCGTCGTCACGCTACAGGACATGACACCTCTGGAGGAGTTGGGGCGGCTGCGGGCCGATTTCCTGGAGATGGTGAGCCACGAGCTACGCGTTCCGCTGACCTCTATTAAAGGCTCCGCAATCACCCTGCTGGACGACTCATTCGACCTGGACCCCGCCGAACTGCGCCAGTTCCACCAGATTATCGTCGATCAGGTCAACCACATGCGCGGGCTGATCGGCGACCTACTGGACGTGGCACGCATCGCGACGGGCACGCTGCAGGTTACTCCCGAACCAACGGAGGTCGCCAGCTTAGTGGACCGGGTGAGGAATACCTTCCTAAGCAGCGGTGGAAGGCACGACCTCGACCTCGACCTTGCGCTGGACCTGCCCCTAGTCATGGCAGACAGATCGCGCATCGTCCAGGTTCTGTCCAACCTCCTGTCCAACGCGGCGCAGCACTCGCTGGAGTCGTCCGTCATCCAGGTGACCGCCGTGCGGGAGGACCTCCACGTGGCAGTCACCGTCGCCGACAAGGGCACCGGGATCTCCGCCGAGCGGTTGCCGCACCTGTTCAGGAGATTCCCCCGTATCGACGATGAGGACGGGGCACACGAGATCGGCGATTCGGGTCTCGGCCTTGCCATCTGCAAGGGGATCGTGGAGGCGCACGGTGGCCGCATCTGGGCTGAAAGCGACGGGCCGGGCCAAGGCGCGCGCTTCACCTTCACCATACCGGTAGTCGAAGAGGCCAGGAGCGGCGCAACAATCCAGTCTCCTCGCCGCGCCACCCGCTCGCGGCAGAAAGAAAGCGAGGAGGTCCGCATTTTGGTGGTAGACGACGACCCACATGCACTGAGGTACATCCGGGACGCACTTGGGGGAGTCGGCTTTACGACGATAGTGACTGCTGACCCCAAAGAGGTGCTCCCCCTCACAGAAGAGAAAAAACCCCACTTGGTCTTGCTCGACATGGTGCTGCCCGACGCCGACGGCATCGACCTGATGAAGGACATCCTCGGCATGACCGACGTGCCGATCATCTTCGTCTCCGCGTACGGTAAGGACCAGGTCATTGAACAGGCCTTCGAGCAGGGGGCCATCGACTATATCGTCAAGCCCTTCTCGCCGACGGAGTTGGTAGCCAGGGTCAGGTCCGTCCTGCGCAGACAGGCAGATCCGTACCGGATCGAGTCGTTGGAACCCTACGTGCGGGGAAACCTGACTATCGACTACGCCGAACGCCGCGTGACGGTTGCCGACCGGCCGGTGGAGCTAACCGCCACCGAATACAAGCTGCTCTCCGAGCTGTCGGTCAACGGCGGACGGGTGGTGACCTACGACCAGTTGTTGCGAAGGGTATGGGGCCAGACCAAGTCTAGCGATGTGCGGGTGATCCGCTCCCTCGTCCGGAAGCTACGCCACAAGCTGGACGACGACGCGGACAGCCCCACATATATCTTTACCGAGCTTCGCGTCGGCTATCGGATGCCGAAAGGACAGGAATCGGGACAGGGAAGGGGATAGCCGTGGCAGCCTTGCGTCTTACCATCGCCTTTTATATGGCGAGGACAAATGCCAACGCAGCGAACCCGGTAGTATGAAGTAACCCCGCTATCTTTTATTGGAGCCACCTCCCGGAATCGAACCGAGGACCTGCCGCTTACAAGGCGGATGCTCTACCTGCTGAGCTAAGGTGGCTTAGTCAATAAAATCGTGGAACGCCTTTGAATTTCGATTTATAGGAGGAATTCGTCAACAGCCGCTCCCGCTGCGGCTCGGTGAGCAAGGGACAAGCAATTTAGGGTATGTAAAAGCGCTCCGATTCTCAAGATGAGTTGGGGCGCTTTTCGTTGTTCTGTTCGTCTTCAGAAAAAATCATAGAAACATCATAGAAACATCATAGAAACATCATAGAAACAAGCTTGCAAATCACCTGTAGATCACACATGGGCTTTATATTGAAAGGCTGTGAAATTCTACGGCTGTCTTTTAGGACTCATCGGTGTTCAGGTTATGCAAGCCATGACCCAAGAAAAGCACGAGGCCAAAGAAAAGGGGCAGCCGATGGCTCCTAAGCTCGACTTTATCGAAAGAATAATGGCAGCGACTCATTTCCCTTTTCTACAAGGAGCTTTTCTAATGCAGTCATTTATGGTCAGTCTTCTCGGCTTGGTGTTGAGTGTCAGCGTTGGTGCTGAGCCGCTGCTTAAGGGTCGGGTCTGGCTGGCGTCGGGGCCGGCGGCGGCGGGCGTCCAGGTGCGGCTGTTCGACCTAACTGACCTGCGCCGCTCTGTGGGCACGACCACGGACGAGGCTGGGTATTTTGCCCTGCCGCTGCAAACGTTCTCTGCGGACAGGCGTACGGCTCTGCCGCAGGGCTTTGCGTTGGGGCAGAATTATCCCAACCCGTTCAATCCTTCCACCATCATTCCTTACCAGATACCAACCACTACCCACGTGCGCTTAGAGGTGTTGAACCTGTTGGGGCAGCGGCTGGCGACGTTGGTGGATGGGGAACGGCCGGCGGGGGCGCATACGG
>JAPPEF010000393.1 GCA_028875335.1 Gemmatimonadota bacterium
TCCCACAACCGAACCGTCCTGTCCAAACTGCCACTGGCTAGGGTGCTTCCATCTGGCAAATACGACACCGATAGGACCTCACCCGTATGGCCTTGCAGGATAGCGATCTCCTGCTCACTAGACACATCCCACAACCGGATCGTCTTATCCCAACTGCCACTGGCTAGAGTCTGACCATTCGGCGCATACGACACCGAGGTGACCGCATGCGTATGGCCTTGAAGGATGGCTAACTCCTGCCGGGTGGACACGTCCCACAACCGAACCGTCTGGTCCAAATTGCCACTGGCCAAAGTCTGACCATTCGGCGCATACGACACCGAGGTGACCCTTTCCCTTTGGCCTTGCAGGGTAGCGATCTCCTGCCGGGTGGACACATCCCACAATCGGACCGCATCGTCTAAACCGGTACTGGCCAGGGTGCTTCCATCTGGCGAATACGACACCGATAACACCCCATCCGTATGGCCTTGAAGGACGGATAACTCCTCACCGCCGGACACATCCCACAACCGAACCGTGCCATCCGAACTGCCACTGGCCAAGGTCTGACCATCTGGCGAATACGACACTGAAGTGACCCTATCCGTATGGCCTTGAAGGACGGATAACTCCTCACCGCTGGACACGTCCCATAACCGCATCGTCTGGTCCCAACTGGCACTGGCCAGGGTGCTTCCATCTGGCGAATACGACACCGATAACACCCCGTCCGTATGGCCTTGAAGGACGGATAGCTCCTCACCGCCGGACACGCCCCACAACCGCACCGTGCCATCCGAACTGGCACTGGCCAGGGTCTGACCATCCGGCGCATATGATACCGACCAGACCCAACCCGTATGGCCTTGAAGGACGGATAGCTCCTGACCGCCGGACACATCCCACAAGTGGATCATGCCGTCCGAACTGGCACTGGCTAGGGTGCTTCCATCTGGCGAATACGACACCGATAACACCCCATCCGTATGGCCTTGCAGGACGGATAACTCCCGCCCAGTGGCCACATCCCACAACCGCACCGTCTTGTCGTCACTAGCACTAGCTAGAGTTTGACCATCCAGCGAAAACGACACCGACCTGACCCAAGACGTATGGCCCGTGAGCAGGGCGACTTCAGCCCCGGTGGCGGCATCGTACAGCCAGATACCGATGTCGCTAGCCACCGCTATCCGCGTGCTGTCCGGTGAATAGGCCACCGCGCGGTCACCCGAACCAATGCGGCCTTTGCCCAGACGGGCGAGCGCACCGTCGGGCAAACTGAAGCGGGTGTAGTCCTCGGCGCGGCTCCCCTGTACGAACAGAACGCCGACCAACAACAAGGCGTAGCTGAACAACGGAAACTTTTTCATTGTGAGATACTCATTTGGTTGAATGCAGATTCATCCGCTTGGGAAGGACGTCCCTCGTCGGCGGGGTGGGTTGAAGGAGCTAATCCGAATCTGCATTGCGCCCCTCCTGAAAACTTGCCCAAACCTTTGAATTATCTTAATATAAGTGCCCATTTGTCGGCCGCAAAAACACCCGTTTTCACAGGTAAAATAATGGAAAAACCCAATGTCGTCGTCATCGGTTACGGCTTTGCTGGCCGCTGCTTCCACGCCTATCTCGTGGGGTTGGCCAGCGGCCTGAACCTCTACGGCATCGCCACTAGCCGGCCGGAGGCCCGCGACCAGATTGAGCGCGACTTGGGGGTAAAGACCTTCCGCCACTTCGACGAAGTGCTAGCCGATCCAGCCGTCGATCTAGTCGTCCTCGCCACGCCCAACGACCTCCACGCCCCGCACGCGATCCAAGCGATGGCAGCGGGCAAACACGTCGTCACCGACAAGCCCATGTGCTTGAGCATTGCCGAGGCCGACCAGATGATCGCCGCCAGCCAAGCGCACGATCGCTTGCTCAGCGTCTTTCAGAACCGCCGCTGGGACGGCGATTTCCTCGCCGTAAAAGACGCGCTGGCCCAAGGGCTGCTCGGCGAGCCCTTTTTGCTAGAGATGTTCTGGGGCCAACACGGCCCCCCGCGCGGCTGGCGCAGCATCGCACAGCACGGTGGCGGCAAATTCTTCGATTTAGGCGCGCATCTGGTCGATCAAGCCCTCCAACTCATCGACGCACCGCTCGCAAAGGTGTACGCCTCCTTCCACTCCGGCGATCCGCTCAGCATCGATGTCGAGTCCCACGCGCTGGCCGTGCTCCACTTTGCCAACGGCGTCGAAGCGCGCGTGGAGACCTCGTCGCTGGCGAGCAAAGCCAAACCGCGCTGGTACGTACTGGGTACGGAAGGCGCGCTGGTCAAAGAGGGCGTTGACCCGCAGGAAAAGGCCATGATCGCCGGCGATATCGACGCGGCCGAAGAAGCGCCCGAACACTACGCTCGCCTCTATCGACCAGCGGAGGAAACCATCATAGAGACGGCACCTGGCCGCTGGCGTTCCTACTACGAAAACATCGCCGACGCGCTAGCCGGCCGCGCCGCGCTGGCCGTCACCGCCGAGAGCGTGCGGCAGACCATGGTCGCCATTGAGGCCGCCCGGCTCTCCGCCGCCGAGCAGCGGCCCGTGTCCCCGGAGGAAGTCGGGTGAAATTGCGGCCGGGCAACTACGGCAAGGAAACCAGCTTTGAGGTCCGCACCTTCGACGCGGAGATGCCCCTCGACGAATACGCCCGCCTGCCCAAGCATCCGCTCTATCTGGTGCTCGACAATTTGCGCAGCGCCTTCAATGTTGGCTCGATCTTCCGCACGGCCGACGCGGGCCGCCTCCGCGGCATCTATACCTGCGGCTACACGGCCCATCCGCCCCATCCCAAGCTCGACAAGACGGCGTTGGGCACCCTCTCGTACATAGAGACCCGCCACTTCGC
>JAPPEF010000056.1 GCA_028875335.1 Gemmatimonadota bacterium
TCCAAGTGGTCGATGATTTTCTGGCCCCGATGCCGGTCTATATGGTCGAAGCCTCCGATCCCATTTTGATCCAACTCGGAGGCATTGCTCAGGGCATGAGCGGTTCGCCCATTTTTACGGAGCAGGGCACCTGGGGTGCCATTGCTTATGGATATCCTGCCCAAGACAACCCGCCCTACTACTTTTTTGCCACTCCCATAGAATGGGTCATCGGCACTCGGGGGCTCATGCCAACGGCCAAACCCACGGCCACTTGGGAAGGAAACCGCATTACCCCCTTGGATATTCCCTTGCTGAGCACGGGACTCAACGGTGCGCATCGGCTGCCTGAAGGGCGTTCTTCCATCCTGAGCGGAGCTAGCGCCGCAGGTTTAACCCAAGAGCGGCAGGAGAGCTTTGAGGCCGGCAGACCACTGGCGGTTGGATTGCTGCTCGGTGAGCTTACGCTGGGTTCGGTGGGAACCGTATCGTACGTCGATGGCAACCGGATATATGGATTCGGGCATCCAATGAACAGTTCTGGTCCGGTAGCGCTTCCCATCATCGAAGCAAAGGTGCTCGGCGAAATTTCCAACTTGTCCGCCCCGTTCAAGTTTACAACGCTGAACCCAACGGTGCGCGGCACCCTGACCGAAGACCGTTTGCCCGCGGTGCGCGGTGTGCTCGAACAGGAACCAGACTTAGTACCTATTAAGAGCGTCTATACGTTCCCCTCAGGGAGCGAACTCGAACTTAATCACAGCATGGCCGTCGGCATCAGCCCATATGCCTCCCTCGATCTCGTCGCCAGTGCATTCTTTTATCCCTTGTCCATCCGGGTCGACAACGATCCGGAGCACAGCATCCGCGTTACGACGGATATTTCTTTTGACGGCACCGATTCAACACTCACTCGTTCCCGGCTCTACTCCTCGCCAGGCGGCCGGCTCTTGGCTTCTATTTTTAGTGCCTCTGGCGACATGTCTTTCGCACTTGAGGAACTTACGACGAGGTTCGATTACGCCGTATATGTGCGCGAGGCCGAGGTGCAGGTCGAGGTGATTCCCGGAACTCGTTTTGCCACCGTGGGACAGGTTACGGCTGATTCGGTTATCAGCCTTGGCAGTACGCTGAACATTACCACTGCGCTGCGCGTAGGGCGGACTGAGGATCGAGAAGTAGAGCTAGCCCTCAGCGTACCGGATACGCTATTCCCTGGCTTTTACCAACTCGAAGTGGGATCCGCCGCAACATTAGGACCCGATGAGCTACTGTTCGGCCCACCATCGTTTGGCCCTCCCACCGAGGAATCGCTCGACGATGTTTTCGCCCGCCTGAATAAACCCGACGAGAACGTCCTCTTAAAAGCCCGCTTGGCATTTGTTGCGCCACCCCTTCCCGAGCCGCCGCCTGAACTGCCGCCTGAGTTTGAAGGCAGTGAGAGTGAAGGCGACGGTGAAAGTGAAGGCGAGCACGAAAATGGAGAGGGTGAACCCGAAGGTGATGAAGGTGAAGATGAAGACGGCGAAGATGGTGAGGGTGAACCCGAAGGCGGCTTTGATGGGCCTCCGCCTCCCGGAGCTTTTCCTCCCGGTCCTCCTCCTCCTCCCCCTGGGCCCATTTCTACGCAGCAAGACGTAGATTTATTGCTCCAAGGTATTCAATTCCTTGAGATAGAAGTGGTGGCAGGGGAAGTAGTAGAAGAGGAAGTAGTAGAAGAAGAATAGCCTCCTACACCCCGTTAAAACGCGGGAATTCAACCGCTTCTCAATTCCCGCTATAAGTTGTGGAGCCTTTATCTGCGGCGATCTCTTCTGCAGATAAAGGCTCCCTTCTAATAATCCGCCACCGACCCATCCCGCAACCGATTATCCGGCCACTTAAACTGCCGTCCGCGCTCCTGCCCCACGGCAATGGCCTTCTCCTCGTCAATCTCCACTCCCAACCCCGGCCCCTCGGGCAGCGACGCATATCCCTCCGCATCCAAAGTCCACGTCTTGTGCGCCACGCCTTCGGGCAATTGGTGATCGTAGCCTTCGTGGATGAGGAAAAACGCCACCGAGGCCGCCACGTGTAAGCTCGCCGTCAGGCCCAGAAACGACATGGTGCAATGAGGGGCAATCGGCACGTGATGCGCCTCGCACAGCGCGGCAACCTTCTTCATCTGGCTGATGCCGCCGCCGTGGCCGCAGTCGGGCTGCAGGATATCTACTACTTGGGCCTCCAAAATCTCGCGCACCTCCCAAATGGTGCGGTCGCGCTCGCCAGTCGCCAACGGCACGGGCACGGCCGCGCGCAGCTTGTGCATGGCCTCGATATTGCCCGGCACCCACGCCTCTTCCAAAAAGAGCAAATCGTCCGGCTTGAGATAACCGGCAAACTGCTTGACCAGCGGCAGCGGCAACATACTGTGCGCATCGAACATCACCGCCCCATCCGGCCCCACCTTGGCGCGCGCGTCAGCCACCCGCTGCACCAATTCTGCCACCTCAGCCGGCGTCCCCGCGTGATATTGCGCGCCCCCAGGGCCGACCTTGATCGCCTTGGGGCTGGGATACATCCACACCTTGTCGCGGCAGGGACCGCCCAACAGGCGATACACCGGCACCTGATAGAGCTTACCAGCAATGTCCCACAGCGCCATGTCAATGGCCGAAATCACGTGCACCATCAACCCACCGCCGCGCAGGTTGCGATGGGCGCGGAACATCCGCTGCCAGTGGTGCTCAATCCGCGTCGGGTTTTCGCCGACGATGAGCGAGCCCAGCGACTCGGCCAAGGCGCAGGCGACCTTAGTCTCCATATTGTTGATCTCACCCCAGCCGACCACCCCCATATTCGTCTCCACCTTCACGTAGCCCTTGGCCCCCACCGGAATGGCCGTCAGGCGCTCGACCCGAATGGCCGAGCCGCGATCTTCCACTGTCATGTGCTTCCTCCTAGTTTTAAGATTTGTCTCTAACGCTATTCCGCTGTGGTTACAACTCGTTCAACCTCCGCTGCCAGCCGTTTGAATGCGGCTAATCCGTATAGAGGGCTAAAATCGTCGATTATTCCAGCCACTCGATGGGCGCTCGACCGCCAACTGAAACTCTTTAGGCGACGCCCTCGAAGACCGCTTGCCTGACGCAGGAGATCGCAGATGAGTTGTTTGGGATCGGCCAACCTTTCAAGCTTTTTCACATCCGGCATAGCTAGTGGCTGAGTACCGTTAGGATTGCCTGCGGCCCTTCTTAACGCAGCCTCGTCGATGAGCAGCCAAGCTTCCTGCATCCTCACGGGCACCACGCAGACAACGCGTACCGAATCTTCCACTGAACTTTCTTCTAAGGCCTTGCGGATTTCTGCCTCGCGCTCTTCGATTGAGGCACTCTCCGCGTCCCGATGCACAAAAAGCAGATCGCAAGGATACAGTTCAACGCTCCAGTGAATGCGCTCAGAAAGTTTCTTGGGAGGATGTGGCAGGCGACGCAAGTCGGCAAACTCCGCCTCGATAGGAATCGCACCGCAGGACTGGCGCAACAGCCAAGTAAGAATCGGTAGGAGGGCGCGATCAGACGATCCATCCGCCAGCAGCGTATAGCGCAGTTCCTGCATCCGACGCCAGACTTACCCAGAAAAAGACAGAAGGAGTTGCTGCATATCCTCCCTATCGACTACCCGCTTCTGCTCTGATACCTCTATGTAATTCTTAGGCAGCACTGGATTCAGATAAGGGAGCAGATCGCCGCGAGCAGCATCTTCGCTCACTTTGGCTCGCCAAGTATCGGACAGGCAGAGAAAGTGAGCCTTTTTACAAAGGCGTCCTTCCTCGTCTATGGCCTCTCTTGTCTTTACAAATACAACGCTATCATCCGGGACTTGTTGGAATACTGAAGGCGAGTGAGTATTGACAATCACTTGGCGTAGTGGGTTATCCTCCCCAACAGGCTCTTGGGTATCCACCGCAATATCCCTGAGCAGTTGCAGTATAGCCGGAATTCGCGCCGGATGAATACCGTTTTCCGGCTCTTCCAAACAAATCACTCCCTGCATCTGCGGGTCGCTTTCCAAGACGGCCAGAGCGAGGAAGCGTAAGGTGCCATCCGACAAGGCACGTGCTGGATGAAAGGTACCCTCCTCGTTTTTTACATGTAATGTCAAAAGCTCCCGTTTCTCATCCCGATCTATCTTGATCTCATGCACATCGTCGATGAGTTCGGCTAAGCGGTTGGCAATCTGGCTATATACTCTTGCCGCGTTTTGAGTTGTGAGTTCAAGTTGACTCGCCAAGTCCCGAAGCTGTTGTGAAGTGATGGATTGGCCTTGACTCTCTGACTCCGAGCCCTCGACAGTACTGACCTGTTGCCCATCATGGCGACCCAAGCGATACAACGTAGCGGCCAGATGGCGACCATCAGCTTCTAAGCGTGTAGAAGCACTAAATTCATCGGGCTTTCTCAGGGCCGAAGGTTCTAGTTGCAACATCTGCCAGGATTCCATCTCTCGGCGAGCGACCAATACCGTAGGGCTTTCCGCCGCATTGGCGTTGGAAAGCACCGTGCGAGGTAGATTAGCGGCCGATCGGGACAAAGGCTGACCACGGCTGCCACCATCCTGATGTAGTCTTATGACCCTGTTTTCACCCTCGCCGGTGGTTGAAATGAAATAGGGTGCACGGCGCTTGCCGTACATTGCGGATCCGCGCCAGTCCCCTGCGCTGTGAGGAAATAAAAGATGTCGGGGGGCAGCACCGTGGGTGATATGGACTAGTTCTTCTTTGACAATAGCGAGATTACCTTGCATCAAGCTGTCGGCCGTCTCTCGGTAAGCAAGCTCTAGGGAATAGCGCAAAAACGTAATACTGGCTTCGGCCTCCTGCCCTAAGTCGTCGATGGCCCGCCGCGGCACGATCATTTCTGCCTCAAATGTTATACGCTCGGCATAGTGGTCTCCCACGCGGTGGAAAAGGTCGCGCACGTGTGCTGTGCGGCTATCTTGGTCGCGCACGGCGGCGGCGGCCTCCATGAGCGTGTGATTGGCCAGTGCGCTCAAAAACCGAATCGCGTCGAACAGGTTGGACTTACCCACCCCATTCGGCCCGACCACACAGGTAAACGGACCGAGGTACAAATCCACATCTGCCAAATTTTTGAAGTTAGAGACCTTCAGTCTGGTCAACATAGGTCATCTCCTCATTGGGAGGATTACATCTCTTAGCTAGTCCACGACCGCTCACTATGCTAGATGTCCAATAATAGGCAACCTCTTAAACCCCTGTAAACCCCTGCTACTCATTCGGCATTGGCCCTACCGACGCCTCGTTCTTAGCTTAAACAAATCTCACCCGCAACTTAACGACAGGAGATATCATGGTCGAAACTAACGACATCCAACGCCCCCCCAAAGACCTCATCGATACCCTCGCCCCTATTTCCAGCGCGACCGCGGCCGGCGAACTGGCCCGCTTGGGCATCCGCGACCCCCACATCCAAGGTCCCGTCGCCCGCATCCCGGGCAAACACGTCGTCGGCCCAGCCCTGACCTTGCAGTTCATGCCCAAGCGCGAAGACCAATACTCGGTCGATGAATACGCCGACCCGGAAAAACAGCTCCACCGCCACGCCCTGTACCACACCCAACCCGGCGACATCATCGTCGTCGATGCGCGCGGTGACATGCACAGCGGAGTCTTCGGCGAGATGATGCTCACCTTCTTCATGGGGCGCGGCGGCATTGGCGCGGTCATCGACGGCTGCATCCGCGACTTTCCCCAAGTGCTCAAAGACCTCGACATCGGGCTGTGGCTGCGCGGCACAACCCCCAACTTCCACACTCAAACCAACATCTTCCCCTTCGCAGTCAACGTGCCCATCGCCTGCGGCGACACCCTCGTCATGCCCGGCGACATCATCGTCGCCGACGACGACGGCGCTACCGTCGTCCCAGTCCAACTCGCTCCCGAACTGACCGAAAAGGCTCAAGCGCACGCCGAGTGGGAGGACTTCAGCCGCATGAAGCTGGCCGAGGGCGGACACCTGCGCAAGTACTACCCGCTCAGCGAAGAAGCCCGCGCTGAATACGAAGCCTGGCGCACCGAACAGGGACAATAGCCCATGGACCCGCGCCCCAACATCGTCTTCGTCCTCACCGACGACCAAGGCTACGGCGACTTGGGCTGTCACGGCAATAGCGCTATCCGCACGCCCTGCCTTGACCGCTTCCACCAAGACGCCGTGCGCTTCACCGACTACCACGTCGGCTCCACCTGCGCCCCCACCCGCGCCGGCCTGCTCACCGGCCACTACTGCAACAGCGCCGGCGTCTGGCACACCATTGGCGGCCGCTCGCTGTTGCGCGCCGACGAGTGGACTCTCGCGGACGCGCTCACCGGCGCGGGCTACCGCACCGGCCACTTCGGCAAGTGGCACCTCGGCGACAGCCCGCCCTACCGCCCACACGAGCGCGGCTTTGCCGAATCCATCTACCACGCCGGCGGCGGCATCGGCAACACGGGCGATCCTTGGGGCAACGACTACTTTGACGACACCTATTTCAAAAACGGCGTTCCCACCCCGTACGAGGGCTACTGCACGGACGTGTTCTTCCGCGAGGGCCAGCGCTTTATCGCAGAAAACGCCGACCGGCCCTTCTTCTGTTACATCGCTACCAATGCGCCGCACGGACCGCTCAACGTCGAACCGCACTACGCCGAGCAATACCGCGATACCACCCCGCACGAAGACCGCGCCCGCTTCTACGGCATGATCACCAACATCGACGAGAACTTCGGCCGCTTACAAGCCACGCTCGACGAGTCGGGTATCGCCGACAATACCATCCTCATCTTTATGACCGACAACGGCACGGCCACCGGCGTCGAGCTAGACGCCGACCAGTTCCCCCGCGAAGGGCCGGGCAGTTACAACGCTGGAATGCGCGGCAAAAAAGGCTCCCAGTACGAAGGCGGTCATCGCGTGCCCTTCCTCATCCGCTATCCCAACGGACACATCGCCGGCGGCCGCGACATCGACGCGCTGACCAGCTACGTGGATTTCATGCCGACCTTGCTCGACTTATGTGGTGTGGAAGTCCCAACCGGCCGCACCTTCCACGGCCAGAGCCTAGTGCCGCTGCTGCGCGGCGCGGACGATTCAGCTTTGGCCGACCGCATCAACGTCTGCGACACCCAGCGCGTGGCCCATCCGGTCAAATGGCGCAAGAGTTCGGTGATGAAGGACAAGTGGCGGCTCATCGACGGCCGCGAACTTTACGACCTCGGTACGGATCCCGGACAGCGGCAGGACATCGCCGCCGCACATCCCGACGTCGTCGCCGACCTGCGCACTGCGTACGATGACTGGTGGGAACTCATATCCGAACAGTTCGACCGCGACGAGCCAATAGCCCTCGGCGGAGACGACCAACCCGCGAAACTCACCACCCACGACATCCGCAATGAGGCGTGCAGCGCCGTCTGGAATCAGCGCCAAGTCCGCGCCGGGCAGATCGCGAGTGGTTTTTGGGCTGTTGATATCAAAGAGGCGGGCCGTTACCAGATTGAGCTACGGCGCTGGCCCGAGGAAACCGGCTATGCGCTTACTGCGGGGATCGAAGGCGACGACAGCGGCTGGTACCGCCCCGGCATCCAGCCGAAAAATGCTCCGGCTTACGAGGGCGGAGTCGCCCTCGCCCTCGGCTGGGCACAGCTAACAATCGGCGGCCAAAATCTCCAGCAGGAAGTCGATCCTGCCGCGACGAGCGCCTGCTTTGAGATCGAGCTCGCCGCTGGACCCGACCGACTCTACGCTTCGTTCTACGACCGCATCGAGCGGACTATCGCCCCTTACTACGTGTACGTGCAGAAGTTATAGGACTAGGGTGCGTCGGTTTTCTGAGATGCTGTGGCAGCTCGTGGGGACAACGAAACAATTTTGTGACCGCTTGTTTTTTGCCGTTCGCGAGCAGCGCGGCAAATGGCCTTGATGTCGTAGTTATACTGCGCCGCATACTCTTCGCGTATGCGGCGGACTTCTGCAATAATTGGATCGCGCCACATGATGCTAGACCTCCATTAGTTCTTGGGGCGTACAGATAGTTGGTGGTTCGTACCCGAATGACCGGCAAATGGCCTCAATTCGAGGACGAAGCACAGCATTGGCAATATGCGTACAATTCCAAGTTAGCAGGTATTCCATATCGCAAACGGTTGCGATTGAGACGTGTAAGGCATCGACTTGTGCCTTCTCCGGTAGAGGTAGCTGGTCAACCAACCCATCGGCTAAAGTCTCAACCGCCGCAGTGACATCAAGTTGCTGTATATCAGCGATCACATCCAAGCGTACTCTAGCAGCAATCGCGTCTCCTAGAGTACATTCGTCAATGACAAATTGCGAAATGAAAAGGTCAAAATTTTCGCGGTGTTCGTTCCACCAATCGTGGGTCAATTGCTGGTTTGCCGCTGTGACTAGATCGCGACTCGGTTTCGATGTGAGATAACTGATGAAGCTGGTTTCGATATAAACCGTAGATTTCATCTTCACTCCTTGTAGATCCATCCCCAGACCAGATTATCGCGCTTATTGACTGCTGCCAAAACCCGTATTTTTTACAGAATCCAAGTACACTGTATCAGGACATATATCTTGTCCATGAGGCCAAACCACAGTTCCATCCACGGCTTTTACTTTTATAAAGTAACTTTTATCCTGCAATTCTTGAAACACACCGAAATTCAATAATCCAGAACAGTCATAGACCCCCTGCTCTTCATTATCGAAAAACAGCTTCAATTTGTGTCCTTCTATTGCGGTAGTTTCTAATACCCTTGGATTCATAAATTTTACCTCAAAGGATCAATCTTGTAGGGTTGTTGCCCAGATACGGTAGCTTGCGGGCGTCATCTTTCCCGATGATCGCTGCCCAGTTCCTCATCGAATAGCCGTTTGGCTTGGGTAGCGGCCCATTGCTCGCATGCGTGTGCTGCTTGGGTGGTCGGCTCGCGAACATCCGGGGGAACTGAAAGATCGAGCTCGCTAAGCGCAACTTCTACCGCTTCTTGGAGCTTTTGTTGCTCCCATCGCCATTCGTCGGAATTGAGATACAGAACCGGCATGGCTAGTACTTCCTCTCGACCGGCGAGCAACTTCTGCAAAACATCTCGCGACGCCCCACGACGGTTGCGTTCAAGGCGAAGCTCGTAGCAGAGCATCTCATCGCGGTAGGTCTCCACCCTCTGTTGGACGAAGGAACATTGCTCTTGGAATGGGGGAGATGGAGGATTTATGTGATATGTGCTTGGCGTGCTTGCGTTGCGAAGGCTATGACGCCTATACCATATAACAGTGCCGCCTACAATGATCGCCGTACCGGCGGCCAAAATCACAATACTCGTCGTACTCATTTAGGCACTCCTCGCTAGGTCATATTCAGCTTTGAGTTCGTCCACTTGTAGTTTTCGCCGATCTAATTCCACAAGCTGATCGTCAATCTCTTGCCGCTTGTCCTCATCCGACGAAATTTTTTCTTGCAACTCTTCTAACAGTTCCTGTCTCTCTTCAAGAATGCGCTGACAACTCCCTTCCATTGTCTTGAGAGCCTCTTGGCCGCGACTAAGTAACTCTCTTCCAATGTGTTCAGAGAGTCCCTTAAGAGTCTCTTGTAGAAGAGACTCAAGTTCAACGTTCAACCGCCCAACAGCAGCACGTTTGCCTACCCCTGTATCCACAAGCCTCTGCCACCAAGTAGTTGCAGCTTTCACAGTACTCTGCAGAGTTTCAAGGTTAAGGTTGTTTCTCAGTCCTTCTTCTACCTCTTTGCAAATGGTATGAGACGAGATCGGCAGTAAGTGATACCGTGGTTCCTCAACAGTGAATCCGCTTGCCAACAACTTATTTGAGAGGTCATTCTCCGCCTCATTGAGCATGTTTTCGATCTTACTCACAATATCTCTGATAGCATCCGAGAGAGAGTTACGACTACGATACAGATGGTTTCCGATACCCATCGCTATCCCTGCCATATTATCGATCGGCACTCTGGCAAGGTCGTCGTTGATCTCTTGCTTTACCTTGCGAATCGTTTCATTAATGCTGTCGTGCAGAGGCCCTTGTGCTTCGTCAAGATCCTTCTCGAACTTCTTTCTCGCATTCACAACAACTGAACTTATCGAACTAATGTTTTCTTTCACCCGATCTAGTTCTGCGCGACGCTCCTCCCCCGATGCGTTAAGAGCATCGCGATTAGCCGTCAATATCGCCTTGTCTTGAGAGATGCCTGCATCGGCCTTTTCAAAGACGCTGTCCAAACGGCTCTGATGTGCCACGATAATACCGTCGCCTTTAGTGGCGATGATTCGTCGTTCAATGACATTGCGGAGTCGATCAAGACCATGTTTCCCTGGATCTAGATAGCCCTTGCCAGATAGTTCCCTCTCATGCCATGTCAAATCCTCGGACAGGGGACGTCCCGCTTCCTGCATGGCGGAAATAAGTGCCCCGAGACCGCTGACGAGTACGATCTGATCGTCGTCTCCGAACAGTGCCTTCATCCTCAAGTCGCCGCTGTCCCGAGTTTTCCGAATATGGCTCAGGATGGCCGCTTCGTTGGGCTGTAGATCGCACTTGTTTACCGCGATGATGCGCCGTTGAGGATCGATGTGTGCCAAGTGCTCGTCAATGAACTTCACGTCCGGCTCAGCTATGGCCGCCCCGGCAAAAGTGACGTACACCACAGCGTCGGCACGCCCGATCCAATCGCGGGTAATTTTGTCGCGCTCTGGATTCGGATCATTGGTTCCGGGGGTATCGGCTACTGTCACTTGATGTAGCCACGGACGATCGGCCCACAACTGTACCCAGTTGACGTACGCACTGTATATACCGCCGCGGCTGCATACGGCCGCAAACTGGACGAGCTTATCAAGGCCATCTTCGGAAATGACGCGTGCCGGATCGGTGAGCAGGTCGGGTTCCCTAAGCCCTTCCGCACGAGCATTATCCCGCGCCTCGGTCAGTTCCCGCGCGGATCGTTCATCCGGCTTGCTGGTTTCCACCACATGGCGAAACTCGTCAGGTGTGTACAGCGTGGCCTCAACTCGCTCACTCTCATCTCCTTCCATGAGTGCGATCTTAGCCGTCATGGTCGTAACGTGACTCGGCAGCACCTCTTCCGAGAAAAGCAGGGCGTTGAGCAGGGTTGATTTCCCGCAATTCATCTCGCCACAGACCGCTACGATGAAGCGACCTTCTTGTAGGTTGGATTTTGCATCCTGAAGTGCCTCCACGTCTGCCTTTAGCAATTCGTGGTTTTCAATGACGCGGTCGTACCACTCGCAGAGGGCAGTTTGTCGCGTTTGGTAATCCTGTAGATTCTTCACAGTACATGCTCCTTCACCCCATTGATCCGTTCTTGGAGTTTCTTCAGTTCTTTGGCCTTTGTCGTGGCCTGTGCTTGATTTCGTCCTGTGGTACTATTGATGGTTGCCTTCAGATCTTCTATAATGGTCAGATCGATAATGTCTTCTCCCAACAGCGCAAAACGTGAGATTATTTCATCAAATATTTTGTCTCTACTATCTTCGTCCTCATATTCGCACTGCCAAAATTTCCCACTCCTCTCAATTTCCCACTCCTCATCTTTTCGGAAATCTTGGCGTATTTCTTGAACCACGTTGCGAATCGTCTCAAGAGAAATCGCCTTTAACTGCTCAACAACTTCTTGAGGTGTAAAGTCGAAGTTGATATCAGGAAATCTTCCTATATACGAAAATAGCCTTTGATATATGCCAAGCATACGACGCCAATTATCGTGAGCACCCATTACGTCAGATGCTTTGCCTAAATAAATATGAACTTGATAGTGCTCAGTATTCGACCAAAATCCCTCTTCAGTTCGCTGACCCTTGGCAACTATTTTATCAGGTGTCTCTTGGAAAATACCGCTAATGAGAGTGAACGTATCGATTTTCGCTTTTTCGATAGCGTTAAGGGCAGTCTTCTTACGTTTCTCATGATGACTTTCACCGAATCTGGAAGACTCACTTAGCGCACGTTTCAGGGCTAGATCCAACTCAGAAAGCGTCGTTTGCCAGTTTTCTCGCAATTGTAAGGTTTGCCGCTGAAATTGCTGTTCAAGCAGGACGTGTCGTTCGGCGGCCACGTTTTTCACCATCTCGGCAAGTTGCTCGCGCGATGCCAGTTCAAAATCCGACGAGGTAGGCACATCGTACACATTGCCGCTGATATCGAATATGTAACTCTTTTCAGTTAGTTTCGCCGAAATACTTTCTTGAAATGAATCTCGCGCTTTGTACGCAGATCGCATACGCTGCATTGCACTGTCCAGCGCGTCGAGCGGCTCCTCATCTTTGGCTTCATTCAACTGCTTCGCAGAAACAAGCACGACACCGCTGAATCGGTCACCGTGATTCTCTTTGCAGAAACGCTTCACTTCCCTACGCTGCGATGGCGGCAGATGCTCAGCCTTGTTGAGCAAGAGAAATATGGGTTGACGAGACTCGTTAGGCGATTTTTGTGACAGCCGACTCAACTGATTCAACAGCGTATCCGCAGGATTGCCTTTATTCGCATCCATGATCACAAATAGCACATCGGAATCCATGACAGCTTCTTCGGTTACTCTAGTATCATTCGCATTTGGAGGCGGCGCATTAAACCCGGGCGTATCGACGAATCGAATGTGATCGAGAACCGGGGAATTTACCGAAATGCGAAAGGTATGCGGCTCGCTGTCGCCCTCTTTCTTATGGCTAGCCAATGCGCGGTACTTCGTTTTATCCAGAGAGACCCATGTTCTGTCGGCCGATTCCTGCTCGATGCGTTCTTGGTCGCCATGGACGAAGTACGTTACAGATGCGGTCGTCGGCTCATCGCCTACCGGGCACAAATCCATTTCCAGCAGTGCATTGATGAACGTCGATTTACCCGAATTGAAGTCGCCGACTACCGATACGGTCAAACGACCGAGTCCCTCTTGATGCTCGCGTTGCGCGGCGAGGTGATCAATCAAGCCCTTCTCCAAAGAATCCAACTTATCTGCGAGTTCGCCGGTCAAAAGATCGAGTTCAGCATCGGCAAACTGGTCGCGAACGGACCGCAAGGCGAGGAGACACGCAATCGTAGCTTTGAGATCGGTTCGCCGGGTATCTTCCTGTGGGGGGGATGAGAGGGCCTCTGTTTTTCTTGAAGAAATGGTCTTCTTAGGAACAGCCTTTTTCTTGCGAGTAGCTTTCTTCTTAGAAGCAGTCTTCTTGGCGACAGATCGCTTACTGCTCATGCCTGACCTACCTTTTGGAGCCGATCGATATCGGCTTGGATACGCGACACCTTGGCGTTGCGAGCGGTGAGATCGGTTCGCCGCTCGGATTCAATCTGCGAAAGCGCCCGCTGCACTTCTTCATACTCGCGCTCTAGCGGTTGAAACACTTCAGACTCAAAGTATGCCTCGATCTCCCGCGCTGCTTGCGCCGAAAACACCCTACTTATATGGTCCATTGGCTCGGCGATACGCTTGTTTTTCCACCACTCCCCGACAAGGTCGCTGGCTATGTTGACCGGATTAATCTCATGCAGGGCGATAAGCACACTTTTCCCGACTTTCTTCAACCCTTCGGTGGCTGCTGTAGTTGCGGTCTTTACCCCTATCTTGGTGGCCGCTTTGGCGGCAGCGGTACGCAATGCAGCACCGCCCGTCGCCTCTCCGGCAGTGGCAGCCACACCGGCGGCGGGGTTGATCGCAGCAACCAGTGCTGCCGTAGCGGCGGTTGCCCCCAAGTTCACGATCTTGTTGGTGTCCTTCAACAAGCGTTGGATTTCGGCGTCAATCCCCCCAACATGGGTATCCCATTGTCGTCCCAATCTCGCAAAATGATCGCTAACCTTTGTTGCCAGTTCCGCGGTGAACTCGTCACTGACCTGTTGTATGGCGAGATCGTCCGACGTAGCGGCAAACGAAGCCTGATAGTGATCGCATATTGCCTGCACATCCCGGCGGAGATCATCGCGCGACTTCTCAAAGCGTTGCCGTTGCTGGTGTAGCTCTTGGTCCAGCCTCACGCGTTGTTCATCCGCCTCTTTCTTGCGCCCCGCAAAATTTTCTTGCGACTCTAGCAAGCCACCGCGCACCTGCTCAAGCAGTGAGATTGTACGCGGTACTAGGCGCACACTGGCCCGGTGATGTCGTTCAGCCATGAGGAACTCCTTGCGCGTCTCAAATACCTCGTGGATGGCGGTGCGTAAAGCACTGACGTCGCGCTTGGTCGCCTCCGGACCGGCACTTACGACCACAATGCGCCCCTCGACTTCTGATGTGGAACAGCCAATGGTCTGCGCCAGTATGTCGGCAGTCTTTTCGACTACTGCCGCACGTTCAGTATCTGATTTCCTGTCGGCAAAGGTGAGCGCGATGAGAAAGCGATGCTGTAGGTGGCGGACGCCGGGCGAAGTAAGAAAGTCAGTGACGGTACGCGTCAAGCCGCCCTTGCTGATATCCACACAGATTACAGCGGCATCTACGAAGGGCAGCTCGCCCAAAGTGATCTCCGTGTGCTTTTCGATGAGCGTCGATAGTCCCGGCGTGTCGAGGAATACGAATCCCGCTGGAAACCCGGGGCGAGACGGGAGACGCACAAGCGGCCGTCCCGGCGTGTCCCCGCGGGCGAGATCATCAAAATCGGGGCGGTTAATTGCGGTCTGCTCACCCTCGTCGTTCACGCGAAAATACTCTGGCTCTTCAAGAGAAGGCGTCGAAATCACCTGTCCGGCCCGCGCTGTACAGGGCTCGTGCTGCACTGGCATGAGATCCTCCACGCCTACCAACTCGTTGATCAGCGTACTCTTGCCGCTATTGAAGTCCCCCAGAAAGCCGATCTGCACCGCGTCACCGCTCGTTAGACGCTGGATATCGTCGGCCAATATGTCCAAATCCCACCGCGAGGCTACCTCGCGAAGTGTCTCCAATGCCGTTGAGCCACGTTGGTCTGTCGTCATATTCCGTATTCTCCGTATTCTCCTTTGTACAAGTTAGACCTGATCGCCAAACTTAATTTTACATAACATTATGTTCAAGTCTTAGACGCGACCCAAGTCCTGTTACAGCGGACTATTATAGTTTGGGACGGCTCCTTAGCGCACCAGCAGCAACTTGCGCGTCTGCCTCTCGCTTCCAGCCCGTAGCTGATATAAATACAATCCCGAAGCCAGCAGACGCCCTTGCCTGTCGCGGCCATCCCAATGCAGTACATGCCGGCCAGCCGACCGATGGCCACTGATCAGAGTCGCCACGTGCTGCCCTGTGAGCGTATAGACTTTTAGTTCAACCTCTCGGGCGCGGTCGAGGGTATAGCGGATCGCGGTCTGGCTGTTGAACGGATTGGGGAAATTCTGCTCCAATCCGAAGTGCTGCGGAGTCGCGTCTTCACGTGCCTCGTGGACGACGGTGGGAACGGTAAACTCCGTGCGCACCAGCCGCAGATCGTCGATGTAAAAGCGCCCCTCTAGGTTGGTAGCAAAGCGCACGGTCTCTATCGGCTGGTCGAGATTGCCGAACGCGCTTAGGGGAACTTCTATCTCCTGCCATTCCTTGCGCCCCAAATCCAGCCCGTAATCCCCTGCTCCTTCACCCAAAAGCACGACCCGCTGGAAGCCGCTTTCCAACACCACCGCGACCACATCGTCTTCGGCGGGTACCACATCGCCCGGATGGATCGCCAACCGCAGCGCCCGGTAGCCCACCGTCTCGATAGGTGTCGGCGGCTCCATGTCCAATTGCCAAGGCAACAGCCGCGTCAGGGGGTCAGCCGTCAGCACACCGGCCGCGGTGCCAGTAAAAACCGGGCCGCTCCCGTCAAAGTCAAAGCTGTCCAATCCCAAACCAGCATTGGCGACCCAGCCCGGAGCCAGTTCGTCATCAATGATCGCCAAGTCCTCGGCTGGCAGCACCACTAGCGTGCGCGAGAGCGCGATTTCAAACGGACCTTCCGCCGTATTTTGTGCCACGCTCACCGCGATCTGCTTGCGACCGTTGGTCTCCGCGCCCGCCAATGCGGCCTCCAGTCGGTAACGCCCGTCGCCCAAGGCAGTAAGCGGCGTTTCGGCGCTGCCGCCCAAGGCACTCAGATCGGCGCTCACTATCGGCTCGGCAGCTTCCCGATCAAAGCGCGTCAGCGCAATCGCCGCGGACAAATCGAGCGGCTGACCGGCCAAGACCGTATCCGGCGGCTCAACTTCCCACTGCCCCATCAGCGGCCCAATCCGCACCCGAAAAACCGCCTGAGTCGTGTGGTCGCTGGAGACGTAGAGTGCCCCTTGGGCATCGCTTTCTAAACCCACGGGCTTACCCCATACCCGGTTGTTACCCGGGTTGGGACGGAAGCCGGTGAGGAAATCGGCTACTTGGGCATTTTGCCCGTCCGGATCGCTAAACACCGCCATCACTTTATAGCCCGGGTCGTTGCCCCGCACACCGGCGCGAAGCGCGACAAAGGCTTGATTGTGGTATTCGGCGGGAAATTGATCGCCGGTGTAAAAGTGGATCGCCATCGGCGCTGTGTGGGCCGCGACCGTGGCAACCGGCTGCTCCATCCGCTCTACGTCGAGCGTGTCTTGGCGCGTAAAGGGCGCAATCGAGCGGAAGTACTCGTCAACCTCAAAGTCAACCCACGCCTGATAGCCGTGCGCCAGCGGCCAGCCGTAGAACCCACCCTCGCGCACGATGACAATGGTCTCAGGAGGCAAGTCCCGCCCGTTGGGAAAGCGGTCGCGGTCATGGCCGTTGTTGGTCGCCCACAACTCGCCAGTGAGCGGATGCAGCGCCAAGCCTATGGAATTGCGCAAACCACTGGCGAAAATCCGCCGCCCGGTGCCGTCGAGGTTAAAAGCCAGCACAGTAGCGCGCTCGGGATCGCGCTCGCGGCACAAATCGCAGGAGGATCCTTGATGCACGTATATCCGCTCGTTGGCCTCGTCAAAGACGATAGTGTGCGTGACGTGCTCAGCGCCGCCTAAACCGGGGATCCACGTCGCCAAATCGAGGATAAAGCTCTCGCGCTCTTCGTAAAAGCCGTCGCCATCGCCGTCCCTGAAGCGCACGACCTCATCGGTATCGGCCACGTACATAGCCCCCTGATAAAAGGCCACGCTATTGGGCCACAGCAGATCGTCGGCCACCGTCCGCACCTCGTCGGCGCGGCCATCGCGGTCGCGGTCGGGCAGCGCCACAACGCGCCCGGTGCGGTTGGGATCGGCGCGCCACTCGCTGTTGCCTCGGGTGCCCATGACGGCCACGTGCAACACGCTATCCGGGCTCCAAGCCATAAGCCGCGCCTTGCCGATATCCTCGGCGAATAGCTCAACGACAAAACCGGGAGGGACGTTCAAAGTCCGATTCTCCATCCCAGCAACGGCGACCGGCTGGAGGTGGAGGTCGATTTTGGGGGTCAGATAGACCTCGCCAGGCGCTTGGGCATAGACACTGCTGACGAGAAGGCAAAGGGCGATGAGCAAACGCATCGTTGACAACCTTTTTGTAAGTAGAGTGAAAGTTTACCCATAAAAAACGCGCCCACCCCCAATAAGGGCAAAACGCACAGTGAGTTATTCGCAATCCCTACTCCTTGTGAATCCACCCCCAGAACAGATTGTCGCGCTCATTGCCTGCCGCCAAGTATGCAGCCTTGAGCTGCGACAGCGCATCGCCAGCATAGTCGGTCACAGGTCTCCCCTGTTCATCCAGCGAAAGGCCGTATTGCCCAGCGGCGTTGATGCCGAAGATCGCGTTTTTCACCGGGCCGTCGGCCGGGCCGAGCGGCGCTAGATCGAGCTTGTCTTGCAAATCGGGTGGCAGCTCAATCCGGCGAAAGGCCTCAATCTGCCACTGCGGCGAACCAAACCAAATCGAATCCGTCCCCCATAACACGTGATCAACGCCGAGTCCCTTGATCAACTTGGCCACCATAGCCGCGGCTAGGCGCGGATGCGTAATCGCCAGCGCCCCAAACGACAGGCCAATATCCGCGTACACATTCGACACCCCGTATTCAGCGGGGATGGCGGCCAACTCGTCGATCCAAGCCAACCGCCCAGTGCGCTCAAATTCCTCACTCACCGATTCGGCGTCCCGCCACATCTTCAAGCCCGCGTGATAGATGTGAAAATTCAGGTCGGGCCACGCTGCCGCCGCGCCGCCTACGTCCTCGACGCTGGCGTATTGCCAGTTGGGAATGCTCTCGTAGTCAACCGGCAAAACGCCCTTGTGGATACAGATGTTGCGCACGCCGAGCTGGCGGGCCTTTTCGTAGGTGGGCCACGTTAGTTCTTCGTCATCTAGACGCCAAGGCCGATCAAAGGTGGGGTGAAAACCCAGCACGTCGCCGATGGTGTAGCCCTTCCAAGAGTCCACCTTCAATTCCATCGCCGCTGGTTCCATCAATTCGAGGTACTCCGGCGCACTCGGCCAGATGACCCCGTGGGCGAACATCCGCCGCGTGCCGGAGATCTCATTGACTTGGTCTCGCGTGGCGACCATCTGCCGATCGGACAACAGCGTCTTTTCGGGATCGACCGAGGGCGAAGTGCTCAATAGAGAGAGCGTGGTGTCGCTGTCGAAAAACATGTCTTTGACGTAGTAATCGAACTTGTAGTACTTCAGGTCGAGTTCCTGTTCGACCAGTTCTGGATTCCAAGGGGTGCGGGCTTGGTTGTTGCCCCGCGCCACATCGCGCAGCCAGAGCTGGCCTTCCCAAGTGTAGTCCTCGCGCACGTGGTGGGTGTGGACGTCGAAGATAAACTGGTCGCGGGTCTGGCTGCGCTGGTCTGCGGCAGCCTCGGGGTCTTCGGCCTCGGCCGGATCGACGCTATAGACATCGCCATAGACTTGGTTCATCGCCATAAACGCCGCGGCCATCCCGCTGGGCGAGCGGAGATAGCGCTGGTGGGACATCCCCTGGCGACCCGCGTAGAAATCAGTCTTTTCGCGCATCAGTGCCTCGGCTTGGGCTTGGCGGCGGGACTGCGGCGGCGGGAAGCACTCGCCGCTGGATACGACTTGGGTCGGGATGGGCGTCTCGACCCGTTTGCGGTAGCCGCGCTGCAAGTGCTGCAACTGTCTTGTGGTAAGCCAATCAGACATGGTTCGGATCCTTTCTCGTGCCTGAATATACGCTACAATAGCCATAGCGCATTAACCCGCCGCGTCTTATTTTCCCGCGCACACTTCACCGGAGAATTCATCATGCGCATCGGCATCATGGGCGTCCACTACGGCCACATCGGCGGCATGATCCAATCCGCCTTGCAGGCGTCAAACGGCCAAATCGTCGGCTTGGTTGAAGACGACGACGCGCTCTGCGAACGCTATTCATCCATCCCTCGCTTTGCCACCTTGGAGGACATGATCGACCGCGCCCAGCCCGAGCTGATCCTCGAAGGCTTGATCCATCACGAAAAAACCGCGCTCGTGGAAACCTGCGCCCGCGCTAACATTCACCTGCTCCTCGACAAGCCCTTGTGCCACTCGCTCGACGACTGGGAGCGCATGCGCCGTGCTGTCGCCTCTAGCTCGATTCACGTATCCATGTGGTTCACCTCGCGCAGCTATCCGCCGTTTATCGCCCTGCGCCAAGCCATTCTCTCCGGCGCGCTCGGAGACATCGCCAGCCTCATCTCCACCCACCCGCACAAGATTCGCCGCGACACAGCCCCAGCCTGGTATTTTGACCCGAATCAGTACACGGGCGCATTCCACGACCTCGCTTGCCACGGCGTCGATCAAATCCGCTGGCTCACCAATGCCGAATGCGTCGGCGTCCACGCCCTCACCACCTGCAAACAGTTCACGGATGAACCGCGCTTAGACGACCACGTGCAGGCTTCCTTTGAACTATCCGACGGCGCATTGGCAACCCTCACTGCCGACTGGCTCACGCCCCAAGCCGCACCTTCGTTTGGCGACACCCGCTTCATCATCATGGGCACGGCCGGCTCGGCACACCTGCGCGCCTACGCCGACGACGACCTGCTCATCGCCACCAACGAGCGCGACCCGTACACACCCGATCTACCCACAGACCAAAGCGGCTCGTTCGTCGCCAACCTGATCGACGCTATTGAACGCGGCACCGACCTCTTCATCCCCACCCACTCGGTGTTCGCCACGGCCCAAGCCTGCCTGCTGGCCCAAGAGTCCGCCCGGCAAGGGGGCGCGTTCCTCCGCATTCCACCCTTCGCACTATGAGCGATAACCATGTCCACCGACCTCATCGACCCCAAAAAGCACCATCAGCTCTTCCTCGACAGCCGCGCCTTAGTCTCTGAGCAAGGCACCACCCGCACCCTACACCCACCCAAAAGGTGTGGCCCCCTCATCACCGGCGGCATCCAGAGCCGCAGCGCGCCCTTGTGGAACCCAGACGAGGAACGCTACGAATGGTGGTACAACGGCCCACAGGCCCGCTTGGCTATCTCCCGCGACGGCGAGCACTGGGAACAACCCTCCCTAGGGCTATACGAGTGGGACGGCAGCAAAGACAACAACATCGCCTGCGACCCCAACGGCCCGGGCCTGTACCACATCGTCCGCGACGAGCGCGACCCCGACCCGAACCGCCGCTACAAAGCCCTGTTCGGCGTCAGTGGCCGCGGCGGTGCCACCTCGCCCGACGGTTTTACCTGGACCCCACTCCCCAACTCCTTCATCCCCAGCCAAGACGAGTCTCAGTTCGCGTACGACCCCTATACCGAGCAATTCCTCGCCATGGTCAAGCAGCCCACCGAATGGGGCCGCTCGGTCTGGCTGGCGACAAGCCGCGACTTCGACCACTTCACCGAGCCCGAGCTCATCTTCCACGCCGACGAAACCGACTGGGAAAACTGCCGCCAGCGCGTCCGCACCATCGTCGACGACCCAGCGTACATCACCCCGCCAATCGTCGATGACGAAGACTACCACGCCGAGATCTACAACATGGCCGTCATGCCCTATCAGGGGCTATACATCGGCTTCCCCACCGTCTTCAACCCCATCGGTGCCATCCCGCCGCCAGCCACCAACTTCACCCGCATCAACCAGATCGAAATGGCCGTCTCGCGCGACCTACGCACTTGGGACCGCGTGGCCGACCGCACGCCCTTTATCAGTATCGAACCTTGGGACGGGGAAAACTACGGCACCAGCCAGCTCCTGATGGCCGGCGCGCCGCTGGTGCGCGAAGACGGCGAGATTTGGGCTTACTACAACGCCCTCCGCATACCGGGCAGCGTGGAAATGTACCAGCGCTTCAACCGCTGCAAGGAGCTGTTCCGGCTCGGGGTGGATGAGCGCCACTTCGCCGACCCAGGCGCGCTTTGCTTGGCCAAACTACCGCCCGACCGCTTCGTCTCCATCGACGGCGACGAAATCGCCACCCTCGTTACCCAACCTTTCTACTGGCGCGGCGAAGACCTCTACCTCAACGCCGACGCCCGCTGGGGCGAAATCTACGCCGAGATCCAAGACGCCGAGACCGGCAGGCCCCTCCCCGGCTTCTGGGTACCTGGGGAAGAACCGCCGCCCTTTACCGGCGACAGCCTGCGTGCCAAATATGTGTGGAAGCACCCGCACGATCTGGTATTTGAAAAACCGGTGCGCCTGAAATTTTACTTGCACCAAGCGCGGCTATACGCTTACTGGCTCGAAGATCGCAACGATGTATGACATGCTGAATAGGAATCTGCCCGCGTCGAGAACTGCCATCACGGATGCACAGTACTGACAGCGAGATTTCCTCGCCGCTACGTGTCTTGATCTGCCTTTGAAGTACTAGAAATTCGTAGGGATGGGTTTGTGGAAGTGTGGAAGGACGGTAACACTCGATTCTGTACGGTAACAGTCTCGGCTAGCCCGAAAAGACCTTAACGGTCACCGTCACGAGCAAGCCCATCGTCGTCGCCCACATGCCGATCATCGTGCCGAGCAGCCAGCGAAAGTCCCGACGGTGGCTATCCTCTAAGCGGTCTATGCGACGCTCTAAATCGCTCTTCAAGCTGCCTATCTGGGCCTCTAAGTCGCTCTTCAAGCTATCTATACGACGCTCCAAGCTGCCTAAGCGATCGTTGATCTGCTCGGTGATGCCTTCGAGGCGGCCTATGCGGTCGCTGTAATCGAGGGGAGAACGTTCTGCCATGCCTGCTATCTCCTACTTATAGGTTCAATCTACTCACCATGTTAGGCAAAAGCAAAACGCGGACCAGAAACGCTAGCTTCAGCGCACCAACGTCATCTTCCCGGTCCGTACCCCATCCACTGCGGCCAAGCGATATAGGTACACGCCGCTGGCCACCGCCCGCCCCACATCGTCGCGCCCATCCCATCGCGCCACGTGCCACCCCGGAGCCCCCACGCCCTGCACGAGGGTCCGCACCTGCTGACCGTTCAGCGCATAGACCGCCAGATGCACCGGCCCAGCCGTCGGCAGTGCATAGCGGATCGCGGTCGTCGCATTGAACGGGTTGGGATAATTCGCGGCCAAGGCCAAGGCGGCTGGCTGCGACGCAGCCTCGCCGAGCACGGCCGTCAGCGCCGGTCCCACAATCCGCAGTTCGTCGAACCAGAACTGGATCCCGTCTAAGTCGTGGTGCTCAGCCACGATGTCGAAGCGATCGACGGCCTGCCAGTCGAATGCGCCGATCGGATTGAACCACTCATTTTCCCAAGCCCCGTGCTCGGCAAAGTCGCGCAAAGGAATGTGTACCTTGTACCATGCACCATCCCAAGCAGCCACCTGCTCATCTATCGTATAGCGCATGCGCCAAGGGTGGTCGTCCGGGTCGTCCGTATCCGTATCGACCAAGCGAATGTCAAACGACGATCCCGGCGTATCTCCCCGCACCCAGAACTCGACCGCATAACCAGTGGCAACCAACGCAGACAGATCCTTGAAGGGCTTGAAGTCGAAGCCCATGAACCCGTAGAGCGGCACCCCTGTCCAGCGCATGCAGTAGCGACCCACTGCTGGATCCGCCTCGTCATAGTAATCGCCCGTGCCTTCACTAAGGTGGTTGGACTCGGCCATGTGCGGGCCAAGGGAGTCCTCGTAGAGCACAAACCCCTGTTGGTCCGGCTCGGCCACAAAATCCCGTTGCGGCGGCACATTTAGCCCCAACGCCTCCAACAGCGGCACGTTCAGATCAAACTCGAACAACTCGTCCGACCCACGCTCGAACAGCCCAAAACCACCTCGGTAGTCCCAAATCGTCCACGCTATACCCCGCTCCTCCATGTGCTGCCGCACCACCTCGTACCACAAGACGCGGTCGCTGTTGTCGCTGTTGGGACTGTACACCCCAAACTCCCCACAAAACAGCGGCACGCCGCGATCCTTCTGAAAGGCCGAGGCCTCGTCAATCAGTATGCGCATCTGCGTGATAGTGCCCTCTTGGCTGTAATTGCCCAGCGCAGTGCCGACCCACGTGCCCTGCAAGGACGAGGGCAACACCGGCATGCGCGCCTGCTCGTAGGGAAAGGGCACGCCGAGCAGCGGCACCAAGGAGGGATTGGTCCAGCTAGCGCCTTGGTGGGTAAAGACAAACGGCTCGTAGAAGTGAAACGTGTACACGAGGTTGTCGTCGGCAAAGACCGGCATCCGGTTCAGGTTGCGGAAGCTGTTCCAGTTGGCCGGGCCAACGACGATCGCGTGCTGCTGATCCACCTGCCGGATCGCGTCGATCACTTGCTGCTGAATCGCGTTCCAAGTCGCGTCGCTAATGCCGTGCGGCTCGTTGAGGATCTCGTAGTAAAGCTGGGCCGGATGCGCGGCAAAATGCGCGGCGAGCTGGGTCCACACCGGCACCAGCACATCGCCAATGTCCGGCGACGTACTCACCGCCGGATCAAACGAGTGGTTGTCCAAGATCAGATGCAGCCCCAACTCGTCGGCCCAATCTGCGATTTGATCGAGAAAGTCGTAGAGCAAGGGGTCGATGCGGTAATCCGGCGGACCGCTGGTCATGGCGTGCAGATTAATCGGCAGACGCACCACGTCGCAGCCAAGCTGTTGGATCTGCTCGAAATCGGTCCGGCCAAACTTGGCAAAGTGCACGTTCTGCGCACTGGACGCTTGCAGCCAATTGGTCAGATTGACGCCCCGGCTAAATGGAGCCTCGACACCCCACGCAGCGACGGCCCCTACTAACAGGAACCAGAAACTAGTTGCTTTTGATTTTAACATGGCGAGAAGTTAGGCGTACCGCTGCTCCCAAGCAACGCGACCGGTTGCACTCCGGGCCTGACCTCAACCGAAGAATTCTTCCTCGTTGTAGGGCCGCATTTCGATTTCAAAGGACCAGCCACCCCGCTCCTGCTCGGTCAGCACCCAATACGAGGCCGCCACGTGGTCGACGTCGAGCATCGGCGTGTCGGCGGCGTCTGGGTTCTGCTTGCGCACCTCTTCGGTTGCCAGCCAGCCGTCGATGATGATGTGGGCGACGTGGACGCCTTGGGGCCAGAACTTTTTGGCCAGCGACTCGGCCAAACCCCGCACGGCGAATTTGGCGCTGCTGAACGCCAGCCCGTCGGCCCGCCCGCGGATACTCGAGGTCGCCCCGGTAAACAGGATCGCCCCTCTCCCGCGTTCGACCATATCGCCAATGACCGCCTGACTGCACAAAAACGATCCCCCAACGCATATCCGCCACGCCTGCTCCAAATCGTCGAGCGTCAGCTCCATAAAGTCCTTCCACGCGGCGTTGCCCGCGTGGTTGATCAGCACGTCAACCGGCCCTAGTTCCTCTTTGATCCGGGCGAAACCGCGCGCAACCTGCTCCGATTCCGTCAGATCGGTTGGCACCGGCAGCGCCCGATGTCCTTCTGCTTCCATCTCGCCGGCCAGCGTCTGCATAAAGCTCGGCGAACGCGCCATCATCCCCACCTGATAGCCCTCGCGTGCGAATTTTCGCACCAGCGCGGCACCCAAGCCGGCACCAACTCCGGCTACTACTGCGGTTTTAGTCATGGTTGTATACAATTCTCCGTTTTTGATCTGGCAGCTAGACCGCTTTCAGCCCCTTCCGTTCTATCATCGCTTTTTTGCGTGCGAAGTCAAGGAACCGTACCTTCCCCCAACTTTTACAGGAGACCGAATCGCTGAAGCCTATTTGGCCAATAGCGCCCCAAGCCCCACAGGAGCCACGCCGTGAAAATCACCACCATCGAAGTCATCCCCCTACGCGTTCCCTACGAGGATCGCATCCGCAAAGCGTTCTACCACTTCGGCATGAACGAAGAGGTAACCGTGTACAAATTCCACACCGATACCGGCCTAGTCGGCTTGGGCGAAAACCCCGGCCCACCCTTTGAGCAGGACTTGCTCGACGCCTACCTCGGCACCAACCCGTTTGACCACGTCATGGGCACCGGGCGCTTCAACCTCGACATGGCCTGTTACGACCTGATGGGCAAACACCTCGGGTTGCCCGCTTGGAAGCTGATAGGTCAACAGGTGCGGGAGTGGGTCAGCATGGGTTGGTGGATGCCCAGCATGTCGCCCGAGGACTCGGCCGCCGAGGTGCAAGAAGCCGCTGCCCGCGGCTATCGCGGGCTAAAATGCAAGGCCCGCGCCTTCTACGACGTGGTCGAGCAAGCCCAAGCCATGCAGGAAGCAGCCCCGCCCGATTTCCGCATTGAATTCGACTTCAACGGCGCACTCGTCAACGTGGAAAGAGCTTTGCCCATCCTGCGTCAGTTGGAGCAAATCCCCATAGTCAAAGGAATCGAAGAGCCGATCTTCGCCTATGACATCGAAGGCTGGCGACGCTTGCACCAAGAAATCCGCATTCCCTTCTACCTCCACGGCGTCAGCACGATCTTCGACGGCCCCTCGCGCCAGCCTTCCGGCCCCTGGCTTGGGCTGCGCGCTGGCGATTTCGACGGCGCTCTTTGCAGCCACGAGACCATCCGCAACGCGCTGGCCGCTTCTTGGGCCTTTGCCGCGGCCAATACCCCGATCCTCTTGCAATACGTCGGCACGGGTATCACCGCGGCCTTCGCCTGCCATCTCGGCGCGGTCATGCACACAGCCACCCTGCCAGGCGTAACCGCCCATCACACGTACGCAGACGACCTAATCGTCGAGCCGCATCAAGTCCAGCGCGGCTTCATGCAGGTGCCCACAGGCCCCGGTTTGGGAGTAGAACTAGACGAGGACGCAATCGAGCGCTACCGCGACGTGCCCGCGCCGCAATGGCCGCGCCACTTCTCCGTCGTAACCCTGCCCGGCGGCCTCGAACACTACTACCGCGACCTGCGCCAGACCGAGCGCCTGATGAAACAAGGCGTTGACGAAGCCTTCGCCCCCGGCGTCCGCCTCACCGAGCGCGAAGACGACGGCAGCGCAGACTTCGATAGGCTCTGGCACAGACTCCAAGAAAGCGACTGGCCCATCTGGGCCTAGAGGAGGCTCCCATGAAAATCACTCGCATCATCCTCCACATCGTCAACGTGCCCGAGCGCCACTGGTGGTGGTCGGACGACGTGTACGGCCAGCCCCTGCACCAGCGCACTGAACACGGCGTAGCCGAAGTCGAGACCGATCAGGGCTTGACCGGCCTGACGCTGGTCGGGCGCTCTACTGCCTTGGACACCATGCGCCAGCAGTTTGAGACTTGGCTAGGGCAGGACGTCCTCCAAGTCAACTTGGCCCAAGGCAACGGCCCCATGCAGAGCGCTTTCGAACAGGCTGTGCTCGACCTGCGCGGCCAAGCCTTGGGCGTGCCAATCTGGCAATTATTGGGAGGACGGCTGCGCGACCGCATCCCAGTCACCCAATGCACCGGATACAAAACGCCCGAACACACCGCAGAGGACGCCCAGTGGGGATGGGAGCAGGGCTTCCGCGCGTACAAGATGAAGTGCATCACCAGCCGCGAGCAAACCCCCGAGGAGCGCATCCGCTACGTCACCGATCGGGTAGAGGCCATTCACCGCGTGGTCCCCGACATGGTGGTGCGCCCGGATATCCGCTGGCGCTTAGAAGAAGTTTGGGTAGCCCAAGAGCTGGCCCGCCGCTTACAGGGCCATCGCATGGACTCGCTCGAAAGCCCCATCGCCAAAGGCGCTCACGCCGGCACGTTTTCCGAATGGCGCCGCCTGCGCCACACCATCCAATTGCCCATTGGCGACCACGTCGGCGACGCAGCCGATATGCTGCACCGCTTTCAGGCCGAGGCCCTCGACTACGTCATCGTCGGCGGAGCCAGCCATTTTGAAACCCTGCACCGCTCGCACCTCGCGCACGCATTGGGGCTGGGCGGCTGGTCGCAGACTGTGGCCTATGGGCCGGGCGCTGCTATGGGCCTACACGTGGCCGCCTGCATGCCCCATTTGACCCAGCCCTACGACATGGTCGGCCCCATCGCCTGGCAGCACTCCTTGGTCAACGAGGAATTCGTCCTCGAAGAGGGCAGCTTTCTAGTCTCCGACCAGCCGGGCTTGGGCTACACCCTCGACCGCGACGGCGTCGAGCGCTACTTAGTGGAA
>JAPPEF010000085.1 GCA_028875335.1 Gemmatimonadota bacterium
ATGGCGTCTTCGAGCGGCGCGTCGGCCTTAACCCAGCCAGCGTCGCGAGCAATGGCCAAAAAGCGCAGCCTGAGCGCTTCGAGTTCGTCGGCAGGCAGTAGGCCGCTGACAAAGAGATGGCCGTCGCGCTGCATGCGGTCGCGGAGCGCGGGTGGGTCGTCAATGATAGGGGTCGAGTCGATAAAGGTCGGCATAACGAAGACTCCTAAAATAGAGAAGAATGCTAACTCGATAGGTGGTTCTTAATACTCGACGAGAGTTCAAGTTTAGCTAGGAAACCTAGGCGGTAAAGAACGCCACGGCCGTCCAGCACAAAGCCGCCGCGCCCGCCGCAAGCGTCGCCTGCGGAATCTGCGTCTTGACGTGGTCCATCAGGTCGCACCCCGTACACATAGAACTGAGCACGGTGGTATCCGAAATCGGCGAGCACTGGTCGCCGTACACGCTGCCGTCCATGACCGCGGCAAAACACAAGGTCATAAAAAGCTCTGGATGCGCTAGGCCGTTAGCACCAGCCACTGCCCAAGCAAGCGGCATGGCCAGTGGGAAAGCCACTGCATACGTGCCCCAACTCGTGCCAGTGGAAAAAGCAATGACCATCGTGAGAATCTGCAGCAAGACCGGCAGGAGGAAGTACGGAATGGCCTCGCCGAGTTGTTCGACCAAAAAGATGCTGCCGCCCGTCTCCTTGCTAATGCCGCCAATGGTAATCGCCAGCAGCAAAATAACCGAGCCGAGCACCACGCCCTTAATGCCATCGTGAAAGCCAGCGATGAGGTCTCTGAGCGCCATGCCCTTGGCCAAGGCCATACCCGCGGCCAACAGGAGCGCAATGCCAAAAGCCCACTGCACATTGGGCGATCCACTGGTGATAAAGGTGCCGACGGCAATGGCGATGAGCGTGCCCAGCGGCAAGAAGAATTCGAGGACGTGCGGAGTATAGCCTTCGGGGACATTGCTCCCTTGCAGCTCCTTGGCGCTCAGGGGATCGGCACCAGGGGCGTCGAGCTGACCGGTTGCACGCGAGCGCTCCATCGCTGCCCTCAGTTGCTTACCCAAAAAGAGTGGTTTTTCAATGCTGAGCAGGAACGTGCCCAAGACGGCAAAAATGGCGTAAAAACAAAAGGGCACGCTTTGAAAAAAGAAGGCAATGCGATCGGCTTCAGTAGCCAAGAAACTGACGCCAGAAACGAAGATGAACGCCTGCACGTAGCCAGGCCAAGCATTGAACGCGAGCTGAGACGCAATCGGTGAGGCCGTTGAATCCACCACGTATGCCAGCTCCTCGTGGCTGATTTTCTCGTTATCGGCAATCGGTTTGACCGTAGTGCCGACCAGCACCGTGCTGACGGTGCCGCCTTGGAAGAAGATGACCCCGAGCATCCAAGCGACCAGCTTGGCGCTTCTGGGGCCGCGCACAAAGCGCACGGTCATAAATTCAGCAAAGGCCTGAGCCGCCCCCGTGCGGGACCATATCCCCATCAGCCCGCCCAGCAACCACAAGTAGAGCAGCAGGATTCCGGCCGCGCTTTCGGTCGCCAATGAGGGAATTAGTACTTCGCCGGTGAAGTCGTAGCGGCCCATCAGCAGAGCGCCGGCGATGATGCCGCCCAACAGCGAGGTGACGGGTTCTTTGGTCAGCCAACACAACAGCACGGCCACCACCGCCGGCAGCAGCGACCAATAGCTCCAGTGGCGCTTGGCCACCAGTTTGTAGTAGCGGCCGGTCTCCGCCACGGAGACAAATTCTTCCGTGATCGGCGGTGCCGTCCTCGACCCCTCAATTTTAGCCGGGTCGAGTTGGGCTTGCGCCATGGGCACGGCCTCGAAATGGGCGGGCTTTTCGCGATAGACATAGTACAGCTTGCCGTCGTCGTCCGTTTTCACGTCCAACTCGATTCGCTCGACTGTCCACGTCGGCGCTACGTTGATACCTATGATCCACGACGAGAGCAGGGCGATGGCAAAGATGGCGAAGTTGCGAATGCCTCTAGGCATGAGAATCCTTTCGGTTTGATGGTGAATAGTAGCTTACTTGAGCAAAAGTAGTTTGCGCGTTTGCACGCCCCAAGGGGTTTGCAACCGATAGAAATATAGGCCCGCGGCCAGTGCGCGCCCACCGTCGTTTACTCCATCCCAGCGCAGGGTGTATGAACCGGCCGGATAGGTTCCCTCGGCCAAGACGGCGACCTGCTGGCCGAGTGCGTTGAAAACTGCGAGCTGGATCGTCCCTGATCGCGGCAGGGCAAAGCCAATCGCGGTGGTACTGTTAAATGGATTGGGATAGTTCTGCGCTAGAGAGAACGCCTCCGGCACCACTCCATGCTGCTGTTGCAGCACCGCCGTGGGTGCAGAGGTCCCAGCGGCGACTAAGCGCACATCGCCTAAGTAGAACGTGCCGCGCAAGTTGCCGAATAGGCGAATGGATTCAATCGGCCCGTCGAGCCGAAAGAAGCGCTCCAGCGGAATCTCTATCACCTGCCATTCTTGCCGCGCCAGATCCAAGCCATCTCCTTCGAACAGCGCGACCAGCGACGGCGTATCCCCATTGACCATGACATTGAAGACGGGCTGGGTGTCGCCGGCGGCATCGCCGGGGTGGAAGGCCAGCCGCAGAGCGCGGTACCCCACCGGCTCCACTGGCACGAGCGTCTTGTACTCGAGGGTAAACGCCTCGGCGACAAGTGCCTGCGCCCAAGTGTCGGCAAGGACCTGCTCATTTACCTCGACGTTGGAGGTAAATCCTTGGGTCCAGTTCTCGCCGTACTGGTCGGCAAAAATGACCTGATCCGCGACGGGCAGCACCACCAATTCCCGCACTAGCGTCGTCTCCAGTGGCCCATCTGGTGTCTCCTGGCGCAGGTGAATCCGCACAGATCTTAGTCCATTAGGCACATCGGCAGACAGCGTCCCCGTTAGTTGATACAGTCCCGCGTCAACTCGCTCTAGCGCCACCTCAGTGTCGCCCCCCAATTCACTTAGATCGGCTAAGACCTCGAGCACAGGACCATCGGGCACGGGGCTAGTGACGCGCAGACTCTCGCTCAGGACCAAGTCGGCCCCAGCTAGCGCGGAGTCTGGCAACGCACTCTGCCAATCGGCCTCTAGGCGCGGAGGCGGGAACAGGGCGCTGACCAGCTCTATATCGTCGAGAAAGAACGTGCCGCGCAGATTGCCGAAGAAGCGAATGGACTCGATCGGCTCTTCCAGCGGCGCAAAAGCCCACAGCGGCACTTCCACTGTTTGCCAATCGGCCCGCTCCATGTCGATCCCACGAAAAAAACCATCGATTAGCGGTTCAACCTTGCGCGGATTCTCGTTGAGCTGCACGGAGAACGCCCCCCTCGAACCGACCGTCGCGTCACCGGGGTGGAAGGAAAAGCGCAGGGCGCGATAGCCGACGGGTTCTAAGGGTACAGAAGGAAGCAATTCCAACGTGAAGCCCCGCGTCTCCACAGTTAGCGGTGCTCCCGCTGACACCGCAAGCTCCGCACCAGTAGTAAAGCCTACGTGCCAACCAGCACCCAACCCTTCGTCGAAAACAACTTGGTTCTCGGCTGGCATCAGCACCACGGTCCGCTTGACCTCGACAGCGGCCTCGCCTTGGCGGATGTGAAAGACGACGGTCTTGCGTCCCGTGCTCCCACTGGCGGCTAGGGTCTCCGCGAAAGGATAAAACCCCGGCGAGGACTCGGTCAGCACTTGGTCTGACGGACCGTCCAACGCGCTCAGGTCCGCAAATACGCTCAGAGGCTCGCCATCGGCTGACACATCGCGAACGCGGATGCCACCGGCAAACTCCACTGCCGCACCCACGGCGACCGAATCGGAGAAGCTCCCCTCCCACTCGACGGCCAACGGCCCCGGAGCAAAATAAATCTGATGCATGCGGATGAAGCCCCGAGAAATAATGGCGTTTTCTACTGCGTCGCGGCCATAGCGCGTGTAGCGGCCTATGTGCGGATCGTCAGTATTGGTAAATCCCCCGTTGAGCCGTTCAGTCCACTGGCTCGCCGGATCCATTGCGTAGTAAAAGCGCTCGTCATACCCAACCAACACCATTAGGTGGCCGACCGTGGAAAAGCCGCCGTGGACGATTACTGGCCGACCAGCGTCCAACAGCGCGTGCAATTCCCGCAAGAGCCCTGTTTCAGTCGCTTGGTCGCGGACGCTCAAACCGCGCAGCGCAGCTTCCTCGTTAAAAACCTTTTCGAGACCTCCGGTAGTCTGGGCGACATGCGTACCCCATTTGGCGGAGATCATATCGGGAGTAATGTCGTCGGCCCCGTAGTATTTGAGCACAATCGCGACGCTGGTATTTTGGCAGGAGCCGGAAGGATTGATGCGATTGCTGTGTTGATGAAAATAGGGCACATCCGGGATGTAGCCGGCCTCCGTCAGCCCCGCACTGCACCAGCCAGCAACACACGCCGCTAGCAGAATCCTATAGCGCCTGTTCAATATCATCCTCTGTCGTCCATCAACTCATATTCCCGAAGGTTCGCTCGGCCCCAGATCTATGTCTTGGCCGCGGTGATAATTGCGCCCCATCAGGTATTTGATATCCAACTCCACGTCGCGCACAAAAATCTCCGGCAGCGCTTGGGCGTCCCGCCGCACCAATTCGACCGCGAGTGTGTTGTTTCCCTTTTTCGGCCAGTGTTTGGCGTCTAGCTTAAACGCGTACCAATACCCCGACCCCGTGCGATAGCGCGGAGCCGACATCCGGTACATTTCGTTGATTTTGCGCAACAGACTGGAGGGCAATTCCCGGCCATTGAGATAGAACTTCAGTCGGTCGCGCTCGGTGTGACCCATCACCCGCACCCGCAGCAATACTTCGTGTACCCGACCGACCTTGGCCCAGCGTCGCAGATCATCGCTGACCGACAGGATGATGGCAGCCTTGTGGCCCTTTTGCAAATAGGCCGGTAACTGCATGGTCGTCCCCGGCTCGGTGGTGGGATTGGGGTAGCGCCCGGTCACGGTCGGTACATAATAAATTTTGTCGCGCACGGCCATGACCTCTGGATAGGGCACTTCCCGCAACTTCTCGTAAAAAGAAGCCTGGTACGGCCAGTTCCCAAACCAGTGCGCCAGGTACAGGCCATCGACGCCCTGCGCCCAGTAGTTGCAGGCGGCTCCGCGCACCATCTCAATGGTCGCCTCCCCCAAGCGATCCGAGTCCACGTGGCTTTGCAAGGCTGCATGCACCCGACAACCCGTGCCTTCGGCCGCTGCAACCAAGGGACGGAAATCAACGGTCGAGTCCAGCAATTCCGGGCCGGAAAACGCCTGGCCGATCAGCACATCGACCAACCCTTCGCGCAGCCACGCCTCGACGTCCATGCCGACGGCATAGCACCCCTCGATACTATAGGGGATGCGGATGGCCAATTCGCGTTGCTTGCCGCTCCGCTTGACAGCGCGATACACCTTGCGCACCCACTCGGTCATAATCTCGCGGCCAGCATCGACCTCGTCTGGGTGGAAGTAGTAGGGCTGGTAGTTCATCTGCAACTCAAAGCCATCGACCGGATATTTTTTTAGCGTCTCGGCAATCAGGGCAAAGCGCTCGTCGCGGACTTCTTTGTGCTTGAAGTCGAGACAGGTATAGCCAGGGTAGTCGTCAGGCACACCGTCCTGCGCGCCGATTTCGAGATGGGCATTGTCAAAGCGGAAGTCCGAGCAGCGCACGTCCTCTTCTCGCGACCCGCGGCCCTGCTGCACCAGCAGCGTTGGATAGACCTGCTTGCCGTACTGGTGGGCGCGGTCGCAAATCAGGCGCAGGGGATCGTGCCCCTTGCGGATTAGATCGCGGGCATTTTGGTGGGCGCGGCGAAAGATCAAATGCGGCCACCGCTTCATATTGTGACCCCACAGCTCCCCGACCTCGGTGTCGTGCAGCACCGTGCGGCCATCGCCGAGGCAAAACATGATGGCTTCGACCGGCGTGCCCAACAACTCGTCCACCCCCTGCTCGTACTCCTCCTTTTGGATCGGCGGCTCGTACATGTAAATCAGCGGGTGCCGACCGTCGTGGTAAAACATGATTTTGGGTTTGGACATAGTCTCGCTCCTTTAGGTCCAGTTGCGCGAATCGGGCACAGCCACCCAAGCCGACCCTTGGGCGACCGACTGTTGGCTGACGAGGCCGGGCAAGGTCATGTCCATCGCCAAGTCAATACCAATGGCCGGCTCCTTTTCCCCGCGGATGGCCGCGACAAAGTCCTGTACCTCCCAATAGTCACCACCACCGTGACCGGCGGCGAGGGCTTCTGCCGGAGGATGCCGCCAATGATCGGGCAAAAATTCCTCTAGCGCGTCCAATGGCTCCCAGCGCGGCTGCTCACTGCGATTGCGCAACCAGATCTTGGCCGCAGCCTCAAAACCGTCGGCCGACTCGTACGCGCCATCGGTCCCCTGTAACGCATAGTGTACCATGTGGTGCGGCCGGTCGGAGAGCATATCGACCCGAATATGCGCCAGCCCGCCGCCCGACAGCCGACACATCATGGTCACCGAGTCCTCCATTTCGTACAAATCGCCGCGCGGATCTCGGTAGTGATTCCCGGTGCCCACGGCACACACAGCCACCACTCGTTGCTCGGCAAACCACGTCAGCACCGGCCCCAAGCTATGCGTGCCATAGGTGCAGCCATTGACGCCCGTTTGCCAACGCCGCCGCCAAGGCGTGATCTCGTTGAGCTGTTTCAGTTCGTGGATATAAGCCCCTTCGGCGTAGTACAGCTCGCCAAAAAAGCCGCGCTCGACCAACGCTTTTACCAGTGTGTTGGGCTTGGTGTACACGTAATTCTCGGCCATCATATAGACAGCTTTGCTCCGCCGCGCCGCCCGTGTCAAATCGCGGCACTCCTCGACCGACACTCCAGCCGTCACCTCGCTGAGCACGTGGATGTCGCGCTCCAAGGCCGCGATGGACTGAGACACGTGCCACGGCATGGGCGAGCCCACGACGATCGCGTCCACCCCCCCAGAGTCGAGCATTGCGTCGGTATCTGTAAAGACCTGTTCAACACCCAATTCGGCCGCGTGGCACTCAACCTCTTCACGACGGATGTCGCACAACGCGGTAACTTCCGTAGCCGGATGGGTTAGCAGAGTGGGGATAAAGCCGCTTCCGCGACCGGCAGCACCAATCACACCAAAACGTATTTTGTCCATGTTCTATACCGTTTGACAATCGGCCCGAACAACCGTACTGTTGTAGGCCGTTTTTTCAACCCATTCCCTACAGGAGGAATCTCATGGCCATTATACCTAACATCAGTTCGGATATCGCCGGGCCGCTCGGCGCAATTCACCTGCCCCGCCTGTGGTCCAAGCTGCGCCTAAGCGCGGCTGGCGAACTGCCCGCAGACTACCCGGAATGCGGTGCAGGCTTCGATCAGATGGTCCTCGACGGCCTCAGCATTGATCGCGACGCGGCCGTGGCCTACGTCAAGGACAACAAGGCCAGCTACATCGAATTTGAAAACTGGGTCAAGGCCCAGCGCGGCGGCTCCATTCCGCAGAGCGAAATCGACGATTCCAACGCCGCCATCCGCGGCTACAATCACGATGACGAGACCCGCACCGACATCCTCGGTGCCGCTGGCGTCAACGACGACGGCAGCATTCTCGATGCCGTCAACCTCAACAACCTCGACGACTGGACTGAACTGCACAACGCCCTGAGCTAACAGGACATCGTCCCACTCGTCTATCGGCCCGCTTCCTCTCGTTGGAGGCGGGCCGCTTTGTTGTCTCTCGCTCGCCTATTCATACCGCCTTTTGCCGGGGCTGTCAACGCCCTTGCTAGCCTCCTACTAAATATGTACCTTGTGCCGCCCATTCTCCTCGGTGCCCTCAGCGAAATCAGGTCTGCAATGAAACTCGATGTCGTACAACTGACCCAAGAATTGGTTGCCTATCCCTCGGAAAGCCAAACCAGCAACGTCGAAGTCACCCAACACGTAGCCGGGGTCTTAGACCAGCTTGGTTTCCAAATAGAAGAGGTGCCCTACACCGATGAGGCGGGCGTGGATAAGCTCTCCATCGTCGGCAAGTTGGGCACTGGAGAGGGCGGGCTAGCCCTAATGAGCCACGACGACGTCGTTCCCGCGAATCCCGCCGATGGTTGGCTCCGCGATCCCTACGAATCCTACGAGGCCAACGGCAAGCTCTACGGTCGCGGCTCCTGCGACATGAAAGGCCCCCTTGCCGCTTCGATTTGCGCGGCCGCCCGCTTCAAGGCCGCCGATCTCAAAGCCCCGCTCTACATCGTCGTCACGGCCGACGAGGAGGTACTTTGCGTCGGCGCGCAAAAGGTCACGGCCCATTCCAAGTTCTTTGCCGAGGCCAGCACCGGCTGTGGCATTATCTGCGAACCCACCAGCCTCCGCGTAGTCCACGCCCACAAAGGCTCACTCGCCATGCAAGTCACGGCCAAAGGACGGCCCGCGCACACCAGCACCTTAAAGGGCACCAACGCCAACCTCAAGATGATCCCCTTTCTCGCGGAAATGAAGAGATTCAACGAGCGAGTGCTCAGCGCGCGTCGCTACCGCAACGAGGAATTCGCGCCGCCGCATTCCGAGTGGTGCATCGGCATCAACGACCACAACCGCGCCACCAACATCTCTCCTGCCCAGAGCATCTGTACCCTCAACTATCGCCCCATGCCCGGCATCGACGTCGATGATATCATCGACAGAACCCGCAACAGTGCGAAAAAACACGGCCTCGACTTTGAGCTCAAACATCGCGGCGAGCCGCTCTACACGGCGGTGGACGCTCCACTGGTCCGCACGGCGCTCAAGCTAACGGGCCGTCGCAAACCCACTACAGTGGCCTACGGCACCGACGGCATGGCTTTTTTCAAGAAAATGAAACAAATGATCGTCCTCGGCCCAGGCGACATCGCGCAAGCCCACACCGCCAACGAATGGATCAAAACCGACCAACTGCACGCAGGCGTCGATCTCTACGCCCGCTTCATCGAGCACACCTGCGTTTAGATGCCGAAAAGAGCTAACGTCGGAATTCTTTTTATTACGCGGTAAAGGAGGGTCTTTACGGATCAGCAGGCTCTCGCTACCCCTTCAATCCCAAAGCTCCACCCCAGCTAACTTCCGCCCCACACTCGTCAACTCAGCCGTCTTTTCTTCGTGATGCTCGCGTTCCTCGGCATAGCGCCCCAGCCCGGACAGCCGCCGCTGCCAAAAGTCCGTGCGCAACCGCCGCGCCTCTTCGCTCTCTCCGGCTGGACTCATAGTGATGTACTGCGCCACGCGAGGCGCGTCACCGCGATTGACGCTCGCCGTATGCGGCAGCGCAGTGCGCCAGATAACCAGATCGCCCGCTTCGGCACCGATGCGCTGCGCTCCCAAGGCCAGCAGGTCTTGCTCGCGGGGGTTGGCCCCCTCCGGCAGTCCGTCGAGCCACGCATCTAAGCGCTGATGGAACCCCGGCACGCAGATAAAGGCCCCCTGCTCGGCTGGCGTGTCGCTCAGATAGAGCACGCCCTGCACCCCAAAGGACAAAGGACGCTTATCCAAGGACGCGTCCCAGTGCAGATTGTGCTCGGGCGCATCTTTGTCTAAGGCCGGTGGATTGATGCTGGCCCGGTCGTGGCTGACCCACAGCTTGTCCGTGCCCCAAATCTGGCTAAAGGCCCGGTGTACCCGAGGGGCCGTGCGATTGTCCCACATGGTCTGGTGGTGGTAAATCTCGACCATGATGCCGCGCCGATCCTCTGGATACCAAGTCTCGGGATCGTCCGGGTCCATGCCCGTAAACGCCCACACCGCCCGCCCAGTGCGCTCGGCCTGGTCGCGGTCGATTACCTGACGCGCAACCACGTACCCCGCTTCGGCAAAGAAATCCAGTTCTTCCCTACTCAAGACATCCATGGCAGGCCCCCTCGTTATAGCAATTTGCGCGCGATGAGCTCCTCGGCGATTTGCACGGCGTTTAGAGCCGCACCCTTGCGCAACTGATCGCCGCTGACCCACAAGTCCAGCCCAGTTCCGTCGGGCCGCGAAATATCCTGGCGAATGCGCCCGACTAGCACTTCGTCGCAACCGGACGCCTCAATCGGCATGGGGAAATAATTCTGCGCGGGATCATTCACGATCCGCACGCCCTCAGCCTGCGCTAAGATAGCCTCGGCTTCAGCAGCAGAAAAGGGTTCGGCAAACTCCACGTTGATCGCCTCGGAATGCGCCCGCAGCACGGGCACGCGAATGGTCGTGGCCGAGATCTGCAGCGCGTCGTCGTGGAACATTTTGCGAGTCTCGCGCACCATTTTCAGCTCTTCTTCGCAATACCCCTCCGGCCCGACAGCCGAATCGTGCGAAAACAAATTAAAGGCGATCGGGTGCGGGAATTCAGCCGGCTCGGCTTCCTGCCCGGCAAGCACTTGCCGCGTCTGCTCTTCCAACTCCTGCATGGCCGGCGCTCCTGCGCCACTGACGGCCTGATAGGTCGAGACCACGATGCGCTTGACCTGACGCCGCTGATAGAGCGGCCAGACCGCCACGTCCATGATGATCGTCGAACAATTTGGGTTGGCGATGATGCCGCGATGCGCCGCCAAGTCCTCGGGGTTGATCTCGGGCACTACCAGCGGCACATCCGGGTCCATGCGATAGGCCGACGTGTTATCGACGACTACCGCGCCCGCGGCCACTGCGTGTGGATTAAACTGCTTGCTCAAACTACCCCCGGCCGAAGCCAAGACAATATCCACGCCGGCAAAGGAATCCTCGCCGAGCTCCTGCACCTGAATCGAGCTGCCGTTAAAGGAAATGGCGCGTCCAGCCGAGCGGGCCGAGGCCAACAGCCGCAACTCGCCGACGGGAAATTCGCGCTCGGCGAGGATTTCTAACAGCACCTGCCCTACGGCGCCAGTCGCGCCCATAATAGCTACGTTGTACGTGTCAGTCACCGGCATCTCTCCGTGAGATAATCCATTAATACATGTCCGTGCTCTACCTGCATACTACCCCACTCGGCCGCCCGCTCTCCATAGGCTTGCATTGGGTCCGCCTCAATCCCCGTCCCCCACAGCACAAAGGGCACCGGCTCGCGGCTGTGGGTACGCCGCACAATGGGCGTGCGGTGGTCGGGGGTGAGTAGCACCCGATGCGGCCCCATCGACTCTAGCTCCGCCAAGATCGGGCCGACGACGCGGGCGTCGAAATCCTCAATCGCTTGCACCTTGGCCTGCGGATCGCCGTTATGTCCGGCTTCGTCTGGTGCCTCGACGTGGACATAGACAAAATCGGCGCGCTGCAAGGCCGCCAGCGCGTATTCGGCCTTGCCCTCGTAGTTGGTGTCGAGATACCCAGTAATACCGGGCACCTCAATAACATCTAAGCCCGCGCTCTTGCCGATGCCGCGCACCAAGTCAACAGCCGAGATGACGCCACCCTGCAACCCATAGCGCTCCGACAAAGGCGTCAACCGCAGCGCGCGTCCAGACCCCCACAGCCATATCGCATTGGCCGGCCGCTCCCCGCGAGCCGAGCGGGCTGCATTGACCGGCGCGTCCGCGAGAATGGGGCTGGCCGCGGCCATGAGGGCGCGGATTCTCTCAGCTCCTTCACCTGTAGGCTCATGCGCGGCCATGGACTCGCCCATGATGTCGTGCGGCGGATAGGTCTCCACTTCTTCCGGGCCGCGATCCCACACCAGCAAGTGGCGATAGCCTACCCCGGGATAGAAGCGCAAAGACGGCCCCCCCAACTCAGCGGCCAAGGCCCCCACCAACTCGGCCGCTTCTTCGCTGGCGATGTGGCCGGCGCTGTAATCGACCAGCACGTCGCCCTCTCCGTAGATCAGGTTCATACGGAAGGCCACCCCGTCATCGCCCAGATCGACGCCCATACTCGCAGCTTCCAACGGCGCGCGGCCCGTGTAGTGCACCCGGCTGTCGTACCCGAAAATTTCGAGGTTGCCGATGTCGCTGCCCGGATGCCGCTGCGCGGGAATCATCTGCACCAATCCCCCAGTTCCCTCGCGGGCCAAGCGATCCATGCAGGGCGTTGCAGCCGCCTCCAACGGCGTCTGCCCGTCCAGTTCGTCGAGCGGATAGTCCGCCGCCCCATCGGGCACCAACACGACGTAGCGCACGCTTAGAGATCCTCCATGCGGATGAGCTTGACTGCCCCCTGCACCGCATCGAGTGTGGCCACGGCCTGCTGCGCTCGCTGCATCGCGGCTTCGCGCGCCTCGTGGGTGACGATGACCAGCGGCACGGAGCCGCCCTCAAAGTCGCGCTCCTTTTGGATGACCGAGGCAATGCTGATGCGCTCCTCGGCCAAAATGCGCGCGATACCCGCAAGCACCCCAGGCTGGTCGCGGACTAAGACTCGGATAAAGTAGCGCATCTGCACGTCCTCAATGGGCACGACCGAGACGGCGTCCTCGCCCAAGATCATGTCGCCGATGGACGTGCTAGCGCCGGCGGCTTTGCGCTCGACCAACTCGACCATATCCGCCACCACCGCGCTGGCCGTGGGTAGCTGCCCGGCCCCGCGACCGGAAAACACTTGCGGCCCCACCGCAGACCCCTGCACCTGAATGGCGTTGAATTCGTCGTGGATGTTGGCCAACAGCGCGTCCTCCGGCACCATGGCCGGATGCACCCGGGCCTCGACGCGCCCGTCCTGTTGCTTGGCAATAGCCAGTAGCTTGATTGCATACCCCAACTCACGGGCGTATTCAATGTCCCGGCTCTCGATCTGCTCGATTCCCTCGCAAAACACATCGCGGCCCGTACCCGTGCAGTGAAAGGCAATGCGGCAGAGAATAGCCAACTTCTGCGCAGCATCCATGCCGCTCACATCCATAGTCGGGTCTGGCTCGGCGTAGCCTTGGTCTTGGGCTTCTTTGAGGACGTCGTCGTAGTCGCCTGCGCCACGGCTCATGCGCGTGAGCATGTAGTTCGTAGTGCCGTTGAGAATGCCGTACAGAGACTCGACCCGATTGGCCACCAAGCCGTTGCGCAACGAGCGGATGATAGGGATGCCAGCTGCGACGCTGGCTTCAAACATCAAGTCCGCTCCATTGGCCAGCGCCAGTTCAAAAAGCTCCTCTCCCCGTTCGGCGAGCAGGGCCTTGTTGGCCGTCACCACATCCTTGCCCTGCCGCAGGGCCTTGCTCACCCACTCAAAGGCCGGGGACGCACCGGTCAATTCTACCACCATTTGCACCTCTGGGTCGGCGACGACCGCGCTGGCGTCCGCCGTCAACAACTCCGGTGCTATGGCGGGACTGCGTGGCTTGTCCAAGTCGCGCACAGCCACGCGCCGCAATGCAAAATCCACGTGCTTGCGCCGCCGCAGCGACGCGGGCGCATCCTGCAACAACTCGACCACGCCGCTGCCGACCGTGCCCAAACCGATTAAACCCACTCCTATTGGCATGTCTTTGCCCAATTCCTTGTTTCGCATCAAGTTAAAAGCCTTAAATATAGAGGGCGACGCGCTTTTTTGGCAAGGTGCGCGCCCCGGTGGATGGCCGCACTAAGACACCCTATATTAAGGGGACACACGACGACTGGAGCCTACCATTATGGACCTCAAAGCCTTCAAACTGAGTCTGCAAGACCAGACCCCACCGGAGACCTCCCAAGCCCTGCAAGCCCTCTGGTACGATGCCAAGGGCGAATGGGACAAAGCCCACGAGCTAGCCCAGCAAGTGCCCGACCCCATCGGAGCTTGGGTCCACGCTTATTTACACCGGGTCGAGGGCGACGAAAGCAACGCCGGCTATTGGTACCGGCGGGCGCACAAGCCGCACAGCGAGGCGTCGCTGCCCGAAGAATGGGAGGAGATCGCCAGCGCCCTCCTCAGCGACTAACGCATCCGCGTCAACGCCCGCCAAGTGTGGGTCAGTTCCGCCCGGTCTTGTGGGTAGGCCCAAGTCAGGGCACCGATCAGCACCACAAAGCACATCCCTCCTACAGCCACCTGCAAAAAGTCGCCGCCCAAGTCCGCGCTAACCCAACGGCAGCCCACAGCGGCCGCCCCGGCTCCTGCGCCGATTCTCAGCAAGCGGCCCCAAGGCATGAGCCGATACCAGCCACAGCGCAAGTGCCAGCCAATAGCCACCAACAAGAAGGCTACTTGTAAGTACGTCACCAGTGTGGTAGCCACGGCCGGGCCGAGGAAGGCCCACTCGGGATGCGCCGCCTGCAAATAGGCAACGAGCACCAAGCTCAAGCCGATATTGCAACACAGATCCCCCACGCTACCCCACAGCGCCCAGCGCGCCTTGCCCATGCCCACCAGCAGCGGACTGTACGCGGCACAGCGCAGTGGCAACACCAATAGATAGATGCGGAAGACCCAAGCCGAGCGGTCGTATTCCGGGAAGAGCCAGCCGATCAGCGACCCAGCAAAAGCGAGCAGGAAGGCCGCCAGCGGCAACACCAACAGGGCTAGACGAGAGACCGCGCGCTGCCACAGCACCAGTATTTCATCGAGCTGGCCCTCTTGGAAGAACCGGCTGACTTCCGGGATCAACACGGCTGTCACCGCCGACAGCAGCAGGCTGATCGGCACCTCAATAGCCCCAAAATTGTACTCGGCAAACGCGCCAGCCGCGAAGAAGTGCATTACCACAAAGCGATCGACGTAGCGCGAGAGGCTACCTACTGCGTCGTTGAGGCCAACCGGACGCGTATAGCGCATCAACTCACCCAATCCTTCCCATTCCCACCAGCGCCCACCCCCCAATGCCAAGCGCACCAGTCCGCAGATGGCGAGCAAGCGCAACACGCCCAACCCCGAAAACAGCGCCAGCACCTGCTCGGGCGTCCAGCCCAGCCATAGAGCGCCCCCCGCACCGGTGGCTAATGCGCCACCCATAGCCAGTTGCAGCCAAGCCAAGTAGTGCTCGCGGTCCGCGGCCACCAAGGCCGTTTCAGCCCCACCAGCGGCGATCACCGCAAAGAGATAGGGCAGAAACGGCAGCAGGTACGCGGCAACCTGCTCGCTATCGCCGCCTTCTTGCACCAACACATCGGCCAACTGCGGCCCCCACAACCACAGGCATCCAGCCAATATCAAACCCGACGCAGCCAAACACAGCAGTACTTGACCGACGAGTAAGCGCGGTTCGCTCCGCCGCGGAAAGAAGTAGAGCAAACTCGTGGGCAGCCCAAGCAAAAACACCGGGATCAGCGCGTTGCCCACCACCCAAACCGCCATAAAAAGCCCGCATTCTTCCGCAGTCCAAGCGCGGGCGACTAGCGCATAGATGGCTATGAGACTAGCGGTATTGGCCGCGCGGCCAGCAGCCACGACGCCGATCTTGCGAGTCAGCCGCCCTCGTCCACCCTGTCGATCCTGTCCAGCCATGGTACTCAGCTTGACAGCGGCTGTGCCGCGCTGTATAACACCTTGCCCATCATTGAACTTTTCTGGTAAAAGGAGGTCGCTATGACGGTCAGAATCGGCTTTGTCGGCACGGGCGGCATCGCCAACCACCACCTACGCACCCTCGCCCAGCTCGACGAGGCCGAGCTTGTTGCCTTTTGCGACGTAGTCGAAGAAAAGGCGCTCGCCGCAGCCAGCGAGTACGGTGGCAGGGCCTACAGCCACTACGAGGCCCTGTACGACAGCGAGTCCCTAGACGCGGTCTATATCTGCCTACCGCCTTTTGCCCATGCGCAACCCGAGCTAGCGGCCATTGAGCGCGGCTTGCCCATTTTTGTGGAAAAACCCGTGGCGACTTCCCTAGAACAAGCCCGCGCCGTTGAAGCGGCCCTCCGCGGCCAAAACCTAATCAGCGCCGTGGGCTATCACTGGCGCTACATGGATACGACCGACAAGGCAATTGAGCTCCTCGGCGACGAGCCAGTGGGGTTTGCCCTCGGCGCATGGACCGGCGGCATGCCCGGGGTGTCTTGGTGGCGGGTGTTGGCCGAAAGCGGCGGCCAGATCGTCGAACAAACCACGCACATTTTCGACTTGGCTTGCTACCTACTCGGCGAGGTGGAGAGCGTCCACGCCATGGCGCGCACCGGCCTGATGGAAGACGTCCCCAACTACGATGTCCACGATGCCTCTGTCACCAATCTCCGCTTCCAAAGCGGCGCAGTGGCCAGCATTACCTCGGCTTGTATGCTCTCCGCGGGCGGGCACGTGGGCTTGGATCTCTACCAGAAAGACCAAGTCCTGCGCATCGCATCCGGCGCGCTCACCATCGACCGCCCCAGCGGCCAAGAAATCGTCGAGCAGGGCAACAATCCAACCCAAGCCGAGGATCGCGCCTTTCTCCAAGCCGTGCAAACCGGCGATGCTACGGGCATCCGCTGCGACTACGCAGAGGCGGTCAAAACCTTAGCCGTGACCCTCGCGGCCACCCAATCCGCCATAGAAGGGCGCGTCCTCTCGCTTTAAGCTACTCGTCTTCGATCAGATCAAAGTCGTGGATATCCTCGCCGGCTTTGGCCGAGAGGATGTCCAGCGCGGCGCAGGCCCCGTCGCCGGCAGAGATAATGGCTTGGATCTTCTTCAGGCGGGTGCTCCAGCCAAGGACGTATAGCCCTTCGAGCGAGGTGCGGCCATTGCGATCGGCCGCCAACCCATCGGCTTCTTTGGCCACGCCCAAGCTTTCGGCCAGCGGGTTGCTCGGCCCGGTAACCAAGATCAGATATTGAGACTGGTGGCTTTGGCCATCAGCGGTTTCGACGACAAACCCCCCCTCGCCCTTTTCAACGCTGCTGACTTCGACGTCCTGAATCTCCCCACCAAAGCCGCGCACCTGCTCGCGGCCGATCTGCTGGAACTCAGGTCCGGCGATCTTGGGGATGCCCAAATAATTGTACAGCATGGCCTTGTGCATGAGGGTCTTGTCTTGGCCGAAGACAGTGACGCTCATGTCGTTTTTGGCGAGAAAGAGCGCGGCGCTCAATCCACCCGGCCCATCTCCAACGACGATAACATCCGGCATTTTCAGGCTCCTTTGGCTATTCAGTTAGAGGGCGCAAATAAGGCCGCTGGCCTACGCGATGTCAACCTTACCACGCGAGTACTATGCCTTGAACGGGCACGGATATTGCTCTTCTAACCTCAGGCACATTGACACCGCTCCACGTCATCCTGTACCTTCCAACTCAAGGAGACCGCCTGCTATGACCAATTCCCCTTTAACCCCCGAAGAGCGTCTAGCCAAGCTCGAAGGCGTGTACAATCACCTCGCTACCAAGACCGATATGGCCGAACTCAAAGCCGAGTTCAAAACCGATATCGCCGAACTCAAAGCCGAGTTGAGCAAGGAATTCACGAGTCAGATTAAGGAAGTTAGAAAGGGCTTGAACCAATTACAGGGGGGGATCGCCGTGTTGGGCGTTGTGGTGATTTTGCTACAATTGTGGACCAAACTAACCAGCGGCTAACCAGCCGACCGCCTATTAAAACGGCATAAAAAGGGAGGGGCATGTTGATACTGGCCGCGAAAGGATCGTATCATGCCCAAATGGTTGAACAAAGCAGCAGCCCTGATTGTGTGCGGTGCTTTGGCCCTTGTCGCTTGTGGCCGCGATTCTCCGGTAGTTAGCACTGGCAGAGCAGGGAAAGGTGGGGTTGCCATCCCCGATGCCAAACTGCACGCGGCCATTGCAAGTGCGCTCGGCAAGGAAAGCAACGCCCTAATCACCGCCGATGAGATGGCGACCTTGACGCGCTTTGACGCCCCTAACTCAGGCATTCGCGATCTGACTGGGCTCGAATTTGCAACCAGCCTGACGCGATTACATCTCGGTATAGACAAGGTGGAAGGCAAGTATGTGAACAGCAACGATATATCCGACCTGACGCCGCTGGCCGGACTGACCAACCTAACACGGCTAACTCTTACTAACACCGGTGTCTCGAATTTGACGCCGCTGGCCGGACTGACCAACCTGACACGGCTATCTCTTGGCCGCAACTCCATTGCGGATTTGACGCCGTTGGTCGGCCTGACCAACCTGACATGGCTATCTCTTAGCGAAAACAGCGTCTCGGATCTGATACCCCTAGCCGGACTGACCAACCTGACATGGCTGCACCTTCCTAACAACAGCATCTCCGATTTGACGCCGCTCGCCGGACTGACCAGCCTGATGGGGCTGCGGCTTGAGAACAACAGCATCTCGGATATCACGTCCCTCGCTGGCCTGACCAACCTGACATGGCTATCTCTTAGCGAAAACAGCGTCTCGGATCTGATACCCCTAGCCGGACTGACCAACCTGACCGAACTGCGGCTTGAAAACAACAACATCTCGGATCTCGCGCCCCTCGCTGGACTGACCAACTTGATAAGGCTGTATCTTAACGCAAACTCCATTTCGGATCTCATGCCCCTCACCGGGCTGACCAACTTGGCAACGCTGTGGCTTGGTGACAACGCAATCTCGGATTTGGCACCCCTAGCCGAGCTGACCAACCTGGCTGAACTGCGGCTTGAGAACAACAACATCTCGAATCTCGCGCCATTGGTGGAAAATACGGGATTGGGCATTGGAAATTGGATTGATGTGCGGGGCAACCCGCTGAGCGACACATCGACCAACACGCACATTCCGGCCCTTCAAGCCAGAGGAGTGATTAGCGATGACGATGGAGAAGAGACGCCAGTTGCCATCCCCGATGCCAAGCTACACGCGGCCATTGCAAACGAACTCGGCAAGGCAAGCAACGCTCCAATCACCGCCAGTGAGATGGCGACTTTGAGTCACCTTTTCGCACTCGACTCAGATATTCTCGAATTGACTGGGCTTGAGTATGCGATCAACCTGACAACGCTACAGCTTTATAACAACGGCGTCTCGGATTTGACGCCGCTGGCCGGGCTGACCAACCTGATAAGGCTACATCTTCGCCGCAACTCCATTGCAGATCTGACGCCCCTCGCCGGCCTGACCAACCTGACAACGCTTTACCTTTATAACAACCGCGTCTCGGATCTGACGCCCCTTGCCGGATTGACCAACCTGACCAACCTGGAGCTTAGCTTCAACGCAGTCTCGGATCTGACGCCCCTCGCTGGATTGACCAACCTGACCAACCTAGAGATTGAGGACAACGCAATCACGGACCTCACGCCTCTCGCCGGATTGACTAACCTGACCAACCTGGAGCTTAGCTTCAACACAGTCTCGGATCTGACGCCCCTTGCCGGATTGACCAACCTGACCAACCTGGAGATTGAGGACAACGCAATCACGGACCTCACGCCTCTCGCCGGATTGACCAACCTGATAACGCTGGAGCTTGGCAACAACGAGATCTCTGAGTTGCCCGTCGGCGTGTTCGCCGGCTTCGCTAACCTCAAAACGCTCAATTTGGCCCACAACCCAGGAGTTCCGTTCGCGTTCACGCTCGAACTTAAACGCACGGACGCGGCGAACCGGTTGGCACCAAGCCCCGCTGACGTTGCCGTCCAACTAGCAGAGGGAGCACCGTTTGAGATCACCGTAGCATTGTCGGTACACAACGGCTCGGCGTCTGTTGCTTCGCTCACGATCGGTGCTGGCGATACCGCAAGTGTCCCTGCACACGTTACGGCGATCAACAGCTCATCAACTGCGACTCATGTTGTTTTGGACCATGCTCCCCAGATTCCAAGCGGGTTCACAGGCATTGAAGTTCGCACCGGCAGCCCGCTGGTTTTGTTCGCCGAATCCGACGATCACTTTCCGGTTGCCGAAGGAGAAATTCCACCTCATATCCTGCAAGTAGGTGGTCCAAAGCCAACATTGGACGTGACGGAGTACTTTTCGGATGCCGATGGCGATGAACTGGTGTATTCAGTCACGTCGAATGACGATCATTTGGTTGGCACCCGAGGAAACGCGGGCCTACTAACCTTGATCCCTCGCGCGGAAGGTTATACTTCGGTTGTCGTTACCGCGACCGATTCTAATGGATGGAGCGCGTCGCAAGACCTCGCCGTCACAGTACTGCCAACTCCGGATCCCCGTTCGTTCGACATCGACCTCGTATTCGTCGGACCCGCCACGGCAGATACCCGTTCAGCGGCCCTTCAGGCGGCCAAGCGCTGGACCGAAGTCATTACGGGCGACCTGCCGGATGTTCCCGTACCCGACAACTCCGTCCTATGCATGCCGGTAGAGCATCGTTTTTTGGGGACTATAGATGACTTGGTGGTCTTCGTGGCAGTCGAGTCCCTCACGGGAGCTTCGGGCCATGGAGGTTTGTGCAACTGGCGCGCTGATTCCTCCTTGCCTTATATGGGGTATAGTGTACTGGATACGGAATTGGTGGCTCGGGGTAGAGAGTATGTAGCGGGGGTGACCCTTCACGAGATAGGGCATGCTTTAGGATTCGGGCCGTTATGGCATGATTTCGGCTTTCTACAGGATAGTGGCGGAGCCGATCCGCACTTCAACGGCCCACTGGCCCTAGAGGCGTTCGACGCGGCCGGAGGCACGAATTACACGGCAGGGGCCAAGGTGCCTGTCTCCGCTGACGAAGGCCACTGGAGATTTGGGGGCGAAATCATGGGTGCCGGTGGTTCTGCTCTTAGCGCCATCACGGTCCAGTCTCTGGCCGATCTCGGCTATGTCGTCGATGTCGGCCAAGCCGATCCGTTCCAGTTGCCAAGCTCCGCCAAGTCCGTCGCGGACCAGGGCCTCGATCTCCGCGACGATATTCTCCAAGGGCCGATACGCGTGGCTGACGAAGATGGGCACATCGTCCGCGTGATACACCCATGAAAATCAATAGCAGTTCGAAACACGTCATTCCCCTACGCATATAATACAACCGTAATAAAATTCTCATACGCATATTTTTATAGGGTAAAAATATGCGTGTCAAACTTTCGCAGATGCCCCGCCTAAAGGTATTGGTGCGAGCACTAAACCGCACTCCAGTCCCAATCGACGCTCTATTCTCGGCAACCGCCTTGACAACACCTTTGCTTTTTCACTACCCTTTTCGGCGTAGTACCACAACGGAGTTCCCGCTCGTCGAGGGATAACCGGGAAGATATAACCAACACCTAATACGACGTTGTCGCCGGCAGCTCCTACTGCTGTGGCTACATTTCCCTTCCAGTTCTAAGACTTCCCATCAATACACCGTAAGTTTTTTAAAACAAATACTTACTCTCCCCTATTTCCTCCTTCATTAGGCCGCGATCTCTCGGATTTCGCCAAGGGACCGCCACTCACCTTCGCACTCCACTCGCTGTCGGGCGCTAGCGGTCTGTACGGCTCTATTTTCGCAGCCGCGTATGCCTTGGCTCCCTCTGTGTGCCGAGGACCGACAAGACCGTCCCTCCGTTAAAATTTCCACTTTCACAAGCAGGAATACTTTCCTGTGGAAAAGGAGGTTGAGTAATGATTCGCACGCAGTTGTTGCTGTGGCTAGTGGCGCTGGGGTGGGCTAGTGAAGTAGGAGCGGACATTAAGCTAACGCTGAAGCACGGCTACTCCCCCCAAGACACTGTCTTCGTCCGCGAGGATGCCGGTGAGACCGAGATCGAGGTAACAGCCCGAAATTACGCTGACGATCAGATCGAGACCGTCGAAAAGGATATCTATGTGACCTTGGAGATCGAAAGCCCAGAGAGTTGTGATTTTAGACTCAACAGTCGCTACCGCCTAACGCTGCCCACGCTCATTATTCCAGCGGGCAAGAGCGCAGCGACTGGGACGATCACCTTCATTCCCATTGACGATGATCGCAAAGGAAATGATGCACACGACGAAGGCGAAGGTGCCTGCGACGACCCTACTAAGAATGACCCAAGCGACGGAGACGACCTCGTTCTCCAAATCACGGGCAATGCCGGTGTTCACACAGTCGCCCCCGGGCCGCTTCTGCGCTTGATCGACGACGACAAGGCAAGCACCAATATCGCCCTCTCGGTTTCTAAGTCCGCGCTCAGCAAGGAGGCGGATGCGACCCATATCGTCGTAAGAGCAGAATTAAACGGAAGGGTGCTAACCATGCCCCTGACTTTTAACTTGGGCATTCAGGCCGCACCCGATCACGCGGTGCGCGATGTGGATTACACGGCGACGAACTTGGGCCGTATAACAATTCCAAAGAACAAGGCGTCGGGCCAGACGACGATTACCATCACTCCCAAGAACAAAGGGACTGGCATCATCCGGCTAGTGGGCAAGCGCGATCCCAACGCCACGTTAGATGCCGAGGTTCCTCTAAATGTTATCGACTTGGACGGTAAGTCCGCTACGAACCAACGCGGCGACCGCATAACCATTGGCCACCGCCAAATCGAGCTAAAGGATCCTCCGGCTGCGGCTATTAAAGGACTGACGGCGAGCCCTAACGCGATACGCGAGGATCAGGGGCCGACAGACATCGCGCTGACGGTTGAGTTGCAGGACACCCTAGCGGCAGATGCCAAGGTGCTGTTTACTATGGCGGCTCATGTTGACGACATTAGCGACAACGATGCCCTCAACGCATTTCTCTCAGATGCGGAGCCGGCGGTGCGCGATGCACATTACACCGCGACCATAGGCAGTCTCACTATTCAGCAGGGCGAGACCGTGGGGACGACGGCGCTTACCCTGACCCCCATCGACAACGAGCGGGTGAATGCGGCGCGGGCTTTCAAGCTGACGGCTAAGGTCGGAACCGCGCTTATGAACGCGGCGATCAAGATCACCGACGACGAGACCACGAGCGAGCACATAACGCTGGAGGTGAGTCATAATGAACTGAGGGAGGACGCAGGCGAAACGGAAATTGCAGTGACCGCAACTTTAGACGGCAAGGTATTGGCCAAGGACGTGACCGTAGTCTTGGCCCTCGATACGAGTGATGCTGCTACGGCGACGCACGATATCGACTACATATCGCTCCTTCGTTCGGTGACGATTCCGGCCGGCCAAGCGCAGGGATCGCAGACCATCTCCATCACCCCAAAAGACGACGGGATAGAGGACGCAGACGAGAAGATCATCCTAAAGGCGATGAAAAATCCCAAAAACGACGAGAAGAAGGAAATCGCGGTCGGCACCGCGACGATCGCGCTGAAAGACACGGGTGCGTGGGCGGCTGTAAGTCCGACAGGCGACACAACCCCGGCCTTCGTCGAAAACCAGTCGGACATCTCGGTCGCGGTTGGCAAGGCGATGCGACCACTCGAACTGCCGCCAGCTACCGGCGATGGCGACCTGACGTACAGCGTCTCAAGCACTCTGCCCGCCGGCCTGTCGTTTGACCGAGTCACGCGGACGATTGACGGCACGCCGACCTCGGTCGGAACGGCCACCATCATCTACACGGTGATTGACGGCGACGAAGCCAAGCCTGAAAGCGAGGCCATGACCTTCAAAATCGCGGTCGTTGAGGCACCGCCGCCCGTGGTTGCAGTCGCTAGCGTGACATCAACGCATTCGTCGCTGCGCGAGGATGGAAAGACGACGGAAATCACCCTGACCGCGACCTTGGCTGCGGCCGCTCCCGCTGCCGAGACCATCTACTTCACCATTGCCGCGCCCACCCAAGGCACAGCGGCCGTGCGCGATGCGGATTACTCCGCAGTACTGGAGGGGTCGGTGCCCATTGCGGCCGGCGCGACCCAAGCGACGACGACGCTGCGCCTTACCCCCTTCGACAACGACGAGGTAGATGGCGATACGTTCCTAGGGGTGCAGGCCACCGCATCCGGTGGCTCAGCCCAGACGGATATAAAGATCGACGACGACGAAACGGCGAGTACGTCCATCGCGCTGTCGGTGAATCCACACACGGTACAGGAGGGGGCCGGGCAGACCGAGATTACCATAACGGCGACCCTGGACGGCAAGGCGCTGCCCCAAGACGCGGCCGTGAAGCTCTCCATCGACGCTGCTTCGTCCGCCCAGCGCGATCTGGATTACTCTGCGCTGTTCGATCCGCTGCTCGTGATTCCGGCCGACTCGATAGCCGGTGCGGTATCCCTCTTCATCAATCCAATCGCCGACGACGAGGACGAGGGCAACGAGACGATCGCGCTCAACAGTGCGATTGAAGGCTTGGCTGGCGGCTCGGCAACCATCACCCTGACCGACGCAGAGATACCGTCCCTAGCCTCCGCCAAGGGCGTCAGTCCGCCGCTGACGTTTGAATCGCATAACTATCCGAATCCGTTCAATCCAACGACGACGATCAAATATGCGCTACCGACCGCGATGGATGTGGAATTGACCGTCTATAATGCCGTTGGCCAAGCGGTTCGCACCCTCGTCGCCGAGTACCAGAGCACCGGGCACTACGGGGTGGAGTGGGACGCGACCGACGACAGCGGGCACAGCGTGGCGGCGGGGATCTACTTCTACCGCCTCCAAGCCGGTGGAAAGTTCCTCGCAGTCGACAAGATGCTGTTGCTCAGATAGCACACTCCGGCCGCTTTGCCGGGACAAACGGGAAGCTCGCGCCCCACCGACTAGGCCGCGGTCGATGGGGCGCGGGCCAAGAGCCCAAGCGGCTTGCACGGCGTTGAGCACTTCGGCTCCGTTTACCAGCTTGCTCCCAGCCCTACGCGCAGCCGCCGTGCTCGGTTGCCCCCCGTTGGCGCAACTCCTAAATTATTAATCTATATACGCAACGCGGTCGCCTACCGGCGGCCACGAAATAAAAGGTACCTAGCTTGATCTCCCCTACAAACGACGCGCTCGTCGCACGCTGGCAGCACGAAACTGCTCCCCTCTTGCCGCTTCTGCACGCCTTCCACGACCGCGACGGCTATTTGTCGGAAGAAGCTCTCAGGGCTGTATCAACGGGCTTGAAAGTCCCCCTCGCCGAGCTTTTCGCCACCGTCACCTTTTACCACCACTTCGCCCGCCAAGCGCCCGGCCAAAGCGCCCCGCGCGTCTGCACCGGCCCAATATGCGCGCTGCGCGGAGCCGACGCACTCTGCGCCAGCCTCGCTGGTGCCACGCCCATGCCGTGCGCCGGCCGCTGCGACGATCCCATTCCGGTCATAAAAGGCGATCAAGTGCTGGTCGGAACCAACGCGGAGGCCCTTGCACCTAGCCCCTCGCCCCTGCCCGTGCCCAATCCCGGCGGGTACGAGGAATGCGTCTTTGCCGACATCCGCACTCCGTGCCGCGCCACCCTGTCCGGCTATCGCCGAAGCGGTGGATACCAAGCACTGCAACAAGCCCTCGCCGGGGAACCTGCCGAGTTGGTAGCCCTCATTGCCGATAGCCAACTCGCTGGTCGGGGCGGCGCGGGCTTTCCCACCGGCCAGAAGTGGCAGGCCGTCGCCGAGGCCCCGGGCGCGCCCAAAACCGTCGTCTGTAATGCCGACGAGGGCGAGCCGGGCTGCTTTAAGGACCGAGCCCTCCTCGAATTGGACCCACACGCGGTCATCGAAGGCATGCTCCTCGCCGCGTACGCCACCGGCGCTACCCGCGCCTTTATCTATCTGCGCTACGAATACCCGGAAATCAACGCCATCCTCGCCAACGCCCTAGCCGAAGCCCGCGCCGCCAACCTGATCGGCGAACACATTCTCGGCAGCGACTTCTCTTGTGAACTCCACATCCGTCGCGGCGCTGGCGCGTACATCTGCGGCGAGGAAGGCTCGTTGCTCAACAGCCTCGAAGGCAAACACCCCTATCCGCGCAATCGCCCTCCCTTCCCGGTGACGCACGGTTTTGAAGACTTGCCCACGGCCGTCAACAACGTCGAGACTTTGGCCTCAGTGCCCCAGATCGTACGGCGCGGTGCAGCGTGGTATCGCTCGCTGGGCCTCGACGGCCATCCAGGCACCAAGGTCATCAGCCTCTCGGGCGACGTGCAGCGGCCGGGCAACTACGAAGTCCCCTTTGGCCTGCCCCTCAACACCTTGCTTCACGAGTGGGCCGGCGGGCCGGGACTAGGCCGTCAGATCCAAGCCGTTACTATGGCCGGCATCTCGGGCGGCTTTCTCGCCGGCGACGATCTCGACGTCACCCTCGATGAGCCGGCGATCCGCGCTCGCGGCTCTATGCTCGGCGCGGGCGGCATCATGGCCTTTGACGACCGCCGCGACATAGTAGATATTGCCCGTCAAGCCATGGCCTTTTTTGCCGAGGAATCCTGCGGCAAGTGCTTCCCCTGCCGCATCGGCACCCAGCGGCTGACCGAGCGGCTTGATGGCGAAGGGCCTGCGGACCTAGCAACTTGGCGTTCCGAAGTAACAGACATCGGCGACGTCATGAAGTCCACCAGCGCCTGCGGCCTCGGCATGGCCGCCCCCTTTATCACCGACAGTCTCCTCAAGTACTTTCCAGACCAAGTAGCCCAGCGCGTCTGCGCTTGAACGAGAGCCTTACCATACCATGAATACCAATGGGAAACCCCACACCCTGACCTTAGACGGCGAAGAAGTCTCCTTTGCTCCTGGCGAGACCCTCTACGAGGTCGCCCAACGCCATCGCCGCGACGTTCCCACCCTCTGCTACGATCCGCGCCTAGAATCTTTTGGGGCCTGTCGGCTCTGCGTGGTCGAAGTCGAAGGAGCGCGCAATCCAGTCGCCTCCTGCACGTCGCAAGCTGTACCCGGCATGGTCGTCAAAACATCGACTGCGGCCATCGAAAAGCACCGCAAGACGCTGCTAGAAATGGTCGTCTCGGAAAACCGCGAAGTCGAGGTGGATCCCCTGCGCGGATACGCTTCGCAAGAGCTAACCGACCTCGCCGATCGCTACCAAGCCCGCTCCGGCCGCTTCCAAGGCGCGCAATCGGGCCAAGCGCATCCCACCGACGACAACCCCTTCATCTTGCGCGACTACGACTTGTGCATCTCGTGCAACCGCTGCGTCCGCGTCTGCGCCGAGCAGGAAGGCGACCACGCCATTGCCGCGATGGGGCGCGGCTTCCACAAGCAGATCACCACCGAATTCAATGGCCTGCTCAAGGATTCGTCCTGCACCTTCTGCGGCCAATGCGTCCAGACCTGCCCCACTGGTGCCCTCGCCGACAAAAAAGCCCTACGCGCCGCCGACCTGCCCGGCGAGATCGAAAAAACCCGCTCGGTCTGCCCGTACTGCGGCGTTGGCTGCTCAGTGGATCTGCTGTCCAAAGAGGATAAACTCGTCGGCATCCAACCGGCAATGGACGGCCCGGCCAACGAGGGCGCGCTGTGCATCAAGGGCCAGTTTGCCTTTGACTTCGTCCAGCACCGCGACCGGCTCGCACAGCCTTTAGTCCGCGGCGAGGACGGCCAGCTTCACCCCACCGATTGGGACACCGCGCTCGACCGCGCTGCCCAAGGCTTCGCCAAGGTGCTCGCCGAGCACGGCCGCCACGCCATCTACGGCGTCGCCTCCGGCCGCACGCCTTCAGAAGCCAACTACTGCCTACAGAAGTTCATCCGCCGAGGCTACGGCACGCACTACATAGACAACTGTAGCCGTGCCTGACACGCCCCTACGGTTGCCGGTC
>JAPPEF010000093.1 GCA_028875335.1 Gemmatimonadota bacterium
GGTTTATTGGGGCTGAAGGCGACTTTATCGCGCAGGAGCACGGCAGCTTTTTCAAGCACCTGTTCAACTGGATGGGCATTGCCATTTTGCTGACGACCGAGCTGGGGTTGTTGGACGCCTGTGCGCGCATCTCCACCGACATCATTAAGACGAACTGGCTGCGCGAACACACCAAGTGGACGCGGAACCGGCTCTACTTCATCCTGCTGTGGGCGCAGATTCTCTTCGGCGTGCTGATTATGCTCTCGGACTTCAATAAGCCGGTGCAGTTGCTGGTCTTGAGCGCCTCACTCAATGCGGGAGTCATGCTGCTGTATTCGGTATTGCTCTTGTGGCAGAACAACCGTGTGCTCAAAGGAGCGTTGGCCATGCATCCGGTGCGCTTTGTGGCCTTGATTTGGGCCTGCGCCTTCTTTGGCTATTTCTCGTTTGTCACGCTGCGGGAGCAGTTGCCGAAGCTTTGGGGGTGAGGGAATGCGGAGAGAATGTTTCGCTTGACAGAGGTACATGTCGGGGGAAGCATTTTTGTCATTCTGAGCGCAGCGAAGAATCTCTTTCTAGGGAGTTTTTCTTTTTAGTTAGATGATTTTTGGTAGGCTGTTGAGGTAGGAGATGCTTCGTCAGCCTGACGGCTTCCTCAGCATGACAAGAATGGAATATGAGACGATACGATCAGTGAACGAATACTTCGTCTACATCATGACAAATCGATCAGGAACCCTCTATATAGGTGTTACCAACAATCTGCAAAGAAGAATCTATGAACATAAACACAAGCTAGTTCCAGGTTTTACAAGCAAATATAACATCAATAGACTGATATACTTTGAAGCAACATCCGACATCCGCGAAGCCATATCAAGAGAGAAACAGCTAAAGGGATGGACGCGAAAGAGAAAACTCGATCTGATAAGAACCACCAACCCAACTTTCGCCGATCTGTCAGAGGATTGGTAACGGCAGAAAATTTGCAAAAGGCAATGGCAATTGGCTAGCCGAATAAGCCTCTGGGTGTTAAGCACGGGGGCGTTCCTTTTTTTAATAGCTTTGCTGCTCACAAGCCCGGCGCTTGCCGCCGAGTCCGAGCGAGAAGCGCGTCTGCGGCGCACGGTGGAGGCGTTTTCCGCTCCCGCCTCGCGGATGACGGGCTATCCGGGGGCCACAACGGCCCGCGAGTGGCTGGTCGCCGAGTTAGAGAGCTTGGGGATAGCAGAGATCTACCGGCACGAGTTTCCGGTGTTGGTGCCGATCGACGAGGGATTCTGGCTCGAATGCGCAGGCGAGCGGCTCGAATTGTTCGGCGTCTGGCCGAATTTGGTGCGGACGCCGACCTTGCCGACCGAAGGACTTGAAGGGCAGTTGGTGTATGGCGGGGATGGTAGCCGACTTGAAGGACAGCCAGTGGCCGAGCGGATCGTCCTGCTCGACTACGTCTCGGGCACAGCTTGGGTGGATGCGTTTCACTTGGGGGCTGCGGCCGTGGTGTTCTTGGAATCGGCCGGGGCGCATCGCAAGGAAGCAGAGCAAAAGTTTCTCGACGTGCCGGCCGACTTGCCTCGGCTATATGCACGCAGAGACGTGGCGGAACGTTTGCGGGTGTTGGCAAGGTCGGGGGCGCAGGTGCGCTTGCGGGGGCGAATGACGTGGCGGGAGGTGACGGCGCAGAATTTGGTCGCCGTGATTCCCGGGCAAGATGCGACGCTGAAAGAGGAGGTCATTTTCCTCGCCGCGCATTACGACGCGGTGTCGCCGGTGCCAGCGTTAGCGCCGGGGGCCGAGCAAGCGGCGAGTGCGGCGGCGCTGTTGGAATTGGCTCGGGGGTTTGTCGAGCGGCCGCCCAAGCGCACGGTCGCGTTGCTGTGGATGGCCGGGCACTTTCAGAACATGGCGGGGATGCGCCATTTCGCGCCGTTGTTGCTAGCAGCTGCAGGGCAGCGGGAGGACGAGGTGGAGGAGACTGCGCTTTTGCGGCGGCTCAGTGCGCTGGAGACGCGCTTTTTGGTGGGGTTGGATCTGTCGTCGCATAGCCCGCGACTCGGGGCGTTTAGGCCGAAAGAGCCGTATCGCGTCTCCTTGCTCGCGCCGCCGATTACCGAGCGGTTGCTGAAGCTGGTAACGGCGTACGAAGACTCTGCGTTGGGGGGCGAGCGGGTGCTGGTCAATGGCCTGAAGCAGGACTTTGCCCGCCAGGGTTTGGGGGGAATGGGGCTGACGGTGCCATTGGATGCGGCGGTAGCGGCCCTCACGGGATGTCCAGCGTTGGCCTTTTGCACGGTCAACGACAGTCGTGCCCGCTTTGATGCGCCCGACGATTATTCTGGGGCGGTGCACTTTGACTGGTTGGGCGATCAAGTTGCGCTGCTGCAGGGCGTGCTGCCCGCGCTTATTGACGACCCGGAACTGGAGCCGTGGGCTTGGGGTAACGATGCGTTTGGCACCATTGGTGGGGAGGTGGTCCACTACGGGCCGCGCAGCTATCTGCCGGATCAGCCTACGGTTGGGGCGTTGGTGCGGCTACGGCTGCGCCATCCGACGTTGGCTGGGGTGCGGCCGGATTTTTGGGCGGCGGCGGATGACTCGGGACGGTTTGCCATTCCCGGAGTTGAGTCGGGTATCATCTACACGAAGCCGGTGCGGTTGGAAGCGTATCGGCTCGATGCGGAGACTGGGATGGTGACGGATGCGCCGGACTGGGGGATCAATGGGGAGCGCAAGTTGCCGGGGCGCGCGCTGACAGTGACGATGGATAGTGCCGAGGATGAGGTGCAGATCGTCACCGCACCGCTGCGGGGGACGACGCTGTTTGGGATTTTTGATCCGCGCAATTTGTTGACCT
>JAPPEF010000206.1 GCA_028875335.1 Gemmatimonadota bacterium
CCGACTACGAGGAGCCTTTCTTGCGCTACCACGTAGATCGCCCGGAGTTTTTGTTCGGCATGGACATGAACAACAACTTCTGGATCGACCGCTTTGAAAACGACGAGGACCCGGATTATCCCTACGACCGCAACCGCCGCGGCTACAATGCTTATGTCGGGATGCACTTCACGCCCGAGATGCGACTGACCGCCGGCTACAAACGGGAGCGCATGCTCTCGGCTAAAAAGCGCGAACAAACCGCGTATGGGATTGTTACGTGGGACAAGGACATCGCCGGCGTGGGTCGAATCCGCGTCTTCGACATGTTTAAGCGGGTAGAGGACGAGATCACCGACAATGTCGTCCAGTGGGTACAGCCGACCGGTGCCCCGGGTGCATTGCAGCGGATAGAAGACCCCTTGGCCGCGCCCAACACCTACATCAATTCCGCATTTGCCAGTTTCGATTACACCAGCATCCCGGGCCTTACTGTCACCAACAAGTTGAAATACGACATCTGGCACCAAAACGAAGCACAGCCGGACATGCGCGAAAACTTCCAGTTCTTCGGTCTGATCAACAAGGCCGAGTACCGGCGCACTATCGGCCGCGTGCTGCTGGCCCCCAAGATCAAGAACGAACACCGCCGCGAAGCGCCGCTGCTGAGCAACGATCCCGTGCGCAAGGAAAACGCCCTACTCTTGTTCTTGATCGGCGAGGTCGCAATCTTGACCCGCTCCGAACTGAGGGCTGGATTGGAGTACACCATATTCAGCCAGCTCGAAGACGAGGAAAAAGTGCGGGCCTTGGGCTTGCAGCCAGATCACCGAGAGACGGTGCTTGCCATCCAGTATTCCAATACAGGCGCGTATTTAGGGTACAGTTTGACCACCCAGATGGGCCTGCGAGTCAGCCGCATCGACCGCAAGGGAGAAGACGCCTTTACCGGCGCATCCCAATTTGTGACGGTCTATGCCGGGCTCGACTAAGGTGCGGACGCCATGAGAAAAAGGACGCTATTAGCCTTCGCGCTCGCCGCGCTCGCGCTGGGAAGAGGCGGGGCCGTGGAGATTTATCGCATCGGCGGCGAGGACTTGCCCTCCCCGAGCGGGGCCGGAGTGAACTTCCATCAATTGTCTTGGAGCGACTTCGAGGAGGAGCAAAGCCTCGACACAGAGGCCCTCGCCGCGGGAATGCTGCGGCCGATCTTTTTAACGCCGGCGACCAATATTGCCCTCACTAGCCCTGAGCGGAATGGGGGGCCTTACGTGCGGGTGAGTGGGGTAGCGAGCTATTCCATCACCGATCTCTCCAAGAACATGATCGACGCCGATCCGACGACGTTCTGGGAATGGGTGGAAGGCATTCAGAGTCGGTTCACTGGCCAGCGCTACTTGGAGTCGCGGCGCGTTACCATGGACCTCGGCGGCCTGTTTTTTGTCAACAGGGTGCGGATCGTCGCCGCCGAGAGCGGCCTGTATCCCGACGGGCTGTACGTGAGTGCCGACTTAGGCGTGCAGAAGAAAGACACCGTATCGGGGTATGGCGCCGCCCGCGTCGGCGGCCAGCTCGTCTTTGAGCTGCCCGAAAACGTGCAGGACACCATAGACGTGCGCTTTCCCTCGGCCCTCGCTCGCAGCGTGGGGCTGTTGCTCCTCCGCGCGTCGCCCAAGGCCCTGCACATCGGCGAAGTGGAAGTCTATGGCGTAGGCTACGCGCACCAAGCATCGTACGTCAGCCCATTTATCGACCTCGGCGAGCCGGCCGTGTGGGGCGACATCCGCTGGCGCGGCCGCCAAGACCCACGCGCCCGCGTCTGGATCCAATCGCGGGCCGGGAAGGATCTCGATCCAAACGTGTATTGGCGCTTCACAGGTCGGGGCGATGAAGTTACGTCGCTCGACGGAGAAGGCCAGCCTCTCGACGCTACGAACTACCTCTTTCTCAAACCAGGCGAGGCCGGCGAAATTACCTACGACATTGACAACTGGAGCTTCTGGTCGTCGCCCTATGCGTTCGCCGACAGCAGCGGCACTGCCATAGCCTCGCCCGGCCCCAATTCGGTCTTGCAACTGCGGGTCGATTTTTTGCCCGTAGGCAGTGAGGGCGGTGAGCTAGAGTTCATCGAATTCTCGGCGACCAAGCCACCGCTCGCCGAGGAGGTGCTAGGCGAAATATATCCCCCCGAAGTCACTCTGGGCGAGATCGCGTCGTTTAGGTATGCCATTCAGCCCATCATTCGCGCGCAGCACTCTGGTTTTGACGGAGTGGAAATCGACGCGCCCTTTGGCGTGGCTAGCGTGGATTCGGTCCAGGCCACTGGCTTGGACAGCTTCGCCGTGCACATCGCGCCGGATTCGCTGCGCTTTGCAGTCTCCTTGTTTCCCCCGCGCACATCTGGGGATTCCGGTGGGGTGATCGAGGTATTCTTCCGCGCTCCGGTGCTGCGCTACGGCACGACTTTCCGCGGCTGGGTGCGGGACTCGCAGCGCCCCTTGGAGTTGGCGCAACCTATCAATCGCGGCAATGCAGCCAGCGAGATAGTGAGCGAGGTACTCACGGTCCGCACCTCAATTTCCCGTCGCCTACTGGACGATCTGGAGGTACAGCCGAAGATTGCCACTCCCAATGGCGATGGAATAAACGAGCAGATTCACTTTTCTTTCAAGCTATTGCAGGTAACCCAAGAGGTGCCCTTGAGTCTCGCAGTTTTCGACCTGTCCGGCCGTCCGCTACGGATAATCCACGACGGGCAACAGCACAGCGGCGGCCTGCGCTTTTCTTGGAATGGGCGGGACGAGAACGGCGAGCGGGTACCCCCGGGCCTGTACGTTTATCGCATATCGG
>JAPPEF010000151.1 GCA_028875335.1 Gemmatimonadota bacterium
GGAATCGCGATCGACTAAGAATACGCCGCTCTGGGTCGGATCGCCGCCGGCGCCGCCCCAGCGGTTCCAGAAGCGGGGTTTCTGGCCATCGACGTAGCCGAGGTTGTGCAGGGAGGGTTCGCGCCAGAATTCCCAGTTTTCCAGCAGGTGAATGACGTTTTGATCTGGCTGCAAATAGAGCGGCTGGATCGCACCGTCGGCGAAATCGACGAGGACTTGGAGGGAGTCGCGCTGGTCCCACGCCGCCCCACTACCGCCCAGTTGCCACTTTGCTACCTGAGCGTGACTGGGCGCGACGGCGAGAACTAGGATTAAAGACCAAGCACTGCGCATCGGGCACTGTACCTCCGTCGAGGTGAAACGCTAGCGAGAAGATAACGCAAAAAAAGCTATGCGCCGAATTAAATAACTGATGTTATGCACGCGCCTTAGGTATGGGATGCTTCGCTGCGCTCAGCATGACAGGTGTTGTCGGTGTCATGCTGAGCGCAGCGAAGCGGAGTCGAAGCATCTCTATCCTGCCAGCGCCTAGCATACGGTCAGGACGATGCGGAACATCAGTTAAATAATCACTGCTGGGATAGGAGGTGCTAATAGGCGACGGCGATGGTGCGCAGCATGGTATCGTCACCGGCGTCGGCACCGAGGTCGACGCGCAGGACATAGATGCCAGGCTCTACGACTGCGCCACTGGCTTGGGTGCCGTCCCAAGTGAAGAGGCGGTGCAAACCCTCGGTGGTTGGGGCAAGGACGGCTACTTCGCGCCCGGCGAGGTCGAAGACATTCACGCGCGGCTCGCGGCCTTCGACTTTGAGGACGATGAATCGCACCTCTAGCTGATCGTTGATGCCGTCGCCGTTGGGCGTGAGTGTCGGCGAGGAGATGAAGAAGTCGTCGATGAGCTGGCTGCTGCTGGTCAGTTCAGGAAGCATGACGATATTGGCGCGGCGTGCTGTCGGTTCGACCGATTGCCAGAGGCCCGGATGCGCGCTGGAGCCTAAGTCCAACGCAAAGAGCGTGGCATTGCGCACTAAGCGGGTGGTAAAGTGGACGCGGACCGAATCGTCTCTGACTGGTTCGGGTAAAGCGATGAGCAGGGAGTCTCCGCGCAGGGAGGCCGACGTCGGCGAGACGGTTGCTGTGCTCTTCTCCACGCTCACGCTGGGCAGATTGAGCGGGCCCGGCAGGTCGAAGCGCATCAGGTCGAAGCCGACGTCAGAGGGGCCAGCGCTGGGCAACAGGGTATAGGTGAAGGCAGTCTCCTCGTTGGGTGGAGCACTGCGCGGCTCGACGCGCCCGCGAGCGCTTTGGAGTAGCGCGTCGTCGAATTCGATCGACAGCTCGTTGACTGTGGGCGCAACCTCGGGGTTGTCGGTGGCGAGAATCAGCTCCAGTTGCACGAAGCGACGCGGGCTTTGCGATTTAAAGGTCTCGCCGGAAAACTGGTACACATTGCTCCAAGCGTCCCAGTCCTCGCCGACGACTAGCGCAGTGTCAATGGCACCGCGCAGCACTTTGGGCGAGCTGTTCCATTTTTCTTCGGTGATCTCTTCGCCGATCTTGTTGTGGAACGTAAAGACCGGTGCCAGCGCGTTGCCCGAACGCGAGCGCAGTTGCATTCTGGCTGCTGGAGGCAGATCGGCGTCCCAGTGCAGTGCCTTGATGACTTTGGGCCGCTCGTCGCCGGCGATCTGGCCGAGGTCAATAAAGCCGGAGCGCAGTGAGACTTGAGCGGGATAGCCCGGCGAGAACAGCATAAACTCGCCCCATTTGGATTCTTGCCAATCGCGGTCGGTCAGGCCGTGCCAGAACATATAGCGCATCCTGCGCGGCCTAAATTTATAGCGTATGCGATAGAGGCCATCCGCTTTGGGATTGACATGCGTGAGCAGGTTGCCGTAGTCGAGCGGCGCAGGTACGGGCAGGGAAGTGCCCACGCTGAGCGAGCCGTCCGAGACTAGGATGTTGTGACCTGGGCCAGCCGAGCCGCGGTGATGGCCCGCAGTGCCTTCAAAAGGTTGGAGTACGTAGAGGAACAGTTCATCGACGAAGAACACGGCCCCTAGATCGACGTAGAACCAGGTGCCGGCCTTCTCCCAACCTTGGTCGCCGCGCCCAGAGGTGATGAGGTTGGTGGTGTTGATATCGGCGTCAAAGAGGTTATTTGGGGCCGCGGCTACGGTGCCGTTGAGGAAGGTGCCGCGCTCGGCAGTGCCGATACTGATATTGTCGCCCACAGTGAGTATTTCGACTTCGGCGAGTGCCGCATCTGGGCTCTGGTCTTCGACGACGATACTGATGTACTGAATCACTTGGTAGCGGTTTTCAAAGGTTCGATCAATGGCCATGTCTGGATCGACCGTCAGGACGGTGTCGGCGGCCGGATACTCGAGGGGAATGGTCAGAGAAGTGGCGCGGTTGGGTAGGGTGGTGCGATAGACCGGCTCGTATTTGAAGACATCGGCCGTGGCTTGGATGCGCGCACCGGTGGTGCCATAGACGGTGAACTGCTGCAGCGGTCGGGCACCTTCTTGGTCGGGGAAGATCAGGCGAATGTGGCGGGCGAGCACGGCGCGGCCCAAATCGATATCGAGGAACCAATTTTTGAGTTCGTCAGCCGGGTCGGGCTGCCAGAAGGTCGCGGGATCGCCGTCAATGGCGTTTGCGGATGTCGCACTGCCGCTGCCGACCTGCCAGATTCCGCCTACCACTTCGCCGCGTTTTTGAGTGGAATGGGTGAAGAGATGGGCGTCGCGGATGGCATCCACTTCCTTGCGGTATTTGGTCAGGCGCAGTACGCCCTCTGCATCCACCTGTACCAACCCGGCAGGCATGGTCCAGCTTTGCCATTTTTCTGCGCTGTCGAAACTCAGCATTTCAGCCCAGCCGGGAATAGCCGACAAGGCGAGCCAAGCTGTAAAGGCAACGAGGAAGCGCATTTTAGTAGGCGATGCCCAGCGGGCGCAGCAGGCGATCGCTGATCTCGTCAGATTGCAGCGCCACTTCGAGCAGGTAGAGGCCGGGCGGCAGGAGTTGTCCCTGCGCGTCTCGTCCGTCCCAGCGAAGGTGCTGCGGTCCAGCAGCCTGCGGCGCAAACGATAGGCGTGCGACTTGCCGGCCGTCCAGAGAATACGCTCGTAGTTCGACGGGTACGCTAGCAGGTAGGCGGAAGAGGGAATAAGAAACTTGGACTAGGTCGTTTACACGGTCGCCGTTGGGGGTCAAAACCGGCGTTGAAAAGCGCAGGTTCTGGATGGCGTTGACGGAGCCGGTCTTTGCACTCAGTACGCGCAAGCTATTGGTAGATACGGCAGTCGTGGCATCGCCGCCCCGAATAGGTTGGGGCAGGCGTTCGGTAGTTGTGTCGATAGCCTCTCCTTCGAAGGTCGTGGCGAAGACGAAGACATCGGTCGTGAACTCGATGCGGATGGGCGCGTTGTTGGCGGCGTGGACCCGCTCGGGCAACTCGATGCGGAATTCGTCGTCGTTGATCTCGACCCGGCGGGGCTCGACAGGCACCAATGGGTCGCCCATTGCCAGCGTCTGAAGGTGGACTCGGCTACCGGTGCGGATGCGCAGCGCGTCGAAGCCCGACTCGGAGGCAGCAAAGTCGGCGCGAATATCGTAGCTGAAGCTCGTCGCCTGCCCTAGGGCCACTTCGGTGAAACCGCTCGGTTGCGGGTCGTCGAGGCGGGCTACTTCGCCGACGATCTGGCGCGCTAGGAGGGGTGCCTGCTCGACCCACAGCGAATCTAGGCGCGTAAAGGCGTCGAAATCCGCGCTATCGAGGGTGATTTTGACTTGGATATGGGAGCCACTGTGCAGGTTGAGTGGTTGGCCAGACGCGGAGAAGGCGGGCGACCAGAAGGTCCAGTGGTCCTCGTCGTAGGCCACGGACGCGCGGACCCCAGGCCGCTCGCCGGCGACGTAGCCATAGCCTTTCGACTCCTTGAGTTCAAACTCGTAGCGCTGGCGCGAGACTTCAACCTCGCGGCCCTTGTCGTCGAATTCGCGGTAGATGTTTGGGTCTTGATCCCTACCGGTGCGCACTTCGACGCGCAACCCAACAGCCGCTTCAGGGGCTGGGACCAAGGTGCTGTTCACCATCCGCATGGAGGTCGCCGACCAGAACAGCCGGCCAAAGTTCACTTCCGCGCCCAGATCGATAATTTTGGATAGATATAGCACGCGCTGCGGAACTCCACGGGCGTAGAGTTCAAAGTCGCCGATGGTGCCTGGCCGCGCTTGACCCGACAGCGAATTTTCTTGGACGACCAAGGTCGGATCGAGTACGGACTCGTTGCGCCGCCAGCGGATGAAGCGGACGTATTGACGGGGCAGGTCGATATGCACGGTGGGAGACAGGTTTTCGGCGACGTCGGCGATAAGCGGGCCGATGCGCGCGTAGCTGTTGTGCCCATGCCATTCGGGATCGGCTTCGGTGGCAACGCTCACTTCAAAGGCGGGCACCGCATCGTCGGCCAGTGGGGTGCCATCCGAGCGGAACCCACGCGGTGGCGTGAAAAAGCCGAAGCGGGTGGCTGGGACAGGCACTGCCACGTCAAAGGTAAACCAGTCGAAGTTCCGCAGGTCCGAAGACGGGGGGTTGTAGGTGGTGCTGTCGCCATCGACTAGGTACGTGGCATTGTGTACGGTTCGCGAGTCGCCCAAGCCGTGCTTCCAAGCGCGGGGCCGCTGGCCATCGATGTAGCCGACTTCGCGGGGAAATTTCCACGGAGACCAGTTGTCGAGGTGAGAAAAGACGGTTTGGGCAGAAGTCAGGTAGATGGGCTGGATGGACCCAGGAGCGGAATCGAAGTCGATGAAGATGCGCACCGAATCGCTCGTCGACCATGCAAGGCCGCCGCTGCCGCCGAACTGCCAGGTACTTATTTGCGCCGACAGAACGCTGGGTAGCAAGAGTGGGGAGAGTATGGCAAGGATGCGGCGCATGGGCAGGACTCATGGGAGACAGGTATCTACAGAAGATTAGATACGCAAAATCGGTCGTCTGAGCAAGCGACCCTAGGCCTCGAATGGCACCAGCCAATCCTCCTCGATCCCCAAGTCGAAACCCGGTCCGCGCGGCACAAATTCCAGATAGCTGTCTTTGGGCACCAGTGCCCCTGGCTCGGCTACTTCCTCCAGTGGAATTCCCGGATCTGAGCCGATGTAGTATTCGCCCCAAGGCGTGTTGGGCATTGCCCAAGTCAAGTGCTGGCCATAGGGGTCGCGCCCGCCGCCGTGGAGGCAGACTTCAAGGCCGGCGGCCTCGGCCATGTGGCAGATCTTGATACAGGCGGTCAGCCCGCCGACCCAGTGGATATCGGGTTGCAGCACGTCGAGGGCGCGGTGCTCGATCATCTGTTGGTAGGGGTAGTGGGTGTAGAAGTGTTCGCCACTGGCCAGCGTTTGCCAGGGCAGGCACTCTTTGAGTTTGATGTGACTTTTGACGTCTTCGGGAATCAGGCACTCCTCCAGCCAGCGCAACTTGTAGGGTCTGAGGCGCTCGGCTAGGCGGACGCTGTATTCGACGTCAAAGGCCATGTAGCAGTCGAGCATGAGATCGCAATCGTCGCCGATCAACTCGCGGACTTCGGCAACTCGCCGCTCGTTTTGGTCTAGGCCCCACAGGCCATCGGCGGGGCCGTATTGGCAGGGGAGTTTGAAGGCTTTGAAACCCAGTTCGCGGTACCAATCGACGTCGTCGCCGGTGGCGTAGGTGAAAATTCGCTCGCGGGCCGGGCCGCCGATGAGTTGGTACACGGGCTTTTGTTGCAGCTTGCCGGCCAGATCCCACAGCGCTAGGTCCACGGAGCTGATTGCGACGGTGGCGATGCCGACGGTGCCGAAGGGTTTGGAGACGCGGAACATCATGTCCCACAGCTTGTCGATGGCTAGGCAGTCCTCGCCTATGAGGATGTGGGCGAAGGCATCTTCGATTACAGCGGCAGTAGGCCGACCAGCCGCCGTGCCCAAGCCCCAAGTGCCGTCCTCGGCTGTGACTTTGACTGCGAAGCCGGGCCATTGGCGGGCACCGTAGAGTTGACGCCGGGGCTTGAAACGCGGGAAGCGCGACATCGGGTTGGCTACTTCAATTTCGGTGGGCCAAGCCTTGCGGCGGGGTTGGCTCTGCTGGGCAGGGGCCGTTGAGGCAGAAAGCGTCGATCCAGCTTGGGAACGGGCGCGGAGCGAAGGGCCGTCGGGGCGCTGGATGCGGACTAGGTCGATGGATTTGATTTTCATTTCTTTATGATGCCTTAGAGCTAAATTTCCGTGAATGTATCCATAATGTTAGTATAGAACAATCTTGAAACCCTGCGAAAGGAAGGATTGATCCTATGAGCGGACGCCGTCTCTTTAGTGAGTTGACCAAAGATTTCACGCCGGAGCGCCGTCAGCGCATTGAGGCGAAAAAGGCCGAGTTGCGGGCCGCCATGCCGCTACACGAGCTACGGCAGGCACAGGTTATGACCCAGAAGGTGCTGGGTCATACCTTGGTGGTGAACCAACCTGACAACAACGAAGATATTCAGGATGATGTATAGGACAGTCCCCTCAGCGCATTTAGATTCACGAGGCAGATCAGTCCTTCCTGAGTTCAAGCAAAACATAGACTGCGAAGGCTCGCCGATACTTGACGGGCACTTTCTGAAAGCGACTGAGGATATCCTCCGCTTCATCTATATCTTCGAGAACTTCGGATTTATAAGAAACCTCATCCGGGTCGTAATCCGCACGATGGCGTTTATCCTGCATTTCGACGAACATACCCGCAAAGTCCTGAATATCATTCGGAAAACTCTTGATCCGTTACTGGTGTTCGCATCGAGATCGGGTCGTTCTGTGCTGCAACGCCCGATATGCCTGACGCCACGCGAACTTGCTTCGGTCGGCCCCTCGGCCCCCGACAACCGTGTCTGCACAAGTTCGTGCCAAGCAATGAAACAGTGCGTAATAGATCGTGCTGATGGCCCGGCGAAGGCTCGCCTGCCGGGGCTTGCCACTCTTAGCCCGCGCCAAGTCTCTCGCCGTCTCAATAAGATCGGAAGGCTTCAAGGTCGCGGTCCCGCAGTTCGGATTTGGCGATAAATGAGATAACCGGGAACGCTTCCGTGCCCACCTCCGCGAGTTTGGGGCGCAGGTGACGTATCAGGCCAGAGGTTCGCTGAGCACCGAGGCGGTCCTCGTTGAAGATAGCTTTGATAACAAGGATCTCGTCGCCGTATTCATTGAAGTCCGGTCTTACCGCAATCAGTTCAAACACGTCACCGCATCGTTCTCTCAAAGTCTCTTCGATAACGTCTTTGACTCTTGGCAAGTCATGTTCCGTCATTGCCTGCTCCTTTCGCTTATAGCCAGCCCCAAGTGAGCGACCGCGATCGATTTTCGTCTCAAAAATAATGAACTCCCAATAGCTTCTGATAGCATAATGAAGTCTTAGACTAAAACAAGGCTTGGCGGCCTAGCTCCGTTCAATTTTTTTACCCGTTTCCGCCCCACGCCAGCGCCTCGGCTTCGGCTGCCGACAGGGTGAGATCGGCTTCTTCGGCGGCTGGTTCTTTCCACTCGGCTAACAGGTCGGCCAATTCGGCCAAAGAAACGGTTGTCAGCAGGCGGCGGCGTAGCTCGGAGGCGCGGGGCAGGCTTTTGAAGTAGAGCGCGAGGTGCTTGCGCGTCTCGCGGACGCCGGCGCGCTCGCCTTTGTACGCGGCCATCAGGCGCAGTTGCTCCAGCGCTAAGTTGATGCGTTCGGTGAGGGTTGCGCCGTTGCGGCCGGAAAAGAGCCAAGGATTGGCTAGGGCCGCCCGACCAACCATGACCGCAGCACAGCCTGTTTCCCGCTGCATGAGACGGGCATCGTCGAGGGTGAGCACGTCGCCGTTGCCGATGATGGGCAGCGAAGACGCTTCGCCGGCGCGGCCGATCCAGTGCCAGTTGGCCTGACCCTTGTATTTTTGCACGACAGTGCGGGCGTGGATAGCCACGGCTTGGGCTCCGGCGTCCTCGCAGCGGCGCACCACTTCGAGGATATTGATCTCCTCTTCGTCCCAGCCTAGGCGCGTCTTGACAATGACCGGAACCGAGACGGCTTTGACCGTGCGCTCGACGGCTTGATAGAGTCGATCGAGATCGCGCAAGTAGGCCGCGCCGCAGCCTTTGGCGACGATCTTGGGTACGGAACAGCCAAAGTTGATATCCACCACCTGCGCGCCGCGCCGCTCGAATTCCCGCGCTCCATTGGCGATCAGATCGATGTCGTTGCCGTAGATTTGCGCGGCCAGCAGTGAGATGCCGGTGTCGGCGTAGATAGGCGCGTCGGAAAAGTCGAGCATCTGCATGCTCTTGCGCGAGCGGATGCCGATGGTGCGGCAGTTGATAAACTCGACCCCGACCAGCCGCGCTCCGAGGCGCGCGCAGATAAGGCGAAAGACCCAGTTGCTCACCCCGGCCATTGGCGCTAGGGTGAGGATGGGCATATCCTCCTTGAAGGGGTTGAGCTGGTGGGGGCCGAGTTGCACGAGCTTACAAGGGGTTCTCCATTTGCAGCTTGGCGGCGATGGCCTTTTCTCTTTCGGCCTCGGCAATCATGCCTTTGCGCTGGTAGAACATGGAGAGGCTGGTGTGGACGAGGAAGTCGTCGGGGTCGTGCTCGGCGGCCTTTTGCGCTGCGCTGAGGGCTTGGTCGAGGTCGCCCAACTTCTCGTGGCAATGCGCCATAGCTTGGTAGGCATCGGCAAATTGCGGGTCGAGGGCGATGGCTTGGGCTAGGTCGTCCAAAGCGCCGACGAAGTCTTGCTGGACGAATTTGTTCATGCCACTCTTGTAGAGGGCTATTTTGTCGGTCATGGCGTGAGTCTGTTTTGAGGTGAATTGTTGATATTGCACATTCCAAAAGTAGCGCAAAGTGATATATTGATGCAACGGCATCAGGCTTGAGGAACGAGCAAACAAAGGAGCAGCTATGTTGCACTGGGCTATGTTGGGCGCGGCCTTGCTGACCTCTGTCGCCGAGGGGCAACCGCGCTTTGATATCGAGTACGTAGAGAGCATTGAGCCGCGGACCTATGTGGCGCATCGCACGGCTGGGGCCATCGACATCGACGGCAATCTCGACGAGCCGTCTTGGCAGCGGGCGGATTGGACCGAGCTTTTCGTCGATATTGAGGGCGAGCGCAAACCAGTGCCGCGCCTGCAGACGCGGGCCAAGATGCTATGGGACGACGAGTATCTATACATAGCCGCCGATCTGGAGGAGCCGCACGTGTGGGCTACCATCGCTATGCGCGATGCGACGATCTACCAAGAAAACGACTTCGAGGTCTTTATCGACCCGGACGGCGATACGCACCAATACTACGAGTTTGAGATCAATGCCCTCGGCACAGAGTGGGATTTGTTGCTGATCAAGCCCTACCGCGACGGCGGCCCTTACGTAAGCGCTTGGGACATCGCCGGCCTGCAAACGGCCGTGCGCGTGTGGGGCAGCATTAATGACCCCACTGACGAGGACCAGGGGTGGTCGGTGGAGATGGCCTTTCCATGGGACGTGCTGGCCGAGGCCACGCACAAGAAGGTGCCGCCTATGGATGGCGATCAATGGCGGATCAATTTTTCGCGGGTGCAATGGGCCTTGGCCAACGATGTGGGCAAGTATGTCAAAATAGAGGGCCGCAGCCCAGACAACTGGGTTTGGTCGCCGCAAGGGCTGGTTAATATGCACTACCCGGAAAAGTGGGGATTTGTGCAATTTGCCGCTGAGGTCGTCGGGCGGCAAAAGGTGCCCTTTCGCCCGGCAGCCGCCGAGGAGGCCAAGCGCGTTTTGCGCGGAATCTACTACCGCCAAAAGAGCTTTCGCCGCGAGCGCGGCCACTATGCGTCCAGCTTGGACTCGCTCGGGATGGAGGCTCGGGACTTGCAGCACTTCCGTTGGCCGCCGGTCATCCAAGTGACCGACCACCAGTTTGAGGCGCAACTAGAGGAAGCCGTCGATTTGGACGCGGACGGTGAGATCAACCGCTGGCTCATCCGCGCAGACTCGCGCACTTGGCGCGATTAGGGCCGGTCGCAAAATTGCCCTGCCGACGAAATCGCCCTATAATGCCTTGCCCATATCCACAAACTATTTTGCTAAGGAGGTCCTTGTGAAAAACGGAAAATTGATAATCCTGATCGCCTGTTGTCTTTTGGCTACAACTGCACCGCTGTTGGCGCACTGTGAAATCCCCTGCGGTATTTATGGAGACGAGGCGCGTTTTGCCGCGATAGAGGAAGATTTGACGACCATTGAGAAGGCCATGAAGCAAATCGCTGCGCTCGCGGGCCAAAGCGACGCCCAAAGCGCGAATCAGCTAGCGCGGTGGGTGGCGAATAAGGAAGAGCACGCCAACAGAATCCAGCACGTCGTCACCCAGTATTTTATGACGCAGCGGCTCAAGGAGGTGGAAGAAGGAGACGAAGCAATGGCCGCATATACCAAAAAGCTGGTGCTTTTGCACAAGATGCTCCGGGGGGCCATGAAGTGCAAGCAGACGGTGGATGTGGAGCAGGTGGAGAAGATGCGGGTCTTATTGCATGAGTTTAAGAGCGCCTATCAAAACTGACGTATTCCTAAATCTCGCTAGTGGAAGCCCCATCTCCCTTGGGAGGTGGGGCTTTTGTTTTAGCGGATAAGGACGAGCTTGGCGTAGTGTGGGGGGCTATGTGCGATGTGGAAACGGACGAAGTACGGACCGGTAGCCACCAAATGGCCGCGTTCGTCGCGGCCATCCCATCGCATCTGGTGTACACCGGCGTCGAGCGGCGCATCCACTAGGGTGCGCACGCGTTGGCCTTGGACGTTGTAGATAGCCACGTGGACGGATGTGGGATGATTGAGAAAGAAGCGGAGGTGGGTAGTTGCGTTGAAGGGGTTGGGCCACACGCGGAGCGATGTTGCAGATGCCATTTTAGGTACTGCGGACGCTGGTCCGGGTAGGATTTCTATGGCGCGTCCGGGTGAAAAGGGGGTCTCGGTCAACGAGGCCGTTTTGTGCGGGACAAACGCGCTATCTGCTGAGGTGCGGACGATAGACTGGTCGTCGGGCCAAGTGGAGTGGGAGACGGTGGCGACCCTATTGCCGGTTTTATCGATTAGGTAGATGGCTTCGCCGCTGTCGGTTAGTCCATCGCCGATTGTTCCGTCGTCGGTATAGATGGGAACGGTGAACTCCGATGGGTTGCCGCCGCCGAAGAGGACGACATACGAGCCGGGAGCAATGAAGGCACCGGGAGGGAAGCGGAAATAATCGATCAGGGACGCAGCGTCGCCCAACTGCCAGCTAGCTAAGGAGATAGTGTCTGCTCCGGCGTTGTAGAGTTCGATGAATTCGTCTTCATAGGGATCGCGCTGACCGTCGCGATTGGCATCGCCGATTAATCCTTCAGGCGGGTCGGCGAGCACCTCGCTGATGAAGAGAGGGTAGCTAGGTATAGACGGCGTTTCCGGCTCTTCTGATTCAGGAGGCAGGTCTGGGGCATAGCCGGGCGAAAAGGGGGCCTCGGTTTCCGAGACAGTTTTGTGTGGGAAGAACGCGCTGCTATCCGGTGAAATGCGGACGAGGGATTGGTCTTCAGGCCAAGTGGCGTGGGAGAGGAACGAGACTTCATGGCCATGATCGTCGATCAGGTAGATGGCTTCACCGGTGTTGGGCAGTCCATTGCCAATAGTTCCATCGTCGGTATAGACGGGGATGGAGAATTCCGTTGGATTGCCGCCGCCGAAGAGGACGACGTACGAGCCGGATTCAATGACGGCGTCGGACGGGAAGCGAAAGAAGCTAATTCGAGGCCCCTCGTCGCCCAAGCGCCAACCGGCTAGGGAAACGGGCGCGGGGCCGGCGTTGTAGAGTTCGATGAATTGATCTTCATGCCAATCGCGCCGACCATCGCGATTGGCATCGCCGGCTAGGCCCAAAGACGGATCGGCTAGCACTTCGCTAATGAAGAGGGAGGAAATCAAGGGGGGCTGCGTTCCTGGGGCATGTCCAGGTGAAAAAGGTGCTCTAGTCGGCGAGGCGGTTTTGTGCGGGACGAACGCGCTGCTATCCGGTGAAGTGCGGACGAGGGATTGGTCTTCAGGCCAAGTGGACTCGGAGAGAAACGAGATCTCATGGCCATGATCGTCGATCAGGTGAATGGCCTCACCGCTGTCGGTTAGTCCATCGCCGATAGCTCCATCGTTGGTATAGACGGGGATGGTGAGCTCCGCTGGATTGCCGCCGCCGAAGAGGACGACGTACAAGCCGGGGCCAACGACGGCGTCGGACGGGAAGTGGAAGTAATCGCTCAGGGACTCCGTACCGCCCAAGCGCCAGCCGGCTAGGGAGATAGGAACGGGACCGGCGTTGTAGAGTTCGATGAATTCGTCTTCATGCGGATCGCGCTGACCGTCGCGATTCGCGTCGCCGGCTAGGCCCAAAGGCGGGTCGGCGAGTACTTCGCTGATGATGAGGGGGTAGACCAAGGGGGGCCGAGTTCCTGGGGCATGTCCAGGCGAAAATAACTCCTCAGTCGGCGAGATGGTTTTGTGCGGGACAAATGCGCTGCTGTCCGGTGAAATGCGGGTGAGGGATTGATTGTCGGGCCAAGGGGTATGGGAGAAGAACGCGACCTCGTGGCCACGTTTATTGATCAGATGGATGGCCTCACCGCTGTCGGTTAGTCCATCGCCGATGGTTCCATTATCGGTATAGACGGGGATGGTGGACTCAGCCGGATTGCCGCCGCCGAAGAGGACGACATAGGAGCCGGGTTCAATGATGGCTTTGGCTGGGAAGCGGAAGTAGTCGCTGAGGGGCCCCGCGTCGCCCAAGCGCCAACCGGCTAGGGAGACGCGACGTGAGCCGGTGTTGTAGAGTTCGATGAACTCATCTTCATGCGGATCGCGCTGACCGTCGCGGTTGGCGTCGCCAGCCGATCCTTCAGGCGGGTCGGCGAGCACCTCGCTGATGATGACGTTGGCTGCGGCGAGGGATGGGAGCGAGAGCAGCATCAGCAGAGCGAGGTACCTGTAGCAGAGGCAGAACATGACCTTTGCCGGATTAGGCAGGCTCTTAAAACCGTTCTGTGCTAGGAATGATTAGAAAGGATGCACCCATCAAGTGACCTATAGAAGAGTTTTAAAACCGCTGGTCGATCAAGCCTTGCTAAGAGCGTACTCACCGATGAGTACGTCTTATCAATATGTAACTGAGGTGGCTAATGCACAACCTACGTGGGATGGAGTCTCAGCGGAGGAGGAGGAGTTTGGCGTAGTGCGGGGGGCTATGCGCGATGTGGAAACGAGCGAAGTACAGACCGGTCGCCGCCCAATAGCCCCGTTCGTCGCGGCCATCCCATCGCATCTGGTGCAGACCCGCGTGCAGCGGCGCATCCACCAGCGCGCGCACAAGTTGGCCTTGGATGTTGTAGATGGTTACGTGGACGACGGCGGCTTGGCGGAGGTAGAAGCCGAAGTGAGCAGTTGCGTTGAAGGGGTTGGGCCACACGTGGAGCGAGGTTGCCGAGGCCATTGCAGAGATTTTGGCTGCGGATGCAGAGGGCGCGTCTATGGCGCGTCCAGGAGAGAAGGAGGCTTGGGTCAGCGAGGCGGTTTGGTGCGGGACAAACGCGGTGCTATCCGGTGAAATGCGGACCAGGGATTGAGCGTAGGGCCAAGTAGCTTGGAAGAGGAACGAGACCTCATGGCCATGATTGTCAATTAGGTGGATAGACTCGCCGGAGTTGGTCAGTCCATCGCCGATGGTTCCGTCGTCTGTATAGACGGGGATGGTGAATCCTAAAGGGTTGCCGCCGCCGAAGAGGACGACGTAGGAGTCGGGTTCAATGACGGCGTTGCGTGGGAAGCGGAAGTAATCGCTTAGTGAACCCGCGTCGCCCAAGCGCCAACCGGCTAGGGAAACGGGCACGGGACCGGCGTTGTAGAGTTCGATAAATTCGTCTTCATACGGATCGCGCTGACCGTCGCGATTGGCGTCGCCAGCCGGGCCCTCAGGCGGGTCGGCGAGCACTTCGCTGATGAAGAGGGGATAGGTCAAAATGGGCCTCGTGTCCGGGGCGTGTCCGGGTGAGAAGGAGGCTTCAATCGGCGAGGCGGTTTTGTGCGGGACAAAGGCTCCGCCGTCCGATGGGGTGCGGACGATAGACTGATCTTTGGGCCACTCGTCGTGCGAGACGGCATCGATCTCGTGGCCGTTTTTGTCGATCAGGTGAATATCCTCGCCGCTGCTGGTCAGTCCGTTGCCGATTTTTCCGTCGTCGATATAGACGGGCACGGTGAATCCCGACGGGTTGCCGCCGCCGAAGAGGATGATGTACGAGTGCGGGGCGATGACCGCGTCGGCTGGGAATTGGAAGAAATTCTTCAGTGCCGTGCTGTCGCCCAGCCGCCAGCCGGCCAAGGAGATAGGCTCCGATCCGGCATTGTACAGTTCGATGAAATCATCCTCATACCCGTCGCGCTGGCCGTCTCGATTGGCGTCGCCGGCAAGGCCGGAAGGCGGGTCAGCGAGTACTTCGCTGATGAAGAGGGGGTAGGAGGGTTTAGGGATGATGTGGGTGTGGCCGGGCGAGAAGAGGGCTTTGACCGTTGAGGCGGTCTTGTGTGGAACCCATGCGTCGCCGTCGGGCGGATGGCGGACGAGGGACTGTTTGCTGGGCCAAGGGGTATGCGCGACGCTGTCGATCTCATGGCCGTTTTTGTCGATCAGGCGAACCATCTCGCCCTTGCTGGTCAGTCCGTTGCCGATTTTTCCGTCGTCGGTATAGACGGGCACGGTAAATCCCGACGGGTTGCCGCCGCCGAAGAGGACGACGTACGAGCCGGGTTCAATGACCGCGTCGGCGGGGAATTGGAAGTGTTCCTTCGGAGGCCTGCTGTCGCCCAACCTCCAGTCGGCCAAGGAAATGGGGTCCGGGCCGGCATTGTAGAGTTCGATGAATTCGTCTTCATACGTGTCGCGCCGACCGTCTTGGTTGGTATCGCCAGCAAGGCCCGTAGGCGGGTCGGCGAGCACTTCGCTGATGAAGAGGGGGTAGGCGGGTGTAGGTTCGGGCGGTGTTTCGGGTTCGGGTGTTTCGGGTTCGGGTGTTTCGGGTTCGGGCGTTTCCGGTGTTTCCGGCGTTTCCGGTTCGGCATCTGTGGTGCGTCCGGGAGAAAAGGGTACTCCAGTCGGCGAGGCGGTTTTGTGTGGAACAAACGCACCGCCGTTGGATGGATGGCGGACGAGGGACTGGTCGTTGGGCCAAGTGATGTGCGAAACGACCGCGATCTCCGCACCCGTGTCGTCTATCAGGCGAATCTCCTCGCCGGAGTTGGTCAGTCCGTTGCCAATGCGTCCGTCGTCAGTATAGACGGGGACGGAGAATCCCGATGGAGTGCCGCCGCCGAAGAGGACGACGTAGGAGTCCGGTTCAATGACGGCGTCAGGGGGGAATTGGAAGTGAGTATCCGGCGAGGTGCTGTCGCCCAAGCGCCAGCCACTTATATCGACGGATGCTGAACCGGCGTTGTAGAGTTCGATGAACTCGTCTTCATAGGTGCTGCACTGGCCGTCTTGGTTGGCGTCGCCAGCGGCACCCGAAGGCGGATCGGCGAGCACTTCGCTGATGAAGAGGGCGTAGGTGGGTGTAGGTTCGGGCGGTGTTTCTGGTTCGGGTGTCTCCGGTAGTTCGGGTGTTTCGGGCGTTTCCGGTTCGGCATCTGTGGCGCGTCCGGGAGAAAAGGGTTCCCCGGTTGGCGAGGCGGTTTTGTGTGGTTCAAATGTGTCGCCGTTGGGAGGGTTGCGGACGATGGCCTGATCGCTGGGCCAATCGTCGTGTGAGACGACCGCGACTTCTGTACCCGTGTCGTCTATCAGGCGAATCTCCTCGCCGGAGTTGGTCAGTCCGTTGCCAATGCGTCCGTCATCGGTATAGACGGGGACGGTGAATCCCGTTGGATTGCCGCCGCCGAAGAGGACGACGTAGGAGTCCGGTTCAATGATGGTATTGGCTGGGAATTGGAAGAAGTTGTCCGATGACGAGCTATCGCCCAGCCGCCAGCCGCTTATATCGACGGATGCTGAACCGGCGTTGTAGAGTTCGATGAACTCGTCTTCATAGGTGCTGCGCTGGCCGTCTTGGTTGGCGTCGCCAGCGGCACCCGTAGGCGGGTCGGCGAGCACTTCGCTGATAACAATCGTGGCTTCGGCGAGGGGCGCGAACCCAAGCAAGAGGACAAAGGACAGGAGACGGGCCATGGCCCTGCTAATGCAAAAAGCAGGCCAAGACGTTGACTAAACTGTTATTTATTTAGGAACAGATAGTTATGGGCTGGCCATTGATATTTGCACCCGGCGACAATGGCCCATTTGGGACACAGCGGCGCAGACTGCGGGTAACGCTCCTTCCATCACTCAGGGATGACTAGCGGAGCGGTCCGCCCTCCCAATCACGGCGGGCTAGAAATGCTCCTCAGATCCAGCGGTAGGTGCGAGCACCGCGGCTGGAGACGCGGGCGAATTTCCAGGCTGTCAGCCACTCTTGGCGGTCGTGGACCACCAGTTCGGGATGCTCTTGGCTGCGGACGAGGAGGCCGGGTAGGTGGGGACGGCCATTGGGCTTGCGGGCGTCGTTCCAGCGCAAGTCCATGCTCCAGCGTACCGCGTCGGAGCGGTTAGGTTGGCTGCCGTGCGGGGTGCGGCAGTGAATGGCGATTAGGCCACCGCGTTGGACGGGGATGGTGACCGGATCCCAAAACGGCAACTCTTCGGGAGCGACGGTGAAGCTGCCGCCTTGGTCGGCGGGTGGGCGCACGTGTCGGCGCAGCGGCTCTTGGTGGCAGCGGGGATAGATCATCAGGGTGCCGTTTTCTTCGTCGGCATCAACTAAGGGAATCCAGGTGGTGACGACGAGCGTGTCGTCGGCTTCGGGCAACAACACGCCGAGGTCTTGATGCCAAGCGGTGGAGCGCGCCCATTCATTTTGCGAGAAGTTGCCGGCGTACTCGTCGCTAGCTGGGACTTTGGCGCGGATGTGCTGGCAGGAGTTGGCGTAGATTTCTGGGCCGATTAGAGATTCGATCAGATCGAGCAGCCGTGGGTTGTGCAAAAAGGCGAAGATGTTGGGCCCTAGATTGGCGGGGAAGTTGATACCGGCTGTGGCACTGGCGTCGGCTTTGGCGAGGGGAATCAGGCGCTTTGCAAAAGGTAGCTCCGCATAGTCGCGTTCTATTTTGTCGGCGGCCAGCAGGCTTTGAGCCGCTTGATCGACGATTTCCTCCAGTTCCGCTTGGACTGGATCTAGGTCTTCGGGGGCCAAGGCGTCGGGCACGTGGACGTAGCCCTCGGCGTGGAAGAATGCGAGTTGCTCCGAGCTGAGGCCGGGCATAGCGCGTTTTAAAAGGTGCCGATGATCGATGCCCGATGGATTTGGCCTAAGTCGGGAGAAGACGAGTAGGCGTAATCGATTGCGTAGCGGTTCATGACTAGGCCGGCTCCGGCGCTCAGACCCAGCGGCTCCTCGTCTTGGCTGCCGGTCTGTTGGGTGGTGTAACCGGGCCGGATGTAGAGGCCCGCGGCGAGCTGGACCTCAAGGCCGAAGGCTAGATAAGAGTCGTTGTCGTTGGGCAAGTTGAAATCGGCCACCAAGAGCACGGGCACGGGCATGTGCGCGAGGTGATGGGCCATCCCTAGGCGGATGTGTACCGGCAGCGAGTCTTTGAAGCCCTCGGTGTAGCCCGAGCGGACAAAACCGAGGTTGGTGATTGCCGCGCCGAGAGTGGTGCCCTCGATCGGGGCGCGGACGAGGAGGCCTAGATCGGCGAGATAAGCGTCTGAAGAAAACTCGGCGATGTTTGAATAGACGGCTTTTAGATTGGCACCGACGGCTAGCCAGTCTGGCCCGAGCTGTTGGGCGATGGACAGATAAGCGGCGAGGTCGGTTGCCGAGAAGGTCCCCAAATCGCGCCCTTCCGCATCGGTATGCCACAAGTCGCCGTAGGATACGTAGTGGACGCTTAGGGCGTGTACGCGCGATCCCTTGGGGGCGGCGATGGAGGCGAAGCCAGCTTGGGAATCGACGAAATAGCTGTTGTAGGCGAGCGCGGCCGTGCGCTCGCTTAAACCAAAAAGTCCGGCGGGATTCCAAGCCGAGGCCTCGATGTTGCCGGACACGGCCGCGTAGGCCCCACCGAGTGCAGCAGCGCGGGTGCCGACGCCGATCTTGAGAAAGTTGAAACCCGTGGTGCCGGCGTTGGGGTTGATCGCACTAGCGGGCGTCAAGGTCGAAAGTAGGATGCAGGCGGCGAAGGCGTAGTATCTCATGGTTGGTCTCCAGATCTCAGGCGGCTGCCCGTTCGAGGGCATGGGCTGTGCGCAGCAAACGAGCCTCTTTGAGGGGCGGGGCCAATAGTTGGACGCCAATGGGCAAGTCGCCGTGGCTTTGGGCAAAGGGCACGGATATGGCCGGAATCCCGGCGAGGTTGACCGAGGCTGTGTAGATGTCGTTGAGGTACATCTGCAAGGGATCGTCGAGCTGTTCGCCGAGGCGGAAAGCGGTGGTTGGGGCCACGGGCGAAATCAGCACGTCGCAGGTGGCAAAAGCGCGGGCAAAGTCTTCGCGGATCAGGGTGCGAACCTGCTGGGCCTTGCGGTAATACGCGTCGTAGTAGCCGGCACTCAGGGCGTAGGCCCCGAGCATGATTCGGCGCTTTACCTCGGTGCCAAAGCCCTCGCTGCGCGTGTGCAAATACATCTCTTGCAGGTCGGCGCTGCCCTCGGCGCGATAGCCGTATTTGACGCCGTCGTAGCGCGCGAGATTGGCCGATGCCTCGGCCATGGCGATGATGTAATAGGTACTGATGCAGTATTCGGGGTGGCCGGCTACAGGTAGCTCGACATCCACGAGCTCGGCTCCTGCATCCGCAAGGGCATTGGCTGCATTTTGTGCCGCCCCGGCTACTTCCGCGTCGAGGGCGGCGGGAAAGTACTCGCGCGCCAAGCCTACTCGCAAACCGCGGACGTTCCCTTTGAGCGCGGCTCGATAGTCCGGCACGGGGGCGGTGCTGGAAGTCGAGTCGCGGGGGTCGTGCCCGGCGATAGCTTGGAGCAGGAGGGCGGCGTCTTCGACATCTTTGGTCACGGGGCCGATTTGGTCGAGCGAAGAAGCGTAGGCTATGAGTCCGTAGCGCGAGATGCGGCCATAGGTGGGCTTGAGGCCGACGACGCCGCAGTAACTGGCCGGTTGGCGCACCGAGCCGCCGGTGTCTGAGCCGAGGGCGAGGATGGTCTCGTCGGCAGCTACAGCCGCGGCCGAGCCACCGCTGGAGCCACCCGGTACCCGCTCGGGGTCGCAGGGGTTTAAGGTGGGGCCGAAATAGGAGTTTTCACAGGACGAGCCCATGGCGAACTCATCCATGTTGGTTTTGCCGATGAAGACGGTGTCGGCGGCGCGCAGCCGCTCGACGGCCGTGGCGTCGTAGGGGGCGATGAAGTGTTCGAGGATTTTCGAGCCACAGGTGGTGCGCCCGCCGCGCACGCAGAGGACGTCTTTGAGGGCCAAGGGAATGCCCGCCAAAGGCCCCAAAGTTGCGCCTGCCACGCGCCGTTGGTCGATGTCGTCGGCGCGTGCTAGGGCCCCCTCTGGATCTACGCTGATGAAGGCGTTGATCTGGCCGTCGATTGCGTCGATGCGGTCGAGCGCGGCCGCGACTAGCTGGCGGGCGGTAATTTCCCCTTGTTGCAGGCGGGCACTGAGTTCGTGGGCAGTGGCTTGGTTGAGCGCCATGAGTTAGGAGGCGGCTTGGTCCTTGTCTTTGGCCTGAGGCTCGATCTGGGCTTGGTCCTTGTCTTTGGCCTGAGGCTCAGTTTGAGCCGGGGGAGCCGTAGGCTGAGTAGGCTGCTTCGGAGCCTCGATTTCGTCCTGCACGTCGCGCATGGCGGTGCGGAACTCGCGGATGCCCTTGCCCAAGCCCTGCGCCATCTCGGGGATGCGCTTGGCACCGAAGATGAGCAGAATGACGACGAAGATGATAAGTATTTCCCAGTGGCCCATACCGAACATGGCTCTAGCTCCCGAAAGATGTGTTCAATAGCTGTGGCGGAAGTAGTACCAGCCGACGAAGAGTCCCAACATAGTGATTAGGTTGAACTTTAGCGCCAGCTCAAACGAAAAGGACAGGATGATGAGGTTAAACATGTGCGGCCCGATGGAATACTCCACGTAGCGCAAGAGAGCAAGTTCGACAATGGTATCGGGGCCGACCACGGCCATGAGGATAAACCTCAGCATTTCACCGAGAATATTGGCACCAATCATCGTAGTGAAGAGGATGAGGATGAGGTGGCTGAGGGGTTTGTCGCGCAGCATAGGAACTCAGGCGTGTTGCGTGACGTCGCCGTGCACAAGCCGGAAGATCCAGCGAACGGGTCCAGAGAAGATGTACACGAGGGTCATGGGAAAGAAAAAGGTGCTGTCGTAGATGGTCAGTCCGACCGTGGTGATGAAGTAAAGCTGTTTGAAGCGGTCGCCGAGGGAAGTGCCGCGGAAATTGGGAATACTGTCGTAATCGAGCCGACTAACCATCAGAAAGGACAGCACTAAAATCAGGAGTACGGCCAGCGGTGTAGCGTGGGGAATGGGCCACGCTTTGACAAAGACCACGTATTGGGTGAGGCAGACCGCAGCCGTGGGAATGGCCAATCCCATGTAAAATTCGCCGCGCTCGCCGTCGAGGCTGAGCGTATTGAAGCGGGCGAGGCGCATGGCACCGCACAGCAGGAACGCGAAGGCCAGCGCCAGCCCCCAGCCGGTTGGCAGGTGGGCCTGATAGATGATGGCAGCGGGCACGATGCCAAAGGTGCAGGCATCGACGATGGAGTCGAAGTGGAGCCCAAATTGGGAGTCGCGCCCCATGACCCGGGCGAGTTGGCCATCCATTTTGTCGAATACCGCGCCCAAGAAGATGAGCCAGGCGGCTGGCACATAGTTGCCGTTAAAGGCGTAGTGCAGGGCGAGGAATCCGCAGAACAGATTGCCGATGGTGAACGCGGTGGGTATGAACTGCCTCATTTTCGCATCCTTCCTGCCGCTAGCGTCGCGTCCGGTGGGGACGCTCTTCAAGGGTCAGGTCTAGGTTGTAGTGCTCGTTGTGGCGCACCACGCCGAGCGCGGCGATTTCGCCGACGCGCAAGCCGCGCAGCACGCCAATGGCCTCGTCGGTGCTGCGGATCTTTTCGTCATTGACCGCGACGATTACGTCGCCCTTTTCGAGGCCCGCCAGCTCGGCCGGACTGTCGTTAGCTACCCTGACGACTAGGACTCCATCAGTGGAATCGAGCCTTAGGTACTCCGCTAGAGGCGGGGTGATGTCTTGGACGGCTAGGATGCCGGTCCAAGAGCGACGCACTTGGCCGTATTGGCGAATTTCCTCCAAGAAGCTCGCGGCTGTGTCAATGGGAATGGCGAAGCCAATGCCAATAGAGCCGCTGGTGTATTCGCCGCCGGTATAGATAAAGCTGTTGATGCCGATGACCTCGCCATCAGCATTGACTAAGGGGCCGCCGCTGTTGCCGAGATTGATGGCCGCATCGGTTTGAATCATGTCTCGGTAGTAGTAATCGCCTTGGGGTTCGGAAAAGTCGCGATCTAGGGCGCTGACGACGCCGATGCTGACGGTAGGCCCCAAATCGAAGGGGTTGCCGATGGCAATGGCCCATTCGCCGACCAGAATATCGCCTGAAGTGCCGAGGGGCGCAACCGGCAGATCGCCTTCATCTATCTTGAGGACGGCGAGGTCGAAATTGGGGTCTGAGGCCACGTAGCGGGCCTCAAAGGTACGGCTGTCGGGCTCGGGTAGAGAGATGGTGATTTTTTGTAACTGGCGCGGATCGCCGATGACATGACTATTAGTGAGAATGTATCCCTCATCATCGACGACGAAGCCCGAGCCGGTGGAGACGCGGTCATGGTCTCGGGGCACGTAGTAGAAAGGCGAGAAAAAGTTCCAAAAAGGATCGCCGCGATACCTGTATAGATGCTGGACGCGTTCGCGATAACGCACGTAGAGGCTGACGACCGAGGGCTGGACCCGCTCTACAGCCTGCACGACGGCTGTGCGGCGCGACTCTCCAATAGACGCGTCGGCATGGCTTAGAATTAATGCCAGCAGAGCGAGTGAGCAGATAAGGCGCAAGGTAGTACCTCGGGAAATGAATTTTGCCAGGGGGCGGTTTCAAACCGCCCCCTACCTGCGGTAATGTCAGTTATATAATAATCATACACATAAGTTACAACTATTGCACGGCCGCTAGTCCGGCAATTCGCCGCGCAGACTCAGGATAGCCTCAAAGCGATCGTTTTTGGCGGCCTTATTCCTTTTGACAATGCCGCACTTGGTGCAGCGGTGGACGAGGATGTAATCGCCGCGTTTGATGGTAAATCCCACCGGCTCCATCAAGCCGCGACAGTGTTCGGCGCGATCGCCTGGGTTTACATCGACGTGTTGGCTCCAGAGGCATTCGGGGCAGTGGTTGGTGTAGCCATCGCCCTGCGCGTGAAAGCCACAATTTTCGCAGGTAAAATTTTCAATGTGTCGCTGGAATTTTTTGTGCATTTAGGCTAGACCATTTCCGCACTAAAACGGCCATCAGGGTACTCCACCCACAGCAGGCAGAGACCGTGCGCAGGGGCCGTGGCACCGGCCGCAGTGCGGTCGCCGTTGGCGAGTAATTCAGCGATGGCCGTCGTCGGCCTCGTGCCGCGGCCAATTTCGACCATGGTGCCGACGAGGATCCGCACCATGTGGCGCAGGAAGCGGTTGGCCTCGATTTCAAAGACTAGCTCGCGGCCGCGTTGGGACCAGACCGCGTCAAAGACGTGGCAGGTCAGGCGCTCGGGAATGGGGTCTTGTTTGCAAAAGGCTCCAAAAGAGTGTTCGCCGCAGAGTGAGTGAGCGGCTGCGGCCATAGGTGCCAGAGACAGCGCAGGATAATAGGTCCATACCTGAATGCGGTTGACGGCCGTCTTCCCCCGGTGAATGCGGTAGCGATAGCGCTTGCGGGTTGCGCTGTAGCGGGCGTGGAAATCTGCGGCGACCTCGTCGGCGGCGCGCACGGCAATGTCCGGGGGCAAGAGGCCGTTGAGGCTGCGGAGCAACCGGTCTGTAGGCAGCGCGGCCTCGGTCTGGAAATGAGCTACCTGCCCGAGGGCGTGAGTACCGGCGTCCGTGCGGCCCGCGCCGATGAGGCGGACCGGCTCTTTGAGTAGGGTGTGCAGAGCTTCTTCGAGCGCGTCTTGCACAGTGCGATTGCTCTTTTGGCTCTGCCAGCCGGCGAAGTGAGTGCCGTCGTATTCGATTACTAGGCGTAGCGTCCGCATCGCCCTAACGCAAAAAGTACACGAGCGCAATCAAGCCTAGGGCGGCCAAGGCGAATAGACCGTCGGCGCGGCCAAAGCGCAGCGGGCGATAGTGGGTGCGTTCGGCTCCGCTAGCGTAGCAGCGGCTCTCCATGGCCAAGGCGAGGCGATCGGCGCGACCGCAGGCTGCGACGAGGAGGGGTACTAGGAGGGGCACGAGGTTTTTGCTGCGGCGCAGAAAAGAGCCGCCAAAGTCGGCCCCGCGCGCTAGTTGGGCTTTGCGCAGGCGCTCGGCTTCGTCGAGAAGCACGGGAATGAATCGCAGGGCAATGGAGATCATCAGCGCCATGTCGCCGGCCGGGAAACCAAAGCGGCGCAAGGGGTTAAAGAGACGCTCTAGGCCGCTAGTTATCTCCATCGGCGCAGTCGTGAGCGTCAAGAGCGTGGCGGCGACGATGGCCGCGGCTAGCCGCGCGGTGAAGAAGGCCCCCAAGTGCAGGCCCTCGGCGGTCAGGACATGATCGGAAAAGGGCAACGGCAAGACGGCGCGGCCGGGCGTGAGCAGCGCGTGGAGGCCAAAGGTGAACAGGAAGAGCCAGGCAAAGGTTTTGAGCTGGCGCAGGAGGAGGCGCAAAGGCACCTGCGCCAAGACGATGACCACCAGTAGGAAAGCTCCAAGCAGCAGCAGGGCGAGTGCGTTGGGCGCGGCAAAAGCCGCCAGCGTCAGCGCGAAAACGCCCCCTAACTTGGTGCGCGGGTCGAGGCGGTGGATCGGCGAGTCGAGCGCGAGGTAGCGGCCGAGCGCGATGTCCTGTAAAAAGGCCAAGGGCTAGGGCAAGAAGCGGTTGGTGAAGACCGCGGTGGGGTCCACTACATCCTCTTTGATCAGGCCGACAGTCACCATCTGTTCCAATAGCTTCTGCCAGCGCTCTAGGGTCATGCTGCCGAGACCGTTCTGTTGGGCGACTGGATCGAGAACCATGTCCATGGATTCGGCGGCCCCATAGGCGAGAATGTCCATACCCATCTCGGGGTTGAGGCTGTTGATATGGCGGTTGGTCGCCTCTGGCTCGGCGAGGTATTTCTCCCAGCCTTTGACGCTAGCGCGGACTACGGCACCGACGAGTTCAGGTTCGGCGGCGATGCGCTCTTCAGTGGCGATGAGCACACTGGCATAGGGATTGAAGCCGGTGTCGGCTACGAGCAGGGCCTTGGGATCTCCGCCTTTGGTCCTGGCGACGAAAGGCTCGCTGAAGACGTAGCCCTGCTGGGCGAAATTCTCGTCCACGAGAAATTGGGCCACATTGCCGGGATAGGGGACGATCGTGACGCCTTCAAATGGGTATTTCCAGCGCAGATAGTGCGAGAAGGCCGGGCGTTGCGACAAGGCTAAGGTGATGTTTTTGATTTGCGAAATGGAGTCGATGCCCGAGCTCTCGTGGACGATGATGCAGTGCGGGTTGATCTGATAGGACGCCAGGAGCGCGACCACGGAGATTTGTTGGGCGCGTGCGTACAGGATGTCGTCGGCATTGACTAGGCCAAAGGCTACCGCGTCGGTGGCCACGCGCTGGACGACCGGCGAGTCTGGGCCGCCGCCGAGAATTTCGACCTCAACGCCGTTTTCCTCGTAGTAGCCGTGGACGGCGGCCGCGTACAAGCCGCCGTGTTCGGCTTCCGGGAACCAGTTGAGCGCAAGTTGGACCTTGGGCAGGGCGTCGGCTGTGGGTGCTTCTTTTTCAGCGGTGCAGGCGATGAGCGCGAGGAAAGCCGCTAAGAATGAGTATTTGAACATTATGGGAATTCTCCTAGTGATTGTGGTGAAAGTTGGTGCGCCGCCATTTCACTCGGGCGCGCCCGTCCAGCGTCTGAGCAAGAAATTACTCAAGCTGCCCACGGTGGTAAATAGCCCCAAGCCGAGCAAGGTGCAAAACAGAATGCAGGCGAACAGGTAGTCGGTTTTGGCTTGGCCGTTGGTGAGGATGATCAAGTAGCCGAGGCCAAAGTCCTTGGTGCCGTAGCCAGCGAAGAACTCGCCGACAATCGCGCCGATGACCGACAGGCCGCTGGAGATGCGGGCACCGACGAGCATCTGGGGGACAGCGCCGGGGACGCGGAGCTTGAACAGCACTTGCCAGCGGTTGGCCTTGTTGAGCGCGAAGAAGTCGAGGATGTGGGGATCGACGCGGGTCAGGCCGTCGGTGGTATTGGCGATGACTGGGAAGAGGGCGATGATGAAGGAGACGGCCACCACGCCTTGGAGACCGTAGCCGATCCACAGGATGATCAGGGGCGCGATGGCTACGATGGGCATGGTCTGCAGGAAGATCGCGTATGGGTAGAGGCTGCGCTCGATGAGGCGCGACTGGGAAAACAGCAGGGCGACCAAGAAGCCAAAGGCAAAGCTGAGGACAAAGCCCAAGATGGCCCCCGAGGCCGTCAGCAGGGTAGCCGACAGCAGGCGCGGCAAGTTGTCGGCGATGGCTTGGGCCACGAGCAAGGGACCGGGCAGCAGGAAAGGTTCGATCCCGAAGAGCGAGACTGCGCCTTGCCAGGTGCATAGAACCAAGGCGAAGAACAGCAGCGGAGGCAGGACGTTGGTCGTCAGGGAGTGCAGTCGTTTCATGGGTCGTCGGCGTGGGCGAGTTGGCGCGAAATCCCGTTGGCTATGCGGATGAATTCAGGGGCGCTGCGCAGGTACGGCGAGCGCGGATAGGGAAACGGGATGGGGATGTCGGCGAGGATGCGACCGGGGCGCGCGCTCATTACGAAGACCCGCTGGCTGAGGAACACGGCCTCGGAGACGTTGTGCGTGACGAAGAGGCCGGTCCAGCGGTCTTCCTCCCACAGGCGCAGCAGTTCTTCGTTGAGCCGCTGGCGGGTGATTTCGTCGAGCGCGCCGAAAGGCTCGTCGAGGAGCAGGATCTGGGGGCGCGTCACCAGTGCGCGGGCAATGGAGACTCTCATGCGCATGCCGCCGGAGAGCTGGGCTGGGTACGCAGCGGCAAAGTCGGTTAGGCCGACCAGTTCAAGCGTCTGGGCGACGCGCTCGTCAGCGGCTTCGCGACGCAGTTCTAAGGGGAGGGTGATGTTGTGCGCGACCGAGCGCCAGGGCAGCAGCGTGGCGTCTTGGAAGACGAAGGCGAGGCCGAGCGGATCGTGGCCCTCCACGCGCAACTCGCCGCTCGTGGGCTGGTCGAGGCCGGCCACGAGGCGGAGGAAGGTGGATTTGCCGCAGCCGGAAGGCCCGACGATGGAGACGAATTGACCGCGGCTAATTTCCAGATTGAGGTCGTGCAGGGCTTGGACCCCGGAGGGGAAGTACTTGTTGAGTCCTGCGGCTACGACTAGCTGAGACTCCATAATTGTCTCCAGGGGACTGCTTGCTTTAACTGGCAGGGGGATAGGAGTGGCTTTTCTGATGGGGCCGAAGTTCTCCTTAAAGAAAAACTAAAAAAAGCAGATCCAAACAATGATTAGCTCTTGAGGCTGTTGTGTCAACTTTGGACATTGTAGTCATGCAACGGGCATACCAATTTAGGCTTTATCCGACCCAAGAGCAGGACGACCTTCTCAACGTCCTCCGCTACCAGTCTTGCGTCCTCTATAACGAGGCGTTGGATGTTCGCAAGAAAGCCTATCGGACGAAGGGACAAACGCTCAACTTTGTCTCCCTCTGGAGGCGCTTTAAGGCCGACAGAAAAGAGCGGCCCGAAGACTTTGGGCTCTTGAATGCAA
>JAPPEF010000236.1 GCA_028875335.1 Gemmatimonadota bacterium
CAGGTGCTGCATGGCTGTCGTCAGCTCGTGTCGTGAGATGTTGGGTTAAGTCCCGTAACGAGCGCAACCCCTATCCTTATTTGCCAGCGGATTATGCCGGGAACTCTAAGGAGACTGCCGGTGACAAACCGGAGGAAGGTGGGGACGAGGTCAAGTCATCATAGCCTTTATTGTGGTGGGCTACAAACGTGCTACAATGGGCGGTACAAAGGGCTGCGATCCCGCGAGGGCGAGCCAATCCCTAAAACCGCTCGTAGTCCGGATAGGAGTCTGCAACTCGACTCCTTGAAGTCGGAATCGCTAGTAATCGCGAATCAGAACGTCGCGGTGAATACGTTCCCGGGCCTTGTACACACCGCCCGTCAAGTCATGGGAGTGGGTTGCACCAGAAGTAGCTAGTCTAACCTTCGGGAGGACGGTTACCACGGTGTGATTCATGACTGGGACTAAGTCGTAACAAGGTAGCCGTAGGGGAACCTGCGGCTGGATCACCTCCTTAACCTTGAAGATCGGCGTCGGCTGCTCACCTTCCGCGCCGCGAGGCGTACGGAAATCCGCGCCGCGAGGCGTACGGTAAAGAGCAGAGCCGGATGACCCGATCCAAGCCCGATGCCCAGGGCGGGCGCTCACACGAATGGTTTGTCTTTCGCGCCTACTCCTTTGAGCGCCGGGAACAGTGCCGGGCCTGGGCCATCGCCGAGTTTGCGAAGCAAACTCGCGTCGCGCTCCGCCAGGAGCGCGCGTTTGCGGAGCAAACTTACGAACCGCCGCAGGCGGTTCGCCGGGTCTGTAGCTCAGTTGGTTAGAGCGCACCCCTGATAAGGGTGAGGCCGGTGGTTCAAGTCCACCCAGACCCACCACGCCCATCCTTGGACGCGGGGCCGTAGCTCAGCTGGGAGAGCACCTGTCTTGCACACAGGAGGTCAGGAGTTCGATCCTCCTCGGCTCCACCAAGTTTTCAATCGCGGAAGAGCCTGTATCCAAGCCATGCAAGTTGCTGGGATTCACCAGCGGCAGGGTTTGGATATTCGCTCTTTGGGCGAACAGCTCATTAACAGTTCGTATTCAATGAAGCCGAGCATCAAGCCGAGTGTTGGTCGCGTTTGCGCGACGACAGTTGGCGAGATGCTTAATCCAACTTTGAAGTAATGAAATTGTGCGTCTGCGCGATGGACGTTCTGCGTCTGTCGCGTGCGGTCGTTGTGGTCATGCCACACGACCGCAGGTATAGAAACCGGCGACTTCACTTGAAAAGCAGTTAACCGTTTTTCGCCGTAGTCCGGCGGATTGGGTTATATGGTCAAGTGAATAAGCGCATTCGGTGGATGCCTTGGCAGCTGAAGGCGATGAAGGACGTGGCTACCTGCGATAAGCCTCGGGGAGTCGGAAACAGACTTTGATCCGGGGATTTCCGAATGGGGAAACCCAGCCAGTGTTACATTGGTTATCGCGCACTGAATCCATAGGTGTGCGAGGCGAACCCGGGGAACTGAAATATCTAAGTACCCGGAGGAAAAGAAATCAACCGAGATTCCCCTAGTAGCGATGAGCGAACGGGGACCAGCCCTTAAGCGGATCGGCAATGCGGTGAACCCGGCGTTTCGGCGCCAAGGCGAACCGCGCGTTAGCGGAAGCGTTTGGAAAGACGCGCCATAGTGGGTGATAGCCCCGTATGCGAAAACGGCCGTTTCGTGAAATCGAGTAGGGCGGGACACGTGAAATCCTGTCTGAACATGGGGGGACCATCCTCCAAGGCTAAATACTCTCAGCTGACCGATAGTGAACCAGTACCGTGAGGGAAAGGCGAAAAGTACCCCTGCTAGGGGAGTGAAATAGTATCCTGAAACCGAGTGCGTACAAGCAGTGGGAGCCGTTGGAACGTTTATTCGATCGCGCCTTCGGGCATGATCGGGGGCTGTTCCTTGGTGACTGCGTACCTTTTGTATAATGGGTCAGCGACTTACTTTTACTGGCGAGGTTAACCGTTTAGGGGAGCCGTAGGGAAACCGAGTCTCAAATGGGCGTATGCGTGCCTTCGGGCACGTTGTAGTCGGTAGGAGTAGACCCGAAACCGGGCGAGCTAGCCATGGGCAGGGTGAAGGTCAGGTAACACTGACTGAAGGCCCGAACCCACCTATGTTGAAAAATGGGGGGATGACCTGTGGCTAGGAGTGAAAGGCTAATCAAGCCCGGAGATATCTGGTTCTCCTCGAAAACTATTTAGGTAGTGCCTCTCGTATCACCATCGGGGGTAGAGCACTGTTTGGGCTAGGGGGTCACCTCGACTTACCAACCCCATGCAAACTCCGAATACCGATGAGTGCAGCGAGGGAGACAGACGGCGGGTGCTAACGTCCGTCGTCGAAAGGGAAACAACCCGGACCGCCAGCTAAGGTCCCTAAGTCATGGTTAAGTGGGAAACGATGTGGGAAGGCCCAGACAGCCAGGAGGTTGGCTTAGAAGCAGCCATCCTTTAAAGAAAGCGTAATAGCTCACTGGTCGAGTCGGCCTGCGCGGAAGATGTAACGGGGCTCAAACTGTCCACCGAAGCTGCGGATGCCACGCCTTAGGGTGCGGCATGGTAGAGGAGCGTTCTGTACGCCTGTGAAGGCGGACCGTGAGGTCCGTTGGAGGTATCAGAAGTGCGAATGCTGACATGAGTAACGATAAAGGAGGTGAAAGTCCTCCTCGCCGAAAGACCAAGGGTTCCTGTGCTACGTTCATCGGCACAGGGTAAGTCGGCCCCTAAGGCGAGGCCGAAAGGCGTAGTCGATGGGAAGCTGG
>JAPPEF010000323.1 GCA_028875335.1 Gemmatimonadota bacterium
CGCAATTATACCAGCAAAGTACCGTATCAAAATGACCGGTGCGGACCGCCTGTTCCACTTGCACCCAATCGTGTCCGGTGACGCCGATAAAGCGCACTAGGCCCTCTTCGCGGGCTTGTTGGGCGGCTTCTAATGCGCCGCCGGGGCCCAGCGCTTGGTTGCGTTCTTCTTCGGTGTTCAAATGGTGGAGCTGGAAAATATCAAGGTAGTCTGTTTTGAGTGCGCGCAAAGAGGTTTGCAACTCTTGGCGCGCCTCTTTGGCGTCGCGCCGCACGGATTTGCTGGCTACGATAAGATCGTGACGCCGGCCCTGGATCGCTTGGCCGATCAACTTCTCGTCTTCACCGCCCTGATAGCTGCGTGCCGTATCGACGTAGTTGACGCCACAATCGAGCGCAGCCTTGTATCCATCGACCGTCTCGCAATACGTGCCGCCAATGCCGAATCGGGTAACCTCGAGATTGGTGCGGCCTAAAATTGTCCGGGGAAGATCGCGACTCATGGGATTACTCCTCAGAGAAAGATGTGATGTTAAGTTACAGTCTCCGCAACGCGGCACCGACGCTTGCCGTGAGCTTCAACCGACATCTATACTATAATATGTCTTAGACATCAGGGAGCCATCGCGCAAAGCAAATGTCGGCTCAAGAGAGCAATAGCAAAAACCCAACGCCGCCGCCAATACCACCAGACACTACCACCCAATTGCGAGAACCGAAATGAGCAACGGACCGCCAAAAAAGACTAAAGTCCGGCGATTGGCCAAGGTCTTGGGCGCAGTGGTGCTCTTGGTCATTGGCTTCCTTGTGTTCGCCAGTATCCAAGACGTCAACACCAAGAACAGCGAGGAGGCGACACCACTGCACTATGCGGCGGCAAAAAATGCGACTGAAACAGCCCAACGGTTAATAACGCAAGGAGCCGAGATCTGTGCCAAGGACACATTGGGCCGGACACCGCTACACTGGGCGGCCTGGTACAACGCGGCTGAGACGACCGAGGTCTTGCTGACACAGGGAGCCAACATCAACGAAAAGGACCAATATGGCGAGATACCACTGCACCAGGCGGCGAGGAACAACGCAACCGAAACAGCCCAGCTCTTACTAACCCAAGGAGCTGAGATAAACGCCAAAACCGACGAGGGCGCAACACCGCTACACTGGGCAGCAGCAGAAAATGCAAACAAAACGGCCCAACTGTTACTAACATGGGGGGTTAACGTCAACACCAAGAACAGCGAGGAGGCGACACCACTGCACTGGGCAGCAGCAAAAAATGCGACTGAAACAGCCCAACGGTTAATAACTCAAGGAGCCGAGATTTGCGCCAAGGACACATTGGGTCAGGAACCGCTACACTGGGCGGCGTGGAACAACGCGGCTGAGATGGCCAACCTGTTGCTGACACAGGGAGCCAACGTCAACAAAAAAAATAAATATGGCGAGACACCACTGCACCGGGCGGCGAGGAACAACGCAACCGAAACAGCCCAATTGTTGATAATGCAGGGAGCCAAAATCAACGAAAAAAATAAATATGGCCGGACACCGCTACACTGGGTGGCGGCAAACAATGCGACTGAAACAGCCCAACTCTTACTGACACAGGGAGCCAACGTCAGCGAAAAGGACGAATCTGGCAATACGCCACTGCACAATGCAGTGTGCAAAAATGCAATCGAAACCGCCCAATTGTTGATCGCGCAAGGAGCCGAGATAAACGCCAAAACCGACAAGGAGCTGACGCCGCTGCACAATGCAGTGTGCAAAAATGCAATCGAAACCGCCCAATTGTTGATCGCGCAAGGAGCCGAGATAAACGCCAAAACCGACAAGGAGCTGACGCCGCTGCACAATGCAGTGTGCAAAAATGCAATCGAAACCGCCCAATTGTTGATCGCGCAAGGAGCCGAGATAAACGCCAAAACCGACAACGGCCGGACACCGCTACACAATGCGGCGAATCACAATGCGACTGAAACAGCCCAGCTCTTACTAACCCAAGGAGCCGAAGTCAACACCAAGAACAGCGATGAGGCGACACCACTGCACTGGGCAGCAGGAAAAAATGCGACTGAAACAGCCCAACTCTTACTAACCCAAGGAGCCGAGATCTGTGCCAAGGACACATCGGGCCAGACACCGCTACACTGGGCGGCGTGGAACAACGCGGCTGAAACAGCCAAAGTCTTGCTAACACAGGGAGCCAAAATCAACGAAAAGAATAAATATGGCCGGACACCGCTACACTGGGCGGCGGAGGGCAACGCAACCGAAACAGCCCAACTCTTACTGACGCAAGGGGCCGAGATAAATGCCAAAAACGACCAGAGCGCAACACCGCTGCATTATGCGGCGATGGGGAATGCGACAGAAACAGCCCAACTCTTACTGACGCAAGGGGCCGAGATAAACGCCAAAAACGACGATGGCGAGACACCACTGCATTATGCGGCGTGGAAAAATGCGACAGAAACAGCCCAACTCTTACTGACGCAAGGGGCCGACGTTAACGAAAAGGACAAATATAGCCGGACGCCACTACACGATGCGGCGTGGAAAAATGCGACAGAAACAGCCCAACTCTTACTGACCCAAGGGGCCGAGATAAACGCCAAAAACGACGATGGCCGGACACCGCTACACTGGGCGGCGGAGGACAACGCGACAGAAACAGCCCAACTCTTACTGACCCAAGGGGCCGAGGTCAATGCCAAAGCCGACGAGGGCTGGACACCGCTGCATTATGCGGTGTGGAAAAATGCAACCCAAACAGCCCAACTCTTACTGACCCAAGGAGCCGACATCAATGCTAAAATCGACGAGGGCTGGACACCGCTGCATTATGCGGCGAGGAACAACGCAACCCAAACAGCCCAATTGTTGATAACACAAGGGGCCGACGTTAACGCCGAGAGCAACAGGGGATGGACGCCACTACACACTGCGGCACGGGGAAATGCAACCGAAACCGCCCAATTGTTGATCGCGCAAGGGGCCGACATCAATGCTAAAATCGACGAGGGCCGGACATCGCTGCATTATGCGGCACGGGACAACGCAACCGAAACAGCCCAATTGTTGATAACGCAAGGAGCCGAGATAAATGCCAAAAACGACCAGGGGCTGACGCCGCTGCACGATGCGGCAGAGACAGATGCTGCTGCGACGGCCGAACTGCTGCTTAAGCAGGGAGCCGAGGTCAACGCTGAGAGCGACGAGGGCCTAACACCACTACACATTGCGACGAAGCACAATGCGACTGAGACAGCCGAGCTATTAAATCGCTATGGTGGTCGAGAGTGAATGAGCAGACGCTGGCGATAAGGTTTTATAGAGGAGTCGTTACGTCGCCCCGTTCAACCCCACAACGCCCTGAGCCGAGGCGACAGGATATCCACGTCCCGGTCGAAGATGTGGCCTTCCCAGACCCAGTTCTCCTCGGGCGTCGAGCGGTCGTAGGAAGCTTGCAGCAGATCGGGCAGGTCGAGAGTGTGGAAGCGCGTCTTGAAAAAGCCATCGTCCGAGAGCTCAACACTGCGATACCCCAAGGGAAAACCGATCAGACAGGCCGTATCGACAACTAGGTAGTCGCGGTAGGCAGTGATGCGGTTGATGTGGCGGTGGCCGGTGAAAGCGGCGACGATCGCGGGGCTTTCGTCGAGCGTTTTGACCAGACGAGGCGCGCCTGCGACCACGCCGCGATCCCAGGCGAAATCGGGCAAAATCCAAGTGTGCATTACGAGCAACAAGGCGCAGCCATCGGCTAGCGCTTGATCAGCGGCAGCGCGCAGGGCCTCGTCTAGCGCGTCGGTCCAGACGCCAGACCCTTTCTCAAAGACATCACAGTCGTAGAAGACATGGGCCAGCGCCAGTCGCAGGCGCGGCGCAGCATCGACGACGGTCAGCGGATCGGGGTAGGGAAAACGGGCGGCGAAACCATCGAAGGAACCGCTTTGGGCGTCGCAGTCGTGGTTGCCGGGGACCGAGTAGAACGGAGCCTCAAGCCGCGCGAAGGCCGCAACCACCTCGTCAATCGAGCGCAAATAGGTCTCGGTGGGCAGGTCGAAGGCCGACCCTCCGCAGAGAAAGTCGCCGCCGTGGACGACAAAGTCGAAATCCTGCGCATTGAGAGCAGGGGGAATCGCGTCGTGCACCTCCTGGCTGCGGGTGAGCATCTTGGGAGCGCCGTAGTCTGCGGGGGCGTCGGGGTAGTGATGAGTATCGGTGAGGAAGGCGAAGCGAACGGACATGGAAACGGCTCCTTCTATATGGCGCGTTGTTGCGCTAGGTGGCGTTGCGTCCCTTTTTCGACGCGGTAGTGATCTCCGGTTGTGAACAAAAAACTCGCAACAATGTCACAAATTTTGCGTCGGCAGCCAAACGCGTAGTTATGTCCTCGCAGAGGAAATTAACAAATGCCCTATATAGACATCGTTCCCCTAAAGCGGGCCACCGGCCTGCTCAAAAAGCAGTACGAAGCCGCCCTCGCCCGGGCCGGGCGCATTTGGGGCATCGTCTCCATTATGAGCCCTAACGCCCGGGCCATGAAGGTCTCACTGGATTTTTACAAGACCCTCATGTACGGCCCCTCTCCCCTGAGCCGAGGCCGCCGCGAGATGCTGGCCGTGGTCGTTTCGGCCACAAACCACTGCGTGTACTGAATACGCTCCCACGCCCACGACCTCCGTGCTGAGGTCGCTCGCGATTTTGCCGTTGAAGAAGGGCCTCCGGCCGACCGGCTGGTGCACCAATTATCCGCGGACTGGCGCCGGGCTGATCTGCCTCCAGCCGACCGTGCTCTGTGCGCCTTTGCCGAAAAACTAACCCAGCGACCCCAGGACTCAACCGCTGAGGACATCGACCAATTGCGTCAGCACGGCTTTGACGATCGCAGCATTCACGACGCCGTCCAGATCATCGGCTTTTTCAACTATATCAACCGCGTGGCAGACGCCTTGGGCGTCGAGCCTGAATCCTTTATCCGGCCCTGGGAAAAATCCGCAGCCGCTCCCGACTAGTCCGACAAAAGGAGTAACCCGCAATGGCCTCTGTTAAATTAGTACTCGTTATTTGTATTCATGCCCCAAATCGTCGTTGAAGACCTAGTCAAAACCTACCGCATTGCCGAGCGCCGCCCCGGCCTTTGGGGTGCCTTCCGGGGCATTGTGCAGCGCTCGCACCGCACAATCCGGGCGTTGGACGGCATCTCTTTTTCGCTGGAAGCCGGCGAACTAGTCGGCTACATCGGCCCCAACGGTGCCGGCAAGTCCACTACGGTTAAAATCCTCTCCGGCATCGTCGTCCCCGACTCGGGCCGCTGCGAGGTCCAAGGCCGCGTCCCTTTGCAGTACCGGGATGCGGCCCTAGCCGGCATGAGCACGTAGCTATTTTGGGGACTCATTCGGGTGATGATCTTCGAAGCGTTCTACCGCACGGCAACCCAAGCGCAGCCCATGACCTACGCCGAGGTGGTCAATTATGTCTGATATGCATCTTCGTCTTTTCAGGCATGGTGGTCCCCTTGCCGCTGTTTCCCGACGCATTCCAACCCATACTCGACTTCCTGCCCTTCCGCGGCTTGGCCGACACCCCTTTTCGCCTCTACATGGGGCACATTCCCGCGTCGCAAGTCTGGTCAGTGGAGCGCCCCGACCCCTTGGGTTCAGGCCCGTTGTTTCAATGGCTGGCCCCGGTCGTGGGCCTGCTCTTTTTCGCGGTCTGTCTGCGCATCTGGCAAGTGGGCGTGCGGCACTACCGCTCTACCGGAAGCTAACGGGAACACCTCGTCTGCAAAAAGAACTACACATGTTGTGTCAACTATTGCTTCTTTTCCTGCTGGCCGCGGTCGCCGCCGCCGACTGGCCTCAGTGGCGAGGCCCCCAGCGCGATGGCCAAATTGCCAATTTCTCCGCTCCGACTGCTTGGCCCGATTCACTCCAATTGCAGTGGCGTACTCCAGTGGGTCGCGGCGACGCCTCGCCCGTAGTAAGCGGTGGCCACATCTTCGTCCATACTCGCCGAGATGAAGAAGAGTACGTCAGCGCCCTCGATCTAGCCGAGGGTCGCCTATTGTGGCAGGATTCATACGGCGATGTCCCCTATCAGTGGGCCACCCACCACGCCGACGAGCGCGGCAAAGGTCCCTTTGCTACTCCGGCCTTGGCCGACGGCGTACTCTATACCTATGGCGTAACCCAGGTGCTGTCGGCCTACGAGGCAGCCAGCGGCCAACTGTTGTGGCGCCACCGCCTAAATCAGTCCCTTCCCTTTGGCACCTCGGCTTCTCCCATCGCCGTTGACGGCCAGGTTATCGTCCACATCGGCGATGGCAAGGTGGGGCCGCTCACCGCCTTTGACGGCCGCAGTGGCAACACGGTGTGGACTTGGGACGCAGATGGGCCTTCCTACTCCTCACCCATTATCGGCACTTGGGACGGTACCCGGCAGTTAGTGCTCCTTACTTTCCAGCACTGCATTGCCCTCAATCCGGCCACGGGTGAACTCTTGTGGCAAATCCCCTTCTCCCATCCCTGGGAGGAGAATATCCCCACTCCTCTGCGCAGCGGCGACAACCTCATCCTCACCGCCATGGAACGCGGCACTCTATCCGTGCGCCCTACCCGCACCGACAGCGGCTGGGTGGCCGAAACGGTCTGGCACAATCCAGATTTGTGGATGTACACCAATTCGCCCGTTTTGCACGGCGACCTGCTCTACGCCTTTTCAACCCAGCGCAAAGGCCAATTCTTCTGCCTCGACGCCCGCACCGGTAAAACGCTGTGGGCCACCGAAGGCCGTCAGGGCGATTACACATCCCTGCTCAGCGCCGCCGAGGTTCTTTTTAGTCTGGACAACGACGCTACCCTCAGTATCATCAAACCCAGTGCCACAGCCTGGAAGACACTGGCCCAATACCAAGTCGCCGATAGCCCCACTTGGGCGCACCCAGTGGTATTGGGTGACCGACTGCTGATCAAAGACGCCACTGATCTGTCCTTGTGGACATTGCCGACAGGACCGTAAATAATCCGCCTCACCCTTCGGCTTCTCATCAATAAGGCCCATATTAAATCGGTGGAAGCAGCACCAGACCAAGGCCCAGTGCAGTGGCCGGGCGAAGGCAGCTACCAGCGGCGCGCCGACTACCTAAAACATGGCATCGCCCTCGAAGCCACCTTGGCCGAGCAAGTAGAAGAACTAGCCCGCGATTTAGAGGTGCCAATCCGCTGGGCTTGATATGGGGTATATTCCCGCGTCCCAAGTCTGGTCGGTAGTGAAGCATCAACGTCGGAGAAATAAAATGCCGAAAGTCGAAATCTATCTGAGCCCGTTCTGCGGGTACTGCTGGAAGGCGCGCCTGATGCTGTGGAGAAAGGGGATTCGATACACCAAGATCCCCATTCGCTTCTACTTCGGCTTCAAACTGCCGACTGCCAACTTCAAGGAAATGCTGCGTCGAACCGGTGGGGACGGCACAATTCCGCAGATCTTCGTCGACGGGGAATATCTAGGAACTGAGGAGGCTCTCGACGAACTCGAACGTCGCGGTGAGTTGGAAAAACTCCTTACCGCCGCTCCCAACCCAATAACAAAAGGAAAAACCCGCCATGGCTCCCGTTAAACTATTAGTATTCGTCGGCACCGAAGGCATCTATCACGACCACGAAGGCCAGGGCCGATTCTTGACCGACCTGCTGAACAAAGATAACCGGATCGAAGCCGATTTCTCGCGCGACTACGAGGTCATGGCCAACGGCCTCAACGCGTACGACGCCACCCTCTTCTTCACGGATGTCGGCCACTTCACCCAAGCCCAAGAACAGGGGCTTTTGCACTTCATCGAACGCGGCGGCGGGTTCTTCGGCCTGCACACCGCAGACGCTTCCTTCCGCGACAACGCCGGCTATCACCAAATGCTCAACGGATTTTTCGACGGCCACAGCCCGTACATGGATTTCACCGTCACCATCTCCGACTCCAACCATCCCATTGCCGCCGGCCTCGAAGACTTTGCCGTGACCGACGAGTTGCACTACCTCAAGCACGACCCAAACCGCTCGCATCACCTCATGCACGCCTATGACCCCGGCCGCGACGAGACCCACGTCATGGCCTATCATCACACCTATGGTCAGGGCCGAGTGTTCTTCTTTGCCTTGGGCCACGACAACGCAGTGCTGGAAAACTCCTCCTTCCAGGAAGTAGTGCGCCGAGGTGCCCTGTGGGTGGGGAAACGGTTGTGATTGTGCCGCGCAGACGCTATCCTCCGCCTTGAGCCGAATTAGAAAGACAATCAATGACTGAAATACGAGGAATATTCTTCGATCTATACGGCACCCTGTTGTGCTACGGCAATATGGAAGCTGCGGGGGAGAGTTGGTTCCATGCCATACGCCACGAGTTGGTCGCTAGTGGCCGTGCGTTTGATGAAGAAACTTTGATCCGAGTATGTGAGGAATTTTTGCTCCAACCTGAGCCGCCAGTGCAGGACGACGGGCTGACAGTGTACGAGCGTCGCATGCGCGTGTTGGTCGGGGAGTTGGGCTTGGAATTGGAAGTGGAGGAATTGCGGCGAATCAGCGAGGCGAGCATAGCGGCGTGGCACGCACATACGCCGCTCGACCCAGAGGCCAAAAGCGTGCTCGGCGAACTGCAAGGCCGCTACAAGCTGGCGCTGATCTCCAACTTCGACCATCCGCCGCACGTCCATCGGCTGCTAGACGAGCTGGCGTTGCGCCCCTTTTTCGACGCAGTGGTCGTCTCCGGCGATGTCGGCGTCAAAAAGCCCGATCCGGCGATCTTTGCCCCGGCACTGGAGCAGACCGGGTTGGCGACGAACGAGGCGCTCTTCGTCGGCGACTCACCGGAAGACGACGTAGCGGGCGCTAGGGCGGCGGGGCTTAGGCCGGTGTTGATTCGGCGGTCGCTCGGCGCGGATGGCTCTCTGCCAGAATGGACGGAGGACGGGGTACGAGTGGTGACGGGGTTGAGGGAAGTAATCGGGTTAGTTGGTTAATGTTGCGCCTATTCTAGAAGAAAGGAAGCATGATGGAAATGGACGGAACGGTTTTGCAAACGGACGACCCAGCGGCTGTCGGCATGTCGGCCGCACAACTCGAACGGGCCTTCGGCCTGCTCACGGCTGCTATCGAAGCAAGCCAGATCAGCGCCGCCTCGCTGACGGTAGCGCGGCACGGCAAAGAGGTCTTCGCACGCGGGGCCGGCCAGCGGAAACCCGGCAGCGGCCAGCCGGTCGATGCGGACTCGATCTTTCTCCTCGCGTCGATCACCAAGCCAGTCACCGCTTGTGCGCTGATGATCCTCGTGGACCGCGGGCTGATCTCGCTCGAAGATCCAGCTAGCGCCTACCTGCCCGAGTTCACAGGCGGCGACCGGCCCGACATCAAGGTCCGCCACCTGCTGTCGCACATATCGGGTATGCCCGACATGCTGCCGGAGAATACCAGCCTGCGGCGGGCGCACGAGCCAGTAGAGGTCTTTGTCGAGCGCGCCATGCAGACGCCCCTGCTCTATAAACCTGCGACCGATTTTCGCTACCAAAGCAAGGGCATCCTGCTGGCGGCTGCGATCGTCGAGCGCGTCAGCGGCCAGCGGTTGCGCGATTTTGAACGCGAGGAAATTTTCGCGCCGCTGGGCATGGAGCGCAGTGCGTTGGGCATAGGCGATTGGGCGATTGAAGATACCGTGTGGTGTGGGACGGACACCGAAGAGGACGACGAATTGCGGAGTTGGGGGTGGAATTCTCCGTACTGGCGCGATTTTGGGGCACCGTGGGGCGGCATGCACAGCACCGGACGCGATCTGGCGATCCTCTTGCAAACCATGCTCAACCGCGGCGCGTACGGCGACCAGCGCATCTTCAGCCGGGCCGCAGTCGCGGCGATGACGCGGGATCAGAACGGCATGCTCAACGCGCCGTGGGGCCTTGGGTGGGGCGTGTGCGGGGCGCGGGTGTGGGCCTTTTGGGGCGATCTGGTGTCGCAGCACACCTTCGGCCACACTGGGGCGACCGGCACGGTGGCGTGGGCGGATGCAGAGCACCAGCTAAGCTGCGTGGTGCTGACCAACCAAATGGTCGCCAACGGGAGCTTGTTGCGGCGGGTGTCCAACGCAGTGTCCGCAGCCGTGGAAGCATAGCGTCCAAATCCTCTCCGAACTCTGTCTATCTTTAAAAAAAATTAAAATTTTCAATTATTTTATTGATTTTTTTAAAAATACAGCTATAATTACGTCTAAATCTAACCATTTGGAGGCTTTGCCATCAAAGACTGGAAAGAGCTAACCGATCTGACGAAGGGAGCGCGTATCGTGGTAGAGCGGGTTTCCCTGCCGGACAGCGACATCGCGATCGAAGGGCAATTCGAGCCGCCTGTCCTAGCGCGTCTTTCCGCCGAGGACCAAGTATTCGTAATGGCCTTCGTCCAAGTCCACGGCTCGATCAAGGAAATGGAGCGCATCTTTGGCATCAGCTATCCGACGGTCAAAAACCGACTGGATGCCATTGCCGAGCAGCTACCATTGGTCGAGACGGTGACTCAAACCACGGAATCGGCTAGCACCCCGCGCTCGAATCCCCAATCAGCGGTAGTACTCGACAGCTTGGAACGCGGCGAAATTGACGTCGAAGAGGCGCTGCGGAGGCTCTCCTGATGCTGCCACCCATGTTCCTGAGAGTGCGAGTCCAGGGCGACAAGCGGCGCATCCGGCTGTGGATCCCGCTCATAGTGCTATGGCCGGTCATTGCCGTCGTGGTGCTGCTGGGGACGCCTGTTGCAATACTGGTAGCGACGCGCTCGGGGCACCGCGCTCGGAGCCGTTCCGTCCTGTTGGCTGGCCCCTTGCTTCTATACGTGCTTGCCTCGCTGCGCGGCCTGCGCTGCGACGTAGTCTCTGGCGAGGATCGCGTGTTCATTTCAATTGACTAGGAGGATGTGATGACTGAAGAGCGACGCAAAGTCCTCGACATGCTTTCGGAGGGGAAGGTCACTGTAGAAGAGGCCGAGCGTCTCCTAGAGGCGCTGCAAGACTCCCACCGCGTCGAAACTCGCAAGAAGCGCAGAAGGCGTAGAATTAATGATCCGATATCTCCAATACCTGGCGTTGAGGCGCTACAAGACTCCCTCGAAGGACTCGGAGAAGAAATCGGAAAAGGACTTGAAGAAGGACTCGAAGGACTCGGAGAGTCTCTATCCGGGTGGTCAGAGAGCGAAGAAGACCCCCGCGACGAGGACGGCAAGACGTCCATGCGCGACGATACTTTCGCCGTGGGTGACAACCCGCGCCTCGTAGTGCGCGGCTTCAACGGCCGCATCCGGGTCCGCGCCGGCGAACCTGGCTCGATTCGCGTGCGGGCGAGGCTGAAAAAACCTCGCGGAATCAAGTACAGAGCCGTGCAGGAAGGAGACCTCGTCACGGTCGAGGCCAAGCCGGATCGGCAATCCGAGGGATTCCTGCACGGACTCTCCCGCCAGTCCTCTGGAGCAAACATTGAGGTTACTGTGCCCGTCGCAACTAGCGTTGACTTGGCGACTAGCAACGGGCCAGTGGAGCTTCAAGGAACAGACGGCGGTGGAGCGGTGCAGACCAAGAACGGGCGTATAAGGGTCGAAAACTTCAAGGGCGACCTGAACGCGACGACCAAGAACGCCCCGATCACGGTCAAGACATTTTCTGGCTCGGCAGAGCTTTCTTCTACCAATAGCCGCGTGTCCATTGAGGACGCATACGGCCGCTTCGACGCGCGGACGACCAATGGGTCGATAAAGTTTCAGGGAAGCATCGAGCCCGGAACCGACAACAGACTATCCACCACGAACGGCAGCATCAAAGTCGCTCTGGACGCCGACCCGAGCTTCAAGCTGACGGCTGCAACGGTCAATGGACGAGTCCGCTGCGAGGTGCCGGGCTTCGTCGCAGCGGTCGAGAAGCGCCACAAGCTCAAGGGAACAGTGGGCGAAGGCGAGGCCGAATTGATCGCCAAAACCGTGAACGGCTCCATCGCGATTCAGTAGCCAAACGCAGCAACAAACAGGAGGACAGCCATGAACGAAAACAGCCGACGCGTACTTGAGATGCTATCGGAAGGCAAGGTATCCGTCGATGAGGCCGAGCGCCTGCTCTCCCTCGTTGACGAGGAGCCAGAGACGACCACAGCGGTGCAGCCCCCAGCGCCCCCACAAGCGGGATCAGCCCGGCGATATCTGAGAGTCACCGTCGACTCGAACGATGATGAGCACATCGACGTCCGGGTGCCGCTGGCGCTGATCAAGGCCGGAGTCAAGCTACATACCTTGCTCCCGGCGCAAGCCACGACGGGAATCAATACGGCTCTGCAGGACAACGGCATCAACGTTGACATTGACAACCTGCGAACCGAGGATCTAGAGCCGTTCATCGACGCTCTAAGCGAGATCGAGGTCAATATCCAAGACGGGGACGAGAAGGTTCGAGTTTACTGCGAATAATCCAAACCGCGAGGAACATTGAGATGGAATTGAGTAATACTATGCGCGCATCAAAATGGATATTGCTGGTCGCCATCCTCGGCTTATGGGGAACGGGAACCGTCTGGGCGGAGGAGGCAAAAGAGGAGGCCGTCGAGGAAGAGGCCGCCGACAAGGAAAAGGACGAAGAAGACGAAAAGGACAAAGAGGACGGGGAAGACGAGGAAGACGAAGAGGACGAGGAAGACAAAGGCCCCAAATTTGCGAAAGTGATCAAGGACTTTGATAAGATCGAAGGCCTGTTCGAGCTGTACCGGGATCCAGAGGAGAACAAAGTGTTCTTGGCCATTCGTCCCGACCAGTTTGACCAGATCTATCTGTGCAGCATCACGCGCACGCAGGGCGACGGCTACTTCTTTGATTCGGCTTCGCTGGTCTCCATCGGTCGGGGCTCGGGCACGTTCCCCTTTGTCTTCCAGCGAGTCGGCAAAAAAGTATTCTTCGTCCACAAGAATGTGTATTACCGGGCTGAGCCAGACGCCGCCATCCGCCGAGCCGTGGACCGGGGCCTGTCCGACTCGATTTTAGGCGTCGGCAGCATTGAGGGACAGCCCCATCCCGAGACCGGCGCAGTGCTCGTTGACCCGAGCGATTTCTTCATTCAGGACATCGCCTCGGTAAGTTTCTTCTTCAGCAGGTACCTCAAAGAGGGTTCGTATAGCTTCGACAACGACAACAGCTACTTCGGCGCGCTGAAGAATTTTCCGCACAATACTGAGATCGACGTGGTGCTGCACTTTAAATCCAGTTCGCCTAGAATGGACATCCCCACCCTAGCGGATACGCGCAGTTTCCAGCACATCTACCACTACAGCCTGTCCAATCTGCCCGAGTCGGATTTCCGCCCGCGCTTAGCCGACGACCGAGTGGGGCACTTCACCACTCTGTACCAAGACTATACCTCGGTGCTCAAGGACGACCCGTACGTGCGCTACGTCGAGCGCTGGCACCTAGAGAAAGCCGAGCCCAAATTCGACAAGTCGCCGCCCAAAAAGCCGATAGTGTTCTGGCTGGAAAACACGATTCCACCAGAGTACCGGGACGCGGTGCGAGAGGGGATTCTAGTGTGGAACAAGGCATTCGAACCACTCGGCTTTGAGGGAGCGATTGTGGCCAAGCAGCAGCCGGACGACGCTGAGTGGGACGCGGCCGACGTGCGCTACAGCGTGGTGCGCTGGATGGTGCAGCCCGGCCAGGGATACGCAGTGGGACCGTCGCGTACCAATCCCTTTACCGGCGAGATTTTCGACGCCGATATCCGCATCAGCGCGGATTTTGTGCGCTACGCCCACTTGGAGTTCACCGAACTGGTCGATCCTGTGGGGAGGGAGCCTTGGGCCAGCGGGGACTTCACCGTGCCTTCGCCCGCCGCAGCTATGGGGCACAGCAGAGGATTCTGCGATATGGCCGACGGGCTGAGGCAGGAAGCCGCTTTCGGGTGGCACCTGCTGGAAGCGCGGGCCGCGGCCGGTGGAGGCGAAGTGGACGAAAAGGAATTCATCCGCCAGCTACTCGTCGAGTTGATAGCACACGAAGTGGGCCACACCCTCGGCCTGCGGCACAACTTCAAAGGCAGCACCATCCACGCGCTCGACGAGCTACACGACCGCCGCGTCACCGACAAAGAGGGCATCTCCAGCTCGGTAATGGACTACAACCCGGTCAATATCGCTCCAGAGGGCCACGAGCAGGGCGAGTACTACCAGACGACGCTGGGACCGTACGACTACTGGGCCATTGAATACGCCTACCGGCCAGTAGAGGCGGACAGTCCTGCAAGCGAGCGGGCCCAACTGGACAAGATCGCCAGCCAAGTCGCAGAGAAAGATCTAGCCTACGGCACGGACGAGGACGCCCTATACTGGACCCGGGGAATCGACCCGAGTGCAGCGCGCTGGGATTTGCGCGACGATCCGATTGCCCACTACCGCGACCAGATCGCCCTATCGAAAGAGTTGTGGGCCAACGTCGAGGACAAATTCGAGCAGAAGGGCGAGCGCTACCAAACTCTGCGGCGAGTATTCGGCTGGGGCTTTAGACCCTACTTTTCGGGTGCGGGCAATGTCAGCCGCTACATCGGCGGCATCTATCACTACCGCGACCACGTGGGCGACGGACGGCACCCGCTACAGCCAGTGCCACCCGCCCGCCAGCGGGAGGCGCTCGACTTTCTGGTGGAGCACGTGTTCGGGCCGGACGCCTTCCGCTGGTCGCCGGAGTTGCTCAACAAGCTGGCACCGGAGCGCTGGGTCGATTTCACTTGGTCGGTGTTCGACGTGCGGCGGATCGACTATCCCATCCACGATAGAGTGCTGAGCATCCAACGGCAGCCGCTCGACCGGTTCTACGATTCAACGCTGTTGAGCCGGCTGCAGGATCTGGAACTGCGCTACGAAGGCGACGAGACCTTCGGGATGGTCGATCTGTTTACCGGATTGCGGCAGGCCATCTGGGCAGAGTTGGAGACGGGCGACTCCATCGACAGCTTTCGCCGCAACTTGCAGCGGGCACAGCTACAGAAACTAATCGGTCTGGTGCTCAGGCCCGCCGGGGGCACGCCCGAAGACGCCCGCACTTTGGCCCGGGCGGATTTGCAGACCATCGCCACCCAGATCGAGACGCGGCTAGAAGGCAGCGGTCTAGACGCGTACAGCCGGGCCCACCTCGATGAAACGAGGGCGCGGATCGAAGCGGCGCTGGAGGCTGGGCTAGAGCGGAGCCTGTAGGGAAAACCGGGATGCTCTCGGCGACTACGACATGGTATGGTGGGACCGTCCCTGATACCGACCCCTATTGAGATCGCCATAGCGGCGTTGGTGCTGATCGTCGCTGGGTTCGCTATCGGCGCCGTTGGCTTTGGCTTCGGTCTCACCACTACACCGGTCCTGCTCCTGTTCCTCGATCCGCAGACGGTCGTAGTTACGATAAATGCCGTGGCCGTCGTCGCGTTCGGGCTCGTTCTTATCGAAACCCGCGACCACGTCCCCTATCGCGAACTCGCCCCAACAGCCGTCGCCGGTGCTCTCGGCGCGCCAATCGGGGTGTACGCCCTCGCCTCCCTGGACCCAGCGGCGCTGCGAATCGCCATAAGCGCGCTCGTTCTGATGCTCACGGTGCTCGTTGTGGTCAAGACCGAGTGGCGCGTTCCCAAACCACAGATCACTGGTCCGATGCTGGGCTTTGGGGTGGCCGCCATGGTCACCGGGCTTGCCATCGGCGGCCCACTGCTCGTCCTGTTTTTCATCGGACGCGGCATGGAACGTCAGGGCGTCCGGTCTTCCATGGCATTCTTCTTCACTACCATGTACTGCACGGCTGCCATCGGCTACGTCGCGCAAGGACTGCTTACGGCAGAACGCCTCATCCTGATAGTTGCCGTAGTCCCAGGGATGATTCTCGGGTACTGGCTATCGGTCCGCCTGACCGGACGGATGAACGAAAAGGTCTTTCGCCAAGCGGTCGTCAGCGTCATCGCCGTCGCGAGTATCCTGGTGCTGGTGCGGGAGATCCTTTCATTATAGGAACTTCTCAAACGCGACTTCCATTCTCTCATTTTAGGAGTGCCGTATGGTGGACGACAAAAAGGACTGGCGCAATCACGGGGTGCGGGTGGTGACGAGTGAGCGGTTGGATTTCAATACGCCACAGACGCCGGGGATGACGCGTGCAGTGGCGATCAATCGCGCAAGTGCGGGCGCCGAAAAGCTCTGGGCAGGTACGGTTGAGATTCATCCCAATGCAAAGACTGGAGCGCACCATCACGGGGCCTTGGAAAGCGTGATTTACGTGGTGCGCGGCAAGGCGCGAATGCGGTGGGGTGATCAATTGGAGTACGTGGCAGAAGCAGGGCCGGGTGATTTTATCTATGTGCCGCCCTACGTGCCGCATCAGGAGATCAATGCCAGTCGGGATGAACCTTTGGAATGCGTGCTGGTGCGCAGCGATCAGGAGCCCGTGGTCGTGAATCTGGATATTCTGGCTGTTGAAGAACCCGAAGAAGTGTATTGGATTGATCCGATCCACCCCGATCCAAATCCCCCTGCGGCTACTCCTTGACCAGGCCCCCCAAAGCTCTCTATAATGTCCACATCTTAACCGCGATGGAACCGGCCTTTTTACACAAGGACATGCGGGCAATGAACTCGTGGCCGCAGCGCTGTAGAACCAGATGAACATTTTTCGCCAAGCCCGCGACAGGGGCTGCGAGTACCTGCTGCAACACCTTTGTGCAGACGGCAGCTTCGGCAATGGCACTGTCGCAGAGTATTACAAGGTGCCGACGGCGTTCCAGGTTTGCGGCGAGACCCATGCGGCCAACCGCCTGCTCGATTGGGTGCGCCGCAACGGTATGACCTCAGATGGCGACTTTGGCCCCAGAACCGAACTCACCAACGGCTACTACTACGCTTACTTCAACACCTGGGTCGTCATCGGCGCAGCCCGGCTCGGACAGTTCGACATCGCGCAGAAGGGCATGGACTTCTTGATGGGCTTCTACGACGGCAGCGGCGGGTTCTGGTCCCACCCGAGCGAGCGTCAGCCGGACACTCCGCAGGACTTGTGGGTCACGAGTGGCTGCGGTCAGGCCGCTCTGTACACCAACCGCCTCGACGTCGCCTGCGGTGTGGGACGCTGGATGCAGCGGATGATGGATGAGCAGCCGAACTACCCGGAGGAGATGTACACCGTCGCCACGCCGGCTGGCGGGCTTGTAACCGACATCGACCCCACGGACCCGATTCGCTACGTACTGGTCAATGCCACCAAGGGGGATCAGTACTTCTTCCACCCGGGCATCGCGGGTGGCTTTCTCGCTCGCCTCTCCCTGGCCACCGGCGACGAGCAGTGGCTTGCGCTGGCTAGGGAGTACATGCGCTTTGCCGAGACCGCCACAGACCACCTCTACCGGTTGCTGCGCGCCGGAAAAGTGATGTGGGCGGCGTCGCTGCTGTGGACTCTGACCCGGGAGAGCTTGTACCGCGACATGGCGATCAAGGTGGCCGGCAACATCGTCGATCAGCAGCGCGCCAGCGGCTGGTGGGCGATGACCGGATCGGAAGGTACTCCGAGCAACGACGCGACGGCCGAGATGGTGGTCTGGCTCGACGAGGTGTATCAGGCGACCGGATGAAGTCCCCCTGAAGCCCGCCATTTCTCCGTCGGTCTGGTACCGGATATCAAGGGAGGATTGTCAGCGGTCGCCAGGCCGCGATTCTGAAGCACGGCAACCTCATGCGGACCCATGGGAATAATCTGAAGGAGAGAACATGTCCGAGACGCGCTTGACACAGCAGCAACTCAACTTCTTCAACACCTTCGGCTATCTGTACTTTCCCGGTCTGATGGCCGATTGCATCGACCGCATTATCGAGGAATTCGAGGCCGTGTGGGCCGTGCACGGCGGCGGGCATCACGGCAAAGAGCACGAAGGCCGGGCGCGCTCGTGCATTGTGCCCTTCCCCGATCAGAGCGAATACTTGAGCAGCTTGCTCGACGACCCGCGCATCCACGACATTGTCGCCAGCATTTTGGGCGACGATTTCAACTACACCAGCGGCGACGGCAATTTCTACGTCGGCGATACGCGCTGGCATTCGGATGGGTACAGCGGCGAGCGCATTCCCAGCATCAAGATCGCTTTTTACCTAGATCCGCTGACCCGGGACACGGGCGCGGTGCGCGTCATTCCGGGCAGTCATCACTGCGGCGACACCTATGCCGACGGCCTGCAAGAGGCCCTACCCGACAGCGAATCAGCGTGGGGGGTGGCACCCAACCAAGTGCCGTGCCAAGTGGTGGAGACCCAGCCGGGCGACATTGTCGTATTTTGGCACAATACCAAGCACGCCGCTTTCGGCGGCTCGCAGCGGCGGCGCATGTACACCATGAATTTCTACGAACACGTGCCCGACGAGCGCCTAGAGGATTTCCAGAACGCACTGGCCAACGAGGGGCGGTTCTGGATCGACCGCATCCACGGCGAGGCCATGTTGCGCACCGCGGGGCCAGAGCGCATGGTGCATTTGCAGCAGGTCATAGACAACGACTTCAAGATGGCGGAAGTGCATCAGCGCCATCGGCGGGAAAACGCCGAGCCATCGCGGGGGTGATTCACCCGGCCTGTCGCCTGCGACCGCAAATCCCGCAAATTGGGTTAGAGCGCATTCGGACCTTCGTTCCCCCACTGATACGACTCGACGCGGAGCGCGCGATCCGCTGCGGGCAGCGCAACCCTAACCCCTTCCCGCTCCGAGGAAGAGCAGATGGCGAATCCGATTTCGGTGGCGCGTCGGGCCTCAGAGATGTCGCACGCAGTGCGGCCACCCTCTTTGACGGCGCCGATCAGGTCGCTCACCATGTTTATGCCGGCCGGCCAGCCTTCCTCCTTCGGCGGCAGGGGAAATAACTCTTCAGAGTCGTCCCGCCAGACGCGGGCCATGCTCGCGTCGGCGAATACGGAAATCCGTCCGCCATCGCCCGCAATCTCAAAGGCGGGACCTTTGGGTCCGTCACAGGTTACATAGGCCACAGCGCCGTTGTCCATCCCAATCTGCGCACGGCAGGGCGGATCCATCCGGCGACGCTCATCTGCGGAGTCGCCGGGATCGACAAAACCGCTGACCCACGCGGGCTCTGGATCTCCCAGCAGCGCGAGCACGGCGTCGTACCAGTGGCAGCCGTGATTGATTGTATTCGGGATGCCGTATGCCGCCAGGCTAGTCGCCTCGCCGATCAGGCCGCCAGCGATGGCCGAGCTTAGCGCCCGATAGGCGGAATCCCAGCGCCGGTCGAGGGCGAAGGCAAGAGGAGTCTCCGCACAGGCCGCGACAATGCGATCCATTTCGGCGAGGGTCGTGGCCAGCGGTTTGTCACTCAGAATCCCGCGGACGCCAGCGGCCACCGCCCTTTTGATCTGGTCGGCGTGCATGGTCTGTCGGGTGGCAATGCAGACAATGTCGGGAGCGACCCCCTTGAGAAGCTGCTCGTATTCGTCAAAGGTCGGCACCGCTCCCCACACATCCCGCCAGCACTCGACGAATTCTGCGCGCTCCCGTTCGCCGTAGTCGAAGACACCGACGACTTCCGCGTCGGGATGGGCGTAGAAGGCAGCGGCGAAATTGTGGCTCGTCGGCTTGCGCAGGGTCTGACGGTGGCAGCCGACGATAGCGACGCGAATCATGGCGCTCATACCTCCTTTTCCCGAGTCAGAAACCGTATTCGGACTTCAGCACCGACTCGTCCCTCCACCTCGGACTGCTCCGCTCGGCTTGCCGGGTCCGCTTCGCCAGGCAGGAACAATTCTGGGCGAGCACCTCGAAGATGCGGTGGGCGACGATCCGGTGGCCGAGGTCGTTCTGGTGCACGCCGTCGTAGTGGACCATCCAAGGCGCTTCACCGCTCGCGGCCAGCAGATCGACGTACAGACAATCGAGTTGTGCCGCCACCTCGGCCGTGGCCGCGTTGAAGCGCCTGAATAGAGGCAGATCGGCGAGGCTCCAGGTCTTCCCCCCGACGGTGAAGTCGGTCATGAAGTAGGGCCCGAGCAACAGGATGAGCGGATTCCCGCGTTGGCGCACGCGCCTCACGAGCAGGACGAGGTCCTCGCAAAACTGAGCCAATGGCGTACCGCCCCGAGCGTCGTTGAGGCCGTAGGAAATCGCGAGCAGGTCGGGGTAGTGGGAGAGGACGTGTTTGTCGAGGCGTTCGTCGGCAGCCGGCTTCCCGCTCTCTTCGTACGCCGGGCTGCGCCTGGCGATGAGGTTGGCGCCGATTCCAGAGTTGACAACCCGCATAGGCGTGGTCTGGAAGTCGTTGATGAGCGCGCCCAGCAGAGGCACCCAACAGCGATCGGGAGCGGTGCTCCAGCCGCCAGCAGTGGTGCTCTCGCCGAGGGCGACCATGCAGCGAAACTCCTCGGCGCACCAGTCTTTCTTCATCGTCATCACCTTACAGCAGCTCCGGCCGGAATTCCACAGCGTTGATGGCCTTTTTCCGGTCGCCGTCGTCCTCCACCTCAAACTCGATGATCGTCTCGCGCACCTTGAGATGGGCAAAGTCCGCGTTGGACACCACCCCACCGCGCACCGTGCGCAGATCAGTGATGTGCAGAAAAATATCTTCGCGTATGCTGTCTATCGCCAAGCCAGTCTGCACGGTCAAGAAGCCGTAGCCCTTCTCCTCGTTGACTGCGTGCAGGATGCCGCGCAGGCGCTGAGTCGGGTCGCGATCAGAGAACAGAATGTCGGGCACCAAGTACCCGGAAAAGTGGTGATCTACCTCTTGGCGCAGATCGGTGCTGGTGTTCATAAAAGATAGCAGATCGACTCGCTTGCCCCGGTTTTGCAGGGCGCGCACCAAGCGCACGAAGTCGCCGTCGCCAGTGCCCAACAGCACGTAGTCCAAATTGTCCGCCTGCAACAGGGCATCTATTGCCAGCTCGAGGTCGGCGTCGGCCTTGACGATAGTCTCCCCCTCCGTAGTGCGATAGCGCCGCACTTCCTTGAGTATCAGGTGGTAGCCCTCCCGCCGTGCGCGATTGCGATAAACCTCCCTCTTTTGGCGATACTCTGGGTCCATGCTTTCGCGCTCGCGGTCAACGGCCATATAGGCATTGGCCCGCACCACAACCGCCTGCTGCGCCTCCACTAGGGCTTTGATCTGGCGAAACCGGATGGCGTAGCCGCCGCAGCGGTTGAGATTCTCCATATCGAGAAATATGCCTGCTTTTAGCACGTGTATCCTTTTAGTCGTAAGTAGGGGCACCCCTCGTGGGTGCCCTATGGAATGTTTCGTCTCTAGATGTGAAAAATGTACAAGTCGCGCTCAGGCAGCGGCAATTCCACCCAAGCACCGCCCTGGCAGTGGCTCTCGGCAACGGCGATGGTGGCTTCTGTGATGTGGTGCGTCACGTCGATGTGGCCGCGCGTAGGTTGGCCGGATTCGCGCGCCGCGGCCAAATCCTCCAAGCAGCACTGCGTCGTACTGCGCGGCGTCACCGGATCGACGGGCACCTCCTCCCACAAGGTTTTCCGTCCTTGCACGGTGCCGGGCTGGCGCAGTAAAACGTTGGCCCCATTGTTGCACGAGCGAATCGCTCCCTCCGAGCCGATGACCTCGAATTCCCACGGGGCCGTTGGAATGGACCACGCCTCGACGCCGTTGGCAAAGCGCAGTTGATAGGTGGCCGAGGGATCAGACGGAATGTGATTGCCCTCAACTTGCAAGCCGCGCGGCAACAGCTCGCCGCGCACAGCTTCAATCGCCGGATCGCCGATGAGATAGGACACCGTGTCGATCGAATGGATGTGCCCGTGCATCAGGCTGGAACTGGCGTAGTGAATCACGGCCCGCACCTCGCCGACCTGACCGGCGGCGACCGCGTCTTTGACCACATCGTAGCGGTTGTCAAAGCGGCGCAGGACGCCCGTGTTGAAGAGTGTGTTGTTGCGCTTTACGGCATCGCGGATCTCGTCGGCGCGCTCCATTGAGCTGGCCATGGCCTTTTCGAGGTAGATCATCGGCACGCCCAGATCGGCCACTGCCACCGCTAGATCGGCGTGCGAATCGCCGCGAAAACTCGCGTCCGGGGCCTCTCTGGCGGGCTTGGGCAAACAGGCCGCGGTGCAGATGGCCACGAGATCGGGCTCTTCGCGGTCGATCATGTCGCGGAAATCCTCGTACACGGCTGTTCCCCAGCGGCTTTGAAACGCATCGCGCTTATCCGGCAAGAGATCCGCTCCAGCCACGAGTTCCAGCCGCTCGCTCGCCCGAGTCGCGGCTGCGACCGAATAGGGCACATCGCCGTGCCCTTCGTCATCAATAGTGCTGCCCATGCGGCCGAGGCCGATGATAGCTACTGTGTGCTTCTGCATGGTGGTTCTCCTTTCTGTGGCAGACAACCTACTCATCCCACCAAAACTCCGCCAGAGCCTCCCTCCTGCTGCACGCACAGGACTCCCAGAACTACAATTCACCTTGACAGTCTATTAAGCTATCGACTCTTTTACTGTTTTGTCCCACGCCATTTGCAGGGGGCAAGAGCGACGCGCTACCACGTCGCCTTCGCAGGAGACAGCATGACACAAACACAAGCCCTGCCCCGCCTAGACCCACGCAAGTTCCAAGACCCCGACGTCACCGCCGACGGAGAAGAGCGAGCTAGCGTAGCATTGACGCGGCTGGAGACCTTGTGGTTCAACACCGGCACGCTCTGCAATCTGGAGTGTACCAACTGCTACATCGAATCGAGTCCGCGCAACGACCGTCTAGTGTACCTCACAGCGGCAGAAATAGCAGCCTATCTCGACGAGATAGAGCGCGACCGGCTGGGCACGCGCGAGATCGGCTTCACCGGCGGCGAGCCTTTTATGAATCCCGAGATGCTCGACATGCTCGAAGACGTGCTGGAACGAGGCTTCGAGAGCTTGGTGCTGACCAACGCCATGCGGCCGATGATGAAGTGTGCCGACGGCCTGCTGCGGCTGCGCGAGGCGCACGGCGACCGGCTGACGATTCGCGTCTCCATCGACCACTGCGATCCAGTGCTGCACGAGGAGGAACGCGGCGAGCGCTCTTGGGCACCGATGATCGAGGGTTTGCGCTGGCTTTCCGATTGCGGCTTCCGCTTGACAGCCGCTGGCCGCACGCTCTGGGGCGACGAAGAAAGCGAATTGCGCGCCGGCTTCGCCCGCCTCTTCGCCGACCTCGGCGTGCGCATTGATGCAGACGACCCCAGCCAACTCGTGATTTTCCCGGAAATGAACCCCTCCGTCGATGTCCCCGAGATCACCACCGGCTGCTGGGACATTCTCGGCCAATCACCCGACGACATCATGTGCGCCTCCTCGCGCATGGTCGTCAAGCGCAAGGGCGCGGATTCTCCGGTTGTGCTCTCCTGTACCCTACTGCCGTATGACGCGGCCTTTGAGATGGGCCGGACCCTAGCCGAAACCTGGGGCCCAGTAAAGCTCAACCACCCGCACTGCGCCCAATTCTGCGTCCTCGGGGGTGCCAACTGCTCGGCCTGACTAATCCAGCAACTCGATCTGCCCAGACGCGCGCTCCCGCTGCACGCACAACATCAGATCGCCGCGCCCGACCCGAATTTCGACCGGATTATCCACCACCTCGTTAGAGATACCGTCGCGCACGCCCGGGATGAGGCTCTCGGACCGCAAAGCCCATTTCAGCCCCTCAGTGGTAATGCCTTCTGCTGCGCCGTCGAGCGGGCACAGGGAAATTTTCTGGCCAATATCGGCGCGGAAGCGAATGCATTGGTCGATGAGACGGATGTCGCAGTAGTCGTCCACTATTCGCAAAGCGAGGCGGTCGGCAAAGGTTTTGAGCAGACTCAAATTGCCCAGCAGATGATCGGTGCGCCGCCCCGTAAAACCAAGTAGAACGGCTTCAGTAACACCTAGTGCAACGGCGTGGTTGAGGACTTTTTGACCATCCGTGCCCACATTGCCCTCGGGGTCAACGAGGACGAGGCGGTCGGCGGCAAGGGCAGCCTTACTCTGGCGGCTAACCGAGTCGAGGTCGCCGACGACGTAATCGGGCGTGAACCCGTACGCCGAGGCGGTATTAGCTCCGCCATCGGCGCACAGGATCAACTCGGCTTCCCGGGCGCAGGCGGTAAATAATTCTCGGGAAGGCGGCTCGCCGTTGCCGACGATCAGAGCAGATTGACCGCTCACAGCTTCAGTTTCCCAAGGAAGAAAACTGCGTCGTCAGCCGCACGCCCACTTGGCGCGGATCGCCGTAGGTTTTGTATAGCTTGTCGGCGTAATCCGGCGGCTCCAAGCCAAAGTAGAATCCCCGCACCCCGTAGCGCTCGTCAAGCAGGTTGCGGCCCCATAGTTGCACGGACCATGCTTCCCACTGGTAGGCAATGTGGGCGTTGACCAATCGATAAGGCTCTGAGACCTGGTCGTGGCCATCGGAGTAGAAGAATTGGTCCATGCCGATCAAGGCCAGCCGCGCCTCCAGCCCCGACCGATAGCGGTATTTGCCGCCTACGCTAAAGGTGTAGTTGGGGGCATGAGCTGCGGCTCGGTCGCCCAGCGTTACTTCCCCATCTTCCGTTGGAAAGGTATAGGTATCAATGTGAGTAGCGAGCAGCCCCACCGAGCCGAAGAGTTCGACTTGGGGCAAGAGGCGGACGGTCTGCTCCCATTCCAAGCCGCTGTTGCGGCCTTTGACGGCATTGGCCGTGAAGTAGAAAAAGCTGTTGGGGTCGCCCGGGTCCTGCTGGCTCGACAACTCGACTTGCTGGTCCGAGCGCAGAGCGTGGAACAGGGTCAGTCCGATGGAAGAGCGCCGTCCGCTGACTCGCCAGCCGAGTTCGAAATTGACGATGTACTCGGGGTCGTAGGGACGGTTTTCCGCGGCCAAGTACGGATGCTGGTTAACCCCGCCGGAGCGGTAGCCGCGCGAGGCCGAAGCGTACAGGGTCTGGCCCGGACGCCAGTCGTAACTGAGGGCCGCTTTGCCACCGCCCAACCATTGGTCGACGGCAAACGCGGTGCTAGTGCTATCGGCCTCGTAATTCGCCGTCGTTCCTTCATAGGCCGTATCGTTGCGGTCGAGCCGCGCATTGACTTCCAGCCGCAATTCTTCGCTCAAGGCTAGCCCGTATTGGCCGTAAAACGCTAGGTTGTCGATTTCGTAGCGCCCGTTCAGATCCGTGGCATCGCCGCCGAACAAATAGCCCGCGGCATTGTCTTCCTCTTCGAGCCGCTTCCAATAGGCACCCACCACCAGTCCCTCGACCAAGAGCCGGGCCTCCTGGCTCACAACCGTGCGGTCGCGCACATTGCGGTCGAAAAAGTCGTAGCTCCACCCCTCGACATCCGGGTCGAATCCATGCTCCGCTAGCCAGTACTCGTCGTTGCCCCAATCGCCGTCGTAGCTGTGCTCCAATTCGCTGCGCGAAAACGCGGTAATGGTCACCAATTCAGCGCCACTCGAGCCCAACCCCCAAGTGCTCTTGAGCGAGGCTCCGGTCGTCTGCTGTCGGTCCTTGCCCGGCTTGTCAGAGTACGTGATTAAGTCCTCATTGTTGTCGGGCACCCAAGCGTCGTACCCGTTGTCCATATCGGCCCAAAAGAAGGTGCCCAACACCTCGGGACCAGCCGCCGGGGTCCAGCCGACCTTAGCGCGTAGCAACTGCTCGCGCCGGCCATTGGTGTCATCGGCATCGAGAAAGGCATTGCTGCGAAAGCCGTTGGAACGACCGTTCTCGTACCCTACGCGCAGCGCCAGATCGCTCCCTACCGGCAGGTTCACCGCCCCGGAAAAACGCCCTAAACCATCGCTGCCGATCTCGGCGCTGCCCGCTCCGGCAAACCCCTGCTGGGGATCGGCCGAACGCAGGTTGATCAGACCGGCCAAGGCATTCGGGCCAAAAATGGTTGACTGAGGGCCTTTGAATACTTCGACCTGATCGACGTCAAAGAGTAAACCGGCCGTGCCCATGCCGCTCAAGTCGACATCGTCCATGACGAACCCCACCGAGAAACTGGGCGGCCCTTCGCCAGCGTAATGGCTGCGCTCGCCAATGCCCCGGATCTGGAAATAGCGCGGTCGGGACGAGCCGCCGGCCCAATTCAAATTGGGCACTGCATGGGTCGCGTCCTGCAAGTGCCTAGCCCCGCTATCCCGAGAACGATCCCCATCCACCACCGTGACGCTGGCGGCCAAGCGGTCGAGCCGCTGGCGCACCAAGCCGCCTTCCACCACCACCTCCGGCGCTTGCAAAATCGCGCGCTCCAAAGCCACGACCAGCGGCAAGACGACCGCTACCCGCGCGCGCTGGTAGCCGATAAAGGAAATGTCGAGAGAATCGCCCAAGGCCGCCTCCACCTTGAAGCGGCCCTGAGCGTCCGTAGTGGTAGCCCTATCCCCGGCCCGCACATTGGCTCCTTCCAAGGGGCTGCCTGTAGCCGCATCTAACACTTGGCCGGGGATCTCCTCAGCCTGTGCCCAAGACAGCACTGACAGCGTCAATAAACCGGCCAGCAAGCTGGCCGACGGTAGTGAAATTCTCATAGATCTGCTCCCTCTTTTTGCATTTGCGGAAGAACTCCGTCGAGGGCGCACAAAAAAACCGCTCGCCCAGATGGGCCAGCGGTGCGTACGCGGTGCGTACGGCATCCGTTTCCCTACGCT
>JAPPEF010000089.1 GCA_028875335.1 Gemmatimonadota bacterium
GGCACGCCGGTAAAATCCTGCATCACCACCCGCGCCGGCTTGAAGGGAATCTCTTCCTTGCCCGCAGTCTCGGGACTCCAGCGCGCAATGCGCTCGACGTCCTCGCGGGTAATCTCAAACCCGTCGCACTGCCTGAGCGCGGCCTCTAGCAGAATTTTGATCGAATAGGGCAGCCGACTCACCTCGGCCACGCCGTCTTCTGCTAGCTTTTGAATGCGGTACAGGACGCCGCTACTACCGCTGCATTCCAGCCAGGTGCGCGCTCCGAATTCGTCGTTTCTCGCCGTCATGGAAAACCTTTCGTAAATAGGGATGTTTTAGAAATTTGGCTTTAAATATATTCAAGACCAACCCTACCTTCCACCTCCCACCACGGGCCGCCCATGCACAACCTGCGCCAATTTCTCGCTCTTCTGCGCCGCGAAGGCGAGATCGTTACCGTTGACGCTCCGGTCTCTTCTGATCTCGAAATCGCCGAGATTCACCGCCGCGTCCTTGCCGCCGCTGGTCCGGCCCTGCTCTTTACCCACGTCGAAGGCGCGGACTTTCCCTGCGTCACCAATCTCTTTGGCACGGCCCGGCGCGTCGATCTGGCCTTTGGCCCGAGGCCGGAACAGTTTATCCAGCAGCTAGTGCAACTCGCCCAAGACCTGCCCTCGCTTTCGCCGGGCAAGCTCTGGCCGCACAAAAATCTAATTCCCGCCGCGCTCAAGGTCGGGCTGAAGACCGTCGGCAAAGGCCCCGTTGGCGAGTGCGTGCAGTCGCCGCCCGACCTCGCGCGCTTGCCCCTACTCAAAACCTGGCCCGAGGACGGCGGGCACTTCATCACCCTGCCGCTGGTCTATACCGAACACCCCGATACCGGCCATCACAACCTCGGCATGTATCGCATCCAGCGCCACGATTCCCAGACCCTCGGCGTCCACTGGCAAATCCAAAAAGGCGGCGGCTTCCACTACCACGTCGCCGAGCAGCGGGGCGCAGACCTGCCGCTGGTCATCTTCGTCGGCGGGCCACCGGCGCTGATCCTCGCGGCCATCGCGCCGTTGCCTGAGGATTTGCCCGAGCTGATTTTGGCCTCCCTGTTGCAGGGCGAGCGCCTGCGCCGCGTGCGAGGCTCCACTCTGCCCCTGATTGCCGAAGCCGAATTCGCCATTGAGGGCGTAGTGCCGCCGCACGTGCGCGAGCCAGAAGGGCCTTTCGGCGATCACTACGGCTATTACTCGCTGCAACACGACTACCCAGTGCTCCAAGCCAAGCGCCTCTACCACCGCAAAGACGCCATCTTCCCGGCCACCGTAGTGGGCAAGCCGCCGCAGGAAGACATGTTCCTCGGCACCTACATCCAACAGCTCATGGCACCCCTGAGCAAGATGGTAATGCCCGCGATCAAGGCCATGTGGAGCTACGGCGAGACCGGCTATCACTCGCTGGCGGCCATCGTCGTCGAGGAGCGCTACCCGCGCGAGGCCATGAAATTCGCCTTTCGCATCTTGGGCGAGGACGGCGGCCAGCTCAACCTCACCAAGTTCTTGGTCGTCATAGATCGCCCCCTAGACTTGGGCGACTTCCGGCAGGTGCTCGCGTATGCCCTAGCGCGGGCGCAGCTCGCAACCGACCTTTTCGTCATCGCCAATCTCGCCATGGACACCCTCGACTACACGGGCCCGGCCGTGAACCAAGGCAGCAAAGGGATCCTCATAGGCGTGGGCGATCCAGTCGTCGAATTGCCCGGAGAATTCAGCAGCGACCTGCCCGGCGGTGCCCGCGCCGCCGAGGTCTATTGCCCTGGTGCCCTCGCAGTGCAAGGCCCGACGTACGCGGAAGATCCCGACTACGCCCAACACCTCGCCGAAGACCGAGCCATCGCAGCTTGGCCGCTGATATTTTTGGTTGACGACGCCAGTGCAGCCGCCAAGAACGTCACCTTCCTTTGGAGTACCTTTACCCGCTTTGAGCCAGCCGCCGACACCTATGCCGCCGCCGTCCAACTCCGTCGCCACCACCCCTGCTATACGCCGCCGATCGTCTTGGATTGCCGCATGAAACCTGGCTACCCGGACGAGTTGATAACGGACGAAGAAACGGCGCAAAAGGTCAGCCAACGCTGGCAGGAGTACTTTCCCCAAGGCGGCGTGGAAGGCGCGGAAGACCGACTCGGCTACACCGGATTTTCCCTGTTGGATTAACCCTGAGCAGAGGTCGCTTCATGGATGACACCCTAGCGTTTGCCCCCATCGCCGAACTCGCTACCCTGATCCGCCGCGGCGAACTCTCCCCACTCGAACTCACCGAGCTTTACCTAGAGCGCATCGAGCAATACAATCCGGCGCTCAACGCCTATCTCGCCGTCACGGCCGAGCGCGCGCGCGCCCAAGCCCGGGCTGCCGAAGCGCAAATCGCGGCCGGCACCTACCTCGGCCCCTTGCACGGCATTCCTCTCGCCTTTAAGGATCTCGTGGATGTTGCGGACCTGCCCACCACCGGCGGCTCGACCCTGCTGCGCGACAACATCGCCGCAGCCGACGCCACGATTGCCCGCCGCCTCTTCGCTGCGGGAGCCGTGCTCTTGGGCAAGACCCACCTCGTGGAATTCGCTTTTGGCGGCACTGGCGTCAACCATCACTACGGGACCCCGGTCAACCCCTGGGATCCCGAAATCCACCGCCTGCCGGGCGGTTCGTCCTCTGGCTCAGGCGTGGCCGTGGCGGCTGGGCTGGCCCCGGCCGCCCTCGGCTCGGACACCGGCGGCTCGGTGCGGATTCCCGCGT
>JAPPEF010000054.1 GCA_028875335.1 Gemmatimonadota bacterium
GTATTCTGCATGGCCTTGATGCACATATCGGCCGTGTAGAAGGCGAGGTCAAAAGTGGGGTAGCCGTAGTGAGCGGTGGCAAAATCGACCCAGTAGGGGTGGCCGTCGACGACCCATATGTTGCGGGGCCGCAGGTCGCCCAAGACGAGGCAAATCCCCTCGTTGAGCAGGAGGTTGGTGTGGACGGTAATGGCCTTTTTGAGGTCGGGATAGGCGTTGGCGATGTAGTTGTAGTGCGGGTCAATGCGCAGTTGCTCAAAAGCCTTAGTGGATGCAAACTCATCGGCGACTTCGGACGAGCCGGCGGTCTCGTTGTGGACAGTGGCCAGCAGCTCGCCGCACTGGACGGCGATTTGCAAGTCGATGCGGCCGTTGACCAAGTCGCCCTCCCATGACAGGGCATTGTGCGGTGGTGGGGTCGTCACGAGGATGAAGTCCGTGCGGTCTTCGAGCAAGACTTCTGGCAAGATTTCGGGAGCGAGGAGTTGCGCCAAGCGCTCAATACAGCTTTTCTCGGCGAAGATGCGCCGCCGATCGATCCACCAGCGCTCCTTGATTTGGACGCGCGAGTGCGCCTGCTTGACGATCCAAGTCTGGTTGGGTGACGCTACGTAGTACACCCGGTTCTTCAGTCCGTCGCTCAAGCTCTGGACTCGGACCGGGCCCCCATTGGCGAACAGTTTTTTGCGTTTCAGATATTTGGGTATGGCCTTTTTCTCTAGGTTCATCGGCTTCTCTCAAGAGATAGTGGCGGTGGTGGCCCGCACCTGTTCGACTTGGCTGGCGGCGTGGTACGAGCTGCGCACTAGCGGGCCGGACTCGACGTGGCGAAAGCCCAAGCCGAGGGCGAAGCTCCGCCACTGTGCAAACTCGTCCGGGTGGACGAATCGCTCTACGGGCACGTGGTGGGCGGATGGGCTTAGGTATTGGCCCAAGGTCAGGATGGCGCAGCCGACATCCGCTAGGTCGTGGATGCTCTGGGCTATTTCTCTTTTGGTCTCGCCCGCCCCCAGCATCATGCCGGACTTGGTGGGGGCTGGACTCATCTTGCGGGCCCGGTCGAGGAGTTCCAGCGAGCGGCCGTACTGGGCTTGTGGGCGCATGGTGGGGTAGAGGCGAGGCGGAGTCTCAATGTTGTGGTTGAGGATGTCCGGGCCGGCTTCGAGGACGGTAGCTAGAGCCTGCCAGTCGCCCTTGAAGTCCGGGATCAGGACTTCGACACTCGTCTCGGGGCAAAGGCGATGTACTGCCGAGATCGTCCGGGCGAAGATGCGCGCCCCGCCGTCTGGCAGTTCGTCGCGATTGACTGAGGTAATCACCGCGTGGTCCAGCCCGAGGTGAGCAATGGCAGCGGCGACGCGTTCAGGCTCGCCCTCGTCGAGCCTTTGGGGGCGTCCCGTCTTGATCGCGCAAAACCCGCAGCTGCGAGTGCAGACATCGCCCAAAATCATAAAGGTCGCCGTGCGCTGGCTCCAGCACTCGCCGATGTTGGGGCATTGGGCACTCTCGCACACCGTGTTAAGCTGTAAGTCAGCGAGCAGGTTTTTTAGGGCGATGTAATTGGGGTGGCCTGGGGCTTTAGCCTTGAGCCAGGGTGGGAGTCGGCGCTTGGAGTCAGATGCCATAAGACAGACGGGGAAAAACTAAATCAGAGAATAGAATATAATACGGCTCCGGCATGCTAATATCAAGACTTGGTGGATGCGGCGGCTAAGCACGTGCGCCACAGCCCGTACCACAGGCAGCCGAGGGGAATGAGTTTGGTACTGCGATAGGCGATGGAAACGGCCGGTTCCCATGTGCGCTCAGGGTCAATCGGCCCATAGACCCCAGGCTCGATATCGAAGAGAACGAAGGGAGTCGGCAGGGCGATAAAAGCAAATATCCACAATAACTTAGGAAATCTTGAGTGCGCGTACAAGCCCACGAGTACGGGCTGGAGAAAAACGTAGTGGTGTTCCCAAACGTCTTTGTACACCAAAAAAAAAGTACACATCCACAGCGCGAGCAGCGGCAGGGCATCGCGGCTACGCCAGGTGGCCACTAGTGCCGCGACGAGGATGGCGGCCTGCGAGCCGTAGATGACTGCGTGGCCCGCAAAAGGGAGGTCGGCGAGGGTCGTCAGCTCGGCTAGAGGCCGCCCGGCTAGTTGGGCCACGACACTGACCAGCCCGCCTTGCAGCCCGAGATTGCCCGCGTGGGTGAGGGCACCTTGGACGGGACTGCCATGGATATTGGCGGCGAAAAAAGTTGCCAAGCTATTTGGATGCAGGAGGAAGTAAGGCAGCGAAGTGAGCAAGCCGGCCAGCAGCCCCAAGACGAGGACGCGCCAGGCGCGGAGCCGCAGGAGCGCGGGGGCGAGGATTAAGGCGTTGGGTTTGACCAAGAGGGCACCCGCCCAACAGAAGCCGGCCGCCCATCTCCGGTCGCTGTAGAGACCGACGATGAGCCAAAAGAGCAGCGAGGCCGCCCAGAAGCTAACCTGCCCCATGTAGAGTTCGAGAAAATAAGGTGAATACGCCAGCCACATAAATAAGGCCAAGCCCCGGCGCGGCTCCTCGACCCAGCGCCAGGTCAGATAGAGATTAGCCGCGAGAAAAAGCTCAGTGCAGCAGAGGTGCAGGAGGTATGCGGTAAGGGGCTGAAAGTGGGCAAAAAAGCTGGCGACCAAGGCAAAGGCCGGCAGGTAGCGGAAGCCGAAGGCACCCGACACCGAGTAGATGTCGCGGCCTTCGGCTAGGGCTTGGCCCGCCAAATAGAA
>JAPPEF010000232.1 GCA_028875335.1 Gemmatimonadota bacterium
AGGCACAATAGGCGCATATTTGGTCATCCTCGCTATGTGCCTCGTCGCGAATCTGCTTTACCATGTGTGGAAGAAAAAAACGGCGGACGCAGGTTGACCTTTCCCATTACCTAATCAGGAGTTTCCAATGACCGAACAAGAAATGCTCGACGAGTTGAAGAACTTCGATACGCCTTCGATCACCAATGTCGTCGCAACCTATCCGGGCGATCCCTTGTGCTTGGGGCTATACAATCCCTGGAGCGAAAACTGGTACACCGATCAGTCGCTGCGCTGCATGTATCCCGAGCTCGGCCCTACGGTCGGCTATGCGGTCACCTGCACGTTCGGCCTGCCCGATCCTAGTTACAGCGGCGTTAGCTTCATGGACGTTCTCGATGCCCTCGACGCCTCGCCCAAGCCGACGATTCTAGTGTTCCAGCAGAAGTTTCCGCCCGAAATCCAGGGCAAGGTCGGCCTAGCCGGAGGCAACATGACCACTGCCATGCAGGCCATTGGCTGCGTCGGCGCGATTTCCAACGGCCCCTCGCGCGACATTGACGAGATTCGCCCGATGAAGTTCCAGTACTTGCTCAGCGGCGTCACCGCGGGTCACGGTGCCCAAGCCATTCACGCGGTCAATGTGCCGGTCTCGGTCGCCGGTATGGACGTGGCCCCTGGAGAGATCATCCACATGGACGAAAACGGCGCAGTGAAATTCCCCGCCGACAAGCTCAGCGCGGTGTTGGAAAATGTCCGCGCCCTGCAAAAACACGAAGCCGAGCGCATGGCCCAGATGCGCCAAGCCACATCCGCGGCCGAACTGCGGGCCATCTTCGGTGGGCACTCGTACGGCGACGAGGAAGAGGAATCGTGAGCAGAGGTAGGGATGAGTGAAGCCCCTTACAAAATCGCCTTCGCCGGCTTCCGCCACGGCCACATTTTCGACCTCTACGCACTAGCTGGTGCCTCGCCTGGGCTCGAAGTGGTAGCTGCGTGCGAGGAGCACGCGGAGACGTGCGCCGAAATCCGCGCAAAGGGCACTGCCGCGATCACCCACGACCGGATTGAGCAGATGCTCGACGAGGTGGACTGCGATATCGTCGCCACTGGCACCTATTTCGCCGGTCGCGGCCCGGTGCTGATTGAAGCTCTCTCGCGTGGCAAACACGTCATTAGCGACAAACCCCTGTGTACTCGGATGGCCGATCTCGACCGCATTGAGGCGCTGGCACGCGAGAAAAACCTCAAGGTCGGCTGCATGTTGACCATGCGCGATGCGGCTGCGTTTATCGGCGCGCGCAACCTGATTCAAGCTGGCCGCATCGGCGAAGTTCACGCCATCGCCTTTGGCGGCCAACACCCGCTGCTTTTGGGCTCGCGGCCCGGCTGGTATTTTGAACAGGGCAAGCACGGCGGCACCATCACCGATATTGGCATCCACGCCATCGACGCTTTGCCTTGGGTCACTGGCCGCCAGTGGGCGAAAATCAACGCCGCGCGATGCTGGCGGGCCTTTGTTCCCGAGGATTTCCACATGCAGGACGCCGGGCAGATGATGCTGGAGATGGACAATGGCTGCGGGGTTTTGGGCGATGTGTCGTACTTCGCACCCGATAGGGCGGGCTACAAGATGCCCTACTACTGGCGGACTACGTTTTGGGGAAGGGATGGAGTAATCGAGACTTCGACTACGGCCAAGGACATTCAAGTGCTCGGCAGGGAAGAGGCCACCGTGCAGATCGAGCCGCTACCCCCGGCCCAACGAGGCGGCTACCTGCGCTCCTTCCTCGACGACATTGCCGGCAACGTGCCCGCCAACGGCCTCGACACCGCTGCAGTACTGCGCTCGACGCGCAACGTCATTCGCATTCAGGAGGCGGCCGACAGGGGGGAGCGCGAAGTTGGGTTTAGTAGTTGACGAGGTGGGAGCATCCACATAGTTGATCACCTGTGGATGGCCGGTAGAAGGTGTGAGTAAATAAAGGTCTCACAGATGGGTTGTGCCCGATACAGTCTGATCCGCACGGCTCAGTCCTTCCCCACTGCACTGCCGCCGTGGCATGGATTTTGCGAATATCCAGTACGGAGGGTTCGCGCTGTTCACGCTTTAACACTGAGGAGGTCGGATCGTGAGTGAGCACCATCCGCCGCCAGAGCGTCCGTATCCTTTAGACCACGAGGGGCGTATCGCCCGGCTAGAGGGCATTGTCGAGCAAATTGACGTGCGGCTGGGCCGCATCGAAACCAAAATTGACGCCACCCGTGCGGAGTTAGACGGCAAAATTAACGCCAATCGGGAGGCGCTCGAAACCAAAATTGACCGATTATACCGCTGGGTTGTACCGCTCCAGATAACGACGATCTTAGCGATCGTCGGACTAGCGTTCAAGGCGTTTAGCGGCTAGCTCTATTTGGTAAACTTGGTTCCCCATCCACCTGCATGTGAACGCCTGCTATCCCTATCTCATACAAATAGTTCTTCCACCAGCGTCCGGGCCTGCTCGACTACCGTTTCGAGGCTGCCGGGGGCGAGTTTGGCCCAGTAGGTAACGTCTTCGTTGGCTTCGTGTCCGCCTCGAGTGTAGGCTGCCCGCGTCGGCAGGTAGCCGACATAGTGCGTGGTGAGATGCGCTGGAAAGAGAAAGGGGGCCGCTGAGTTGGTTTTGAGCGCGAGTTGTCCTTCGACAAAAGGTTCCCCAGGCAGGCCGATTACGCCGAGGTCACCGATGCGGAAAGCCTGGATTTCATAGGGGAACTCGGCGTCCCGCTGGCGGCATAGTTCGACGCTGTGAGTCGATGCGGCCCGGAACCAGTGCGGGTCCACTTCGCCGTTTGCGCCGCGCGGCGGTTGCGGATTCTCAGCGAGCATTGCGTTGACCTCGCGCAAGCGCTCGGCCGGAATCTCGCGCAAGGGCAGGCCGATCTTTTCGACTCTACAACCCAATGCAGCGTCGTTGGCAAACGTCATATTGTGGACGATGCGTTCGCTCATCTGAGCCAATTCGCGCCCCATCCGCTGGTGATTCGGTCGGCAATCTGGGTCGAAGGGATGCCAGGGATTGATGTTGCCGCAACAGCCGTTGACGACCAATGGCACGGCGTCGGAGCCGAATAGCTGCTGCATCTGTCGCGTCCACGCGCCAGGCCAATCCGCCGACACGGCCCGGTAGGTTTCGGGATATCCGAACGCATTGACCGGGTGACAGGTGTAGTGCAGGAGAAAGGCCAGCGGCTGCATGTCCATATCTTGGATGCAGCACACGCCGACTTCCGGGTCCATCGGCCCTTCGAGATAGCAGATGTCCGCGATCCCGAATGGCTGTTGCTCCCGTCCCAGTGGCTTGGGCATGGCGATGGTGCCGTCCCGGCGTATGCCACGGCGATTGAAGGCCAAGTCCCCCAACACGCCGCGCCCCAAGCCGATGCGCACAGGTTGCAGTTTGCCCACTGCTTCGACTGCGGCCTCCACTGCGGCGGTCGCGGCCCGGTCACCGTAGGCGCGCTCGGCCCCGCGCAGATACTCGGTCTCCTCGGTGGTCTCCAATGGAAAATCTGGGTCCAGCATAAAGTAGCCGAGGCTCGGGGCGGAGTGCGTCTGGGTCGCCTGGACCATGATCGCCTCTGGTGAGATACCCGTTTGCTCGCCGATGGCGGCGCGGATTTGGTCTGTGTAGGAGCCGGTGACGATGGTGAGGTCCAAGATCACCATGCAGACGCGCTGCTCACCGGCTTCAAAGACGATGGCCTTGGCAAAGAGCGGGTCCATCACGGCTTGGGCCGGGCGGTGCTCGCCAGCCCCGCTGCCGGCCAGATGTGTCCCCGCCGGTGGGGTAATGTCGATCATTGCCGCTCCGGCTCTTAGTAGGTCGGTCTCGTGCATGACTTTTCCTTTTGGCGCAGCTAATAGCGCAATGCGGCGTTGCCCCAGCGCGACAACGCATCTTGTGCCCGCCATTGGGGATGTGCTTCATCGGTGGCGGCGACGTGCTTAAACCACTCGGCACAACGCGCATCCAAAGGACGCATACTCATCAGCGCGCCGAGGGCATTAAAGCGCACAAAAGGCTCGGCGTCGGTCAGTGCCGTTAATACCCGCTCCTCTGCACCGCGCGCCTCTCGGCCCCACAGTGCTAGCGCTTGTAGCGCATTGTGCCGCACCCAGACATCTGCGTCGTCTAGAGCGCGCTCCATATCGGGTACCAGCGCTAGGCTTTCGCGCCCCAGATCGCCCGCGATGTCCGCGGACATCGCCCGCAGCCACGGATCGGGGTCCGCCAGCGTCTCGCGCAGCGCATCCACGGCGACGCGGCCCGCCGCACTCAGTGCCACCGCGGCCATCTCGCGCTCTTGCTCGTCTCCGTGGCGCATCCGGGCGACTAAAGCCCGCGCGCCGTCAGCATCTACTTGTCCGCCCAGACCATAGGCCGCCTCTAGAGCCTCGTGTTCTTGGTCCGACGCTAAATCTTGGAATAGCGACTCCAACGATGCCGTGCCGCCGAGCCGTTCGGCCCCGCGGCCGCCAAGCCAGTTCCACATCGTCTGCCAAGTCTTGGGCAGGCACAACAAGCGCCCGTCGGGGAGCGCTGACCATTGGCGCGCGGTTGCAGTAAAATCGGGATTGTAGGAGGCTGCGGCCTGCCAGCTTGGCTCGCGCGGCTCGCCCCGGCGGTCGAAGACAAACTTGAGCATAATCCGCTCGGTGTCGCTCGTATTAGCTCCGGCCCGGTGCCAAGAAGAGAAGTGGCAGATGGCCATTATCCCGGCGTCGCCCTCGACTCCGCATTCCAAGACCTCCATCGCCTCGGGTCGCTGCCGATAGTACTGCGACCCGGGTACCAAGGTCGTCGGCCCCAACTCTTTGGGCACTGCATGTGGGAAGTACACCAGCAACACCTTGCGCGGCCGGTGTCCATAGCGCCAGGGACGGGTCCAGCCCCGCAGTACCCGCGGCGTTCCGTCTTGATGAAACCCGCCGGCTGCTTGGCCGGGTTGGGTTAGGTGGGCATGGCGATGGCAGAGCATGTGATAATCCGCACCCAAGATGCTCGTCAACGCCCCCACTACCCGCGGATGCGACAATACCTGCGCAAGTGCCGGGACCTGCTCGTAGATGGCGTTGCCGGGATTTTTGCCTTGGACAAAGGCAGCGCGAGTCTGGGCGCAAACCGCTTGGTGTATGTCCGCGTCGATCGCGGGGTGGAAGATGTGGTACCCGCGCGCGATAAAGGCGAGTATCTCGTCGTCGTTGAGTCGAAAGTCCACAGGCCGTCCTCCTCGTCGGTTGTCTAGGGTCGTCGCTCCATCCGCGCCGCTTCTAATGCGGCCTGAAAGTCCTCCGGCAATGGCGCGGCAAACTCCATCATCTCTCCGGTAGTCGGATGCGCAAAGCGCAGTTTTTTGGCGTGTAGAGCTTGGCGTTTGATCAAGCTCAGCATCCAGTTGGCTTGGCGTCGGTATTCGGGGCGAACCCCTCTGGCTTGGTCGCGGCCTCCGTACACAGGGTCGCCGAAGACCGGGTGGCCGATATGGGCTAGGTGTACGCGGATTTGGTGCGTGCGTCCGGTTTCTAGGCGGCATTCGACTAGGTTGCTAAAGGGAAAGCGCTCGGCGACCTTGAAGTTGGTGGCCGCGGCCCGACCGTCGGCGATTACAGCCATCTTTTTGCGGTTCTTGGGATGGCGGCCAATCGGGGCCTCAATCCGGCCCTCGGCCTCCCGCATACCTCCCCATACGAGGGCGAGGTACCAGCGCTCAATCCGCCGTGCTTGCAGGCTGTGGGCGAGCCGTCGGTGGGCGGCGTCGCGCTTGGCCACTAGCAGCAAGCCACTAGTTTCCTTGTCGAGTCGGTGGACGATCCCCGGCCGGAGCGCGCCGTTGATGCCCGATAGGTTGCGGCCGTGGTGCAACAGCGCATTGACGAGGGTGCCCTCGGTCGCGCCCGGAGCCGGATGCACGGTCATGCCGGCCGCCTTGTTCACGACTAGCAGATCGTCGTCTTCGTACGCGATGGACAGGGGCAGTGGCTCGGGACGCACGGCTGATGGCTCGGGCTCGGGCAGTTCGACGACGATCGCGTCTCCGGGCTGGACCAAGTAGGCCGGGCGCGTCTTTTTGCCGTTGACGCGGATTGCTCCGGCCTTGATTAGTGCTTGGATGCTGCTGCGCGAATGTTGGGGACAGTGGGTGCGGAGGAAAAGATCGAGCCGCTCGGCGGCTGATTCGACGGGGACGGCGAGGTCCATGGGAATTTACTCCCGCGCGATTTCCTCTTCGGGCGCAGGGGAGGATGGCTGCTCTGGGTGGGCGTCCGTCTTTTCGCGGCGCGAGTAGCCCAAGATCAAGAGCAAGACGCCGACGGTGACGAAGGAATCGGCGAAGTTGAAGATCGGCCAGCGCAAATCCCCGAGGCCGAAGTCGAAGAAATCCACCACTTCCCCCAAGTACAGGCGGTCAACGATGTTGCCCACGGCACCGCCTAATACTAGGCAGAGCGCTAGGCGCAAGAACCGCTCGTTTTCGGCGAGCGAGCGATAGAGGTAAACGAGGATGCCGAGCGCGAGGATCGAGAAGGCGGTGTGCAGAAGTGGGCTGCCCACGTTCAGCCCGAAGGCCGCGCCTGGATTGTGGATGTAGGTCAGGCGGAAAAAGTCGCCCAATACAGGTTCGGACTGGTGCAGTGTCATGGAGCCGCGGACGATGAATTTGCTCGCTTGATCGATGGCCACGGCCACTGGTATGATCCACAGGAACGTCACTCTAAGTCCGACTCTTCCTCGCGTTTGGACTTGCAGCTAATGCACTGGGTGGCGGTGGGCACGGCTTCTAGGCGGCCGCGGCCGATTGGTCCCTGGCAGGTGCGGCAGATACCAAAGGTGCCGTCCTCGATGCGTTGCAGGGCCTCGTTTAAGTAGTCGATGTAATCGCCACCGCGCTGGGCGAGGAGCAGGGATTTCTCCCGCTCCATGGCGTCGGTCCCGTGGTCGGCCATGTGCAGTGAGTAGGTCGAGCGATCCTCGGAGGCTGTTTCCCGGGCGTCGTTGCGCGAGGTGTTTTCGATGGCTTCGACATCATCCGAGATCTGGGCGATTTTTTCGCGGAGCAATTTCTTAAAAAAATCGAGGTGTTCTTGGTCCATCTGATTGGGTTTGTTGTCCATTGTACTTTCACCTCTCTTCACTAGTACTAGGCCTTGGCAATGGCAATGGTGCCGTCGTGGCCGTTGACCTGCCGCTCCTGTTGCAAGAGCGCCTCTTGGGGCAATTCTCCGGTGTGGAGGGCTAGCGCTAAGATTTCGCTGGCGATGTACGAGTTGTGCTGCTGAACCGCTTCCTCCAGAGTGGTCGCGCCTTGTACCCAAACGTGGATGCGGTCGGCGACGTCTAGCCCGGCGTCTTTGCGCATGTTCTGCACGCGGTTGACGAATTCGCGCGCAGTGCACTCGGCGATCAGCTCGTCGTCGAGCTGGATGTCCAGCCCTACCCCGAGGTTGTTGTCGAGGGCTACTACTACTCCCTCTTTCTCCCGGCGCTGCACAGCGATGTCGGCCAGCCCGATCTCGCCGCCAGCCACGGAGAGCTGGCCACCGCTTTCGAGGAGGTGTACATCCTCGGCCGTCAGGGCTTGGATGCGGGCGGCGACTTCTGGCATCCGCTTGCCGAAGCGCGGCCCTAAGGCGCGGAAGTCGGGCCGGTAGGAGACCTCGCTGAACTCGGTCGCGTCCTCCACCAACACTACTTCTTTGACGTTGAGTTCGTCGGCTAGCAGGTCGGTCATCTGCTCCAGCCCGTGGTGGCTGTGTCCGTTGGGGGGCAAAAGCCAGAGGTGTCGCAGCGGTTGGCGCACTTTGAGTTCGTGCTTGCTGCGCAGCGAGCGGCCCAAGACCACGGCCCGCGTCGCTAGTTCCATTTGCTGCTCTAAGGCGGCGTCGCGCAAGTGCTCGTCGGCCTGCGGCATGTCGCACAGATGGATGCTTTCGGGGGCTTCGGGGTCCACGCGGCGCACCAAGTTTTGGTAGATAATCTCGGTGATAAAGGGCAAGACCGGCGCCAGGGCTTTGATGAAGGTCACCAGCACCCGATAGAGGGTGTCGTACGCGGCCTCCTTGTCTTGGTCGTCTTCGGACTTCCAGAAGCGGCGGCGGCTGCGGCGGATGTACCAGTTGGTCAGCTTCTCGATAAAGGCCACCATCGCCGGCACCGTGCGATAGAGCCGGTAGGCTTCCATCTCGGCGTTGAGGTCGCGGAGCAGGGTCTGCAACTCCGAAAGAATCCAGCGGTCGAGGCGGTGGTCGAGCGGCTGCGCGCGGCTCTCGTCTGGCGTCCAACCGTCAATGGTCGCGTAGGTGACGAAGAAGCTATAGGCATTCCACAAGGGAATGATGACATCGCGCAGGCTCTGCTTGATGCCCTCTTCGGTCATACGCATCTCTTCGGCCTTCATGGCCGGTGAGTTGAGCAAATAGAGGCGCAGGGCGTCGGCGCCGTAGGTCTCGAGCATTTCAGCCGGATCGGGGTAGTTCTTCAAGCGCTTGCTCAGCTTGCGTCCGTCGTCGGCTAGCAGCATGCCGCCGACGATGCAATTGTGAAAAGCTGGTTTGTCGAACAGGGCCGCGGCGAGGATCGTCAGGGTGTAGAACCACCCTCGGGTCATGTCGAGGTTCTCGGAGATGAAGTCGGCCGGGAAAGAGGCCTCAAAGTCCTCGCGCCGACCGAAGGGGTAGTGGTTCTGCGCGTACGGCATGGACCCAGACTCGAACCAGCAGTCGAGGACCTCGGGCACGCGCCGCAGCGGGCCGTTCCCCGATGGTGCCGGAATCTCAATGTCGTCGATGAAGTGCTTGTGCAAGTCATCGACTTCGCGTCCGGTGAGTTCGCACAACTCTTGGCGGCTGCCGACGCACACGGCTTCGCCCGTTTCCTCGTTACGCCAAATCGGCAGCGGCGTTCCCCAGTAGCGATTGCGGCTGACGGCCCAGTCCGGTGCCGACTCAACGCCCTTGCCGAAGCGACCATCGCGGATGTGCTCGGGAATCCACCAGATCTGCTGGTTGGCGGCGAGCATCTTCTCCTTTACCTCGCCTTCGATTTTTACGAACCAAGTGGAGATTGTGCGGTAGATCAGGGGCGAGTCGCAGCGCCAGCAGAATGGGTACGAGTGCTCAATGGAGCCTTCGGAGAATAGCTGACCCGAAGCGCGCAAGCGGCGGATGATGGGCGTATCGGTGTCCTTCACGAAAGCGCCCGCAAGGTCTGGGATCTCGTCGGTGAAGCAGCAGTCGGCGTCGATGGGGCAGACCACGGGCAAGCCTTCGGCCAGACCGAGTTGGTAGTCGTCTTCGCCGAACCCGGGGGCAATGTGGACGATGCCGGTGCCGTCTTCGGTGGATACAAAGTCGGCCGTCACGACGCGGAAAGCGCCCTCTTCAGCATGGCCAGCGAAGTAGTCGAACAGGGGCTCGTAGCGCAATCCGACGAGGTCTTCGACGGCAACCGGCGTTATCTCGGTGATTTCGCTGTCGTGTCGGCGGAAGAGATCTTCGACGAGGGAAGCGGCGAGGATCAATTGCTCCCCGTCGCGGGCGGTGACGCGCACGTAGTCGATGTCGCGGCCGACGGCCAAGCCCATGTTGGAGGTCAAGGTCCACGGGGTCGTCGTCCAAGCGAGTAGAGACTTGCGCGGCTCGCCGGCGACGCGGAAGCGCACCGTGATCGACGGGTCCTGAGTGTCTTGGTAGCCTTGGTTGACCTCAAAGTTCGACAGTGGTGTCGCGCAGCGGGGACAGTAGGCGAGGGACTTGTAGCCCTCATAGACGAGTCCCTTGTCCCACAGCGACTTAAACACCCACCACACAGATTCCATGAAATCGGGGTCCATCGTCCGGTACTGGTTGTCCCAGTCAACCCAGCGCCCGAGCCGCTCGATCAGGCTGCGCCATTCGGCCGTGTAGTGCAGCACCAAATCTCGGCAAGCCTCGTTGAACTGGGTTACGCCGTATTCGAGAATGTCGCGTCGCGACCCGAGCCCGAGCTGCTGCTCGGCTTCGTTTTCGACGGGCAGGCCGTGGCAGTCCCAGCCCCAGCGGCGCTCGACCCGGTAGCCGCGCATCGTCCAGTAGCGGGGCACCACGTCCTTGGTAATGGACGCCAGTAGATGTCCGTAGTGGGGCAGTCCGGTCGCAAAGGGCGGCCCATCGTAGAACCGAAAGGGCTGCTCGACGGAGCGGGCATCGACGGATTTGCGATACAGGTTGCCGTCGCGCCAGAACTTGAGGATGTGGCGCTCCTGAGCGGGAAAATCGACTTGGGACGGAACCGGGGCAAAAGGGGTTTGGGGTGCCATGCTCATTCGGCTGCGGGGAAGATATTGTGGAGGAAGACGACGACGAGCCTGAGCAGGAAAAACAGGACTATCGGCGTAAAGTCTATGCCAGTTGACCAGAAAAACCTCGGCAAGAAGGAGCGCACTGTATCGAGGGCCGGATCGGTGACGCCGCGCAGAAATTGGACGAGCGGGTTATGGGGGCTGGGATTAAACCACGAGATCAGCACCCGGATGAGGACCACATAGCTGTAGATCGTGATGAGACCAATGAGGAGGCCCTTGACGTCTGTAAAAAAACCGCCGAAATCGAACACGATTATCTCCTGTGCATCAAGCCGGCCGCGGGCCGAAGATCGCCGTGCCGAGGCGCAATAGATTGGCCCCTTCGGCTATGGCGAGTTCAAAGTCGCCGCTCATGCCCATGGATAGGTAGTCCATAGACACGCCTGTAAATCCGCACTCGGCGATTTTTTCGCCGAGCTCGCGCAAGGTCCGAAAGCAACCTCGGACTGTGGCCTCGTCCTCGCTGTGGGCGGCAATGGTCATCAGCCCGCGGATTCGCAAGTGCGGCAGCGGCGCGAAGGCTGCGATTAGATCGACGAGCTGATCGGGTGCCACTCCAGATTGGCTCAGGCTGCCGGCCGTGTTTATCTGCAAGAGCACCTCGATGGTGTGGCCGGCCTGCTCGGCCCGGCGGCTGAGTGCCCTCGCCAGCCGTGCGGAATCGACCGATTGCACGAGGTCGAAAAGCTCGACAGCCCGCCCGGCTTTATTCGTCTGCAAGTGGCCGACGAAGTGCCAAGCGAGGGGTGCGGCAACCTGTGGGCGCTTGATCGCTGCTTCTTGGATGCGGTTTTCTCCCACGAGGCGCAAGCCACAGGCGTAAGCGGCCTCGATGTCGCGTGCGCTGCGCGTTTTGCTGACGGCGACGACCTCAATCGCGCTCGCGGTGCGCCCGCTGCGCTCGGCCGCCCGTTCGATGCGGGCACGCAGCAATTCCCAGTTTTCGCGAATGTGGTCCATAAAAATATTTAGACCATTAAAGATACGAGTCAGCCTAATTGGACACAAACGAGCAGCGGCTTGGCTTAGGCCGCTGTACCGTCTTCTGAGGACTGGGCCTTTTCCGGCGCGGAAAGGCTTGCATCTACGATCGATGCCAAGGAAGAGAAGAGAAGGGTCGAAACGAGAATGTCCAAGAGCACGGCCTGCGCCAACAGACCTTCGGTGCCTACGTAGGGAGCTAGCCCATGCGGGCTGCAGAACAACTCAAATAGCAACGCACCGCGCGGCAGGAGCCGCCAGCCAATGCTCCGCCCCGGATGGGGCCCGGGCAACGGGTAGTACGCCATGGGGGCGAACCCCCGCAAAAGTAGCGGTACGGCCACTAGTACGAGTGCGGCCTCGTACAGCCCGGTTGCGGGAGGCCACAGCGCGCCGAGATTGAGCGCGGTCCCCACGAGCGCGAAAAAGAGCATGAAGGCCACTGGCGCACCCCGGTGCAGCAGCAACCGCACGCGACGGCTTTGCTGCTTGTCCTGCACGAGGCCCGCCACCAGCCCGCAGGGCAGCGCTATCAGCCCGAGGAACTCCAGTGCGAGAGCCGCGAAGAAAAAAGCTCCCACTAGGCCGGAGACTACGGTCGCGCTCGGGGTAGCGAATCGACCTAAAAGGCGCAGTCCCAGTCCCAGTCCACCGCCGGCCACGAGCGACAGGCCGACGCGCCCGACCCATCCCTCGGCCCCGGTTTCCATCAGGACCAGTGCGCCTCCCAAGGCCCCGAGGGCGCAGCCGGTCCCCAGCACGGCCAATAGCAGCGCACTGCGCCGGCCAAATTCTGGCACGCCGGTGAAGGGACCCCACAAGCTGGCCAATGCACCGAGGAGTACGGCTTGCTTCCAAGGCAACCCGAGCAATGCAGTGGCCGCCGTCACGGCTGCAAATACCAGCGCGGTCGCCGCCGCTGCCAACCCAAGCATGCGCCAAGCGTGCGTTGGCCATACGACGTGTAGCCCCACTTGAAACCCAACCCCGAGGCCCACCGTGAGAAAGAGCACTTGATGCAGGGAGAACGCGCCTAGATCGACGAGCTGTAAACCGCCGGTGCCCAACAACATCCCGGCTCCGATCCACCCCACCAGCGCCGGCAGGCGAACCGCCTGCGCTAGCTGGCCTCCAGCCGCGGCCAACAGGGCCAGAGCACCCAGCATCCACGCGGAGTCAAAGGGGCTGGAGCGATCCTGCAGCGGCCCGTAGTAGATCAAGAGCAGGACAAAGGCAGCTACTACTATCGTTTTCATGGCGAGAGGTGACCCCGCCCAGCTGGTTTTAGTCGGCCCCTTTTGCGGCGGCCCGCTGTTGGCCTAAGTAGAGCACTGGACTAGCGACGAATATAGACGAATAGGTGCCAATCACGACGCCGATCATCAAGGTGATGGTGAAGTCGCGGTTGACCTCGCCGCCAAAGATCATCAGCACCAGCACCGCCATAAGGGTCGTCGCCGAGGTGATCAGCGTGCGGCTCAGACACTCGTTGATGCTCTGGTTGACCGTGCCGTCAAAACCCTGTCGGCGGGCCGTGTGCAGGTTTTCACGGATGCGGTCGAAGACCACGATCGTGTCGTTGAGCGAATAGCCGACAATGGCCAGCAAGGCAGCGACCACCGCGAGGGTAATCTCAATGTTGAGGAGCGAGAGCAGCCCGAGAGTGATGAGCACATCGTGGAAGAGCGCGACGACCGCGGCGATCCCGTAGAGGAAGCGGTGGAAGCGCCAAGCCATGTAGATCAGAATCAGCGCCAGTGCCACTAGGACTGCGCGCACGGCCGCGTTGCTCAATTCACTGCCGATTTTTGGGCCGACCTTTTCTTGACGCCGAATCCACTCCATTTCCTCGATACTAGAGGCAAATCCGGCCTTGAGAATCTCCATAATACCATCGGCCACCTCGGTGCCTGCTCCACTCTCGCTGACGCGGATGAGGATGTCGTTTTCCGACCCGAACTGCTTGATCTCGCTCTTGCTCAGGTCGACCTCGGCATCGCCCACGGGAACGCGGCCGAGTTGGCTGCGGATATCCTCGACTTTTACGGCTGGGTCGAAGTGCAACTCCAGCAAGGTACCACCGGCGAAGTCAATGCCCTGCCGGATGCCATTGATGCCCAAAATGGAGACGATGCCGATGAGCAGCACGGCCGCCGAGGTACCAAAACCAATGTTGCGCAACGAGAGGAAGCGGATGTTCAGGTTAGAGAAGAGCGCGATTGGCCCGATGCTCAAGGTTGATCCCTCCGATCTCCGGGTGATCAAGTCGAAGATCGTGCGGGTTACAAAGAAGGCCGTAAAGAGGCTGGAGATGATGCCGATGCAGAGAGTCAAGGCAAAGCCGCGGATCGGCCCGGTGCCGAACTGATAGAGCACGATGCCGACTAAGAATGTGGTTACATTGGCGTCGATGATGGCCGAGAGCGCATGGCCATAGCCGGAATCTATGGCCGCGCGCACGGTCTTGCCCGAGCGCAACTCTTCGCGGATGCGCTCGAAAATCAGCACATTGGCATCAACGGCCATGCCGATGGTCAGGATGATGCCGGCAATGCCGGGCAAGGTCAGGGTAGCGTGAAAACCGGCCAGTACCGCCATGATGAAGAGCATGTTGAGCAGGAGGGCGCAGTCGGCGATCAGCCCGGCGGCGCGGTAGTAGAGGACCATGAAGATCACGACCAGTATCATGCTATAGATCGCTGCGGTTTTGCCTTGCTCGATGGAGTCGCGCCCGAGCGAGGGGCCAACCGTGCGGTCTTCGATGATCTCGACCTCGGCCGGTAGCGCACCGGCCCGCAGCACGATGGAGAGGTCTTTGGCTTCTTCTTGGGTACCGCTGCCGGTGATGATGCCGCGACCCTCGCTGATTTTGTTCTGGATGGTTGGGGCCGAGTACACGGATTCGTCGAGGACGATGGCCATGCGCTCGCCGATGTGCGAACCCGTGATGCGGCTGAAGAGCCGCACCCCTTCGTCAGTGGTCGAGAAATTGACGATGGGCTGGCCCATGTACTCTACTACTTGGCCGATGGAGACGAAGGCGTCCTGAATCATGTGCCCGGTCATCTCTGGCTTCTTGCGCACTAAGTAGAGGAAGTAAAACTCATTGCCCTCGGCCCCGGCGGGCTTGCTCGAAAAGAGGAATTCCACGTCTGCGGGGATGAGTTCTTGGGCCTCTGGGGTGTTGAGCAAGTTCTTGACTCGCAGCAAGTCGCGGCCCGAGACTGTGAGGTCTTCGCCGGCAAGGCTGAGCATGGAGGAGAGGGGGGCGCTTTCTGGTGTGGAGGAAAGGAGGAGATCTTCTTCTTCCTCTTCTTCCTCCTCTTGCGGAGCCAGCACTTGGTCGATGCGCTGGATCAGGCGAGTGCGATCCTCAGAAGGTTCGAGGAGCTGGAATTCGAGAAGCGCGGTCTGGCCTACTAGGTCTTTGGCGCGCTGCACGTCCTGGACGCCGGGCAACTCGATGATGATGCGGTTGTCGCCTTGGCGCTGAATGGTCGGCTCGGCCACCCCGAACTGATCGACGCGATTGCGGATGACTTCCTGGGCTTGGGCGACTGCATCTTGGGCTTCCTGCTGCTCCATTCCCTCGGTCTTGACCTCTAGGACGAGGTGGATACCGCCCTGCAAGTCCAGTCCCAAGTTGAGCGAGCGCTTTTTCAGATCGACGAGTTGCTCGGGGGCCTTCAACCCCAAAGTCTCTCGCTCGTCGTCCGTCATGCGGTAAAATTCCACGCTTGGCAGCAGGTAATACACTGCCGCGGCGATTAGTGCCACGATCAGCACGAGTTTCCGGTTGCGTTTCATAAATTTGTCTTTACTCCACTATTGCCGAGCGCAGCCCGGCGAAGGTTTGCTGCTATTGCAAAAGCGAAAGCGGTCGCGCATCCCAGTTGACGCCCGGTGCATGAGCTGCCCGTCTCGCGCAAAAAAAATGAAGCCCTCGACGTCCGGTAGGCCCTCGACGAGCGCGAGTCCTTGCTCAGGCCCTAAGACGAAGACCGCGGTTGACAGGATGTCGGCGTCTAGGGCGGTAGCAGCCCACACAGTAGCGCTTATGCACGCCCGCGCTGGATAGCCAGTCTTGGGGTCGAGCAGATGGTGATAACGCTCGCCCTCCCAATCAAAGTACTGCTCGTAGTCACCGGAGGTCGCGATCGCCGCGAGCCCGAGGTCCTCTACTGCTATGTATTGCTCTGGGGCGCGCGGGTGCTGGACCCCAAAAAGCCAAGGCCGACCGTCCGGCTTTTCACCCCAATAGCGAATGTCGCCGCCGGCCTCAATAACTCCGGCCTCCACCTCCAACTCCTGCATGGCCGCTACGGCTTGGTCAACCGCGTAGCCTTTGGCCGCTGATCCCAGGTCCAACCGCAGTCCCGGCCTGTTGATCCGAAACGACTGGGCGGCAACTCCCAACCCTTCGTAACCCACCAGCGTCAGTGCTGAATCGATCTGCGCTGGGGCAGGCGGTGCTACCGCATCGGAGAAGTTCCAAAGGCTCGTCAATGCCCCCACCGTGCAGTCAAAAGCTCCGTCGGTCAACGCGGCGAAATGCTGGCTGCGCGTCAAGACCGCAATCAGCCCGGACGGGCCGCGCGTTGGAGCGAGCTGCGCCTGCTGTTCTAGTCGCCGCAGCGCACCATCCTCGCGGTAGTGGCTCATTGACAAATCGACGCGGGCGATCTCTGCGTACGCCGCCTCTAGGTGCGGGCGAACCACTGCTTCGTCTCCGTAGAGTTTGACCGTGACGAGGGTTCCCAACAAGAGGCGGTCTGCGCGCACCGGCGCGGCAGGCCGAGGCGACGGCAGAAAGTACAGGACCACGGCCAAACCGCCTACGGCCAGCAGACTGCGCTTGAGCATGGGCTGGTCGCGTCAATTGTTGCGTTCGACGACGAGCTGCACGGCTCGTTCTAGTGCTGTACGGGCCGGGGAAGGAGCCAGCACTTCTAAGCACTTCTGAGCGTGGGCAGCGTATTCGTGTGCGGTCTCGACGGCGGCGGCGACTCCTTGGTGCTTGTCGACAAAGGCCACGATCTGCCCCCATTCGGCTTCGTCCTTGTCCGGTCGGGCTAAAAGAGCCTCCATCTCGGCTCGCGCTCCTGATGGGGCTCGCTGTAAGGCTCGTATCAACGGCAAGGTTATCTTGCCTTCGCGCAGGTCGTGCCCGACGGGCTTGCCCATGGTCGCCTGATCGCTGGTGAGGTCGAGGATGTCGTCGGCGACTTGGAAGGCACGGCCGAGCGACTCTCCGTAGCGCCCCATGGATTGCACGACCTCGTCCGATGCGCCGGCGAGAATCGCGCCAATCCGCGCTGCGGCCGAGATCAGAGAAGCCGTCTTGTCGCTGACCATGGCAAAGTACGACTCTTCGCGCGTATCGCACTGAGTGCCGATCTGGATTTCAAATATCTCGCCTATGCTCAGCCGCTCGGTGGCGTGCGCGACTGCGCTCAGGACTTGCAGATTGCCGGTTCCGATTAGCAGGCGCAGTGCGCGCGCGAGGAGAAAGTCGCCCATGAGTACTGCAATCTGCCCGGTCCAGCACTCGTTGACCGTCTCTCGGCCTCGGCGCACGGTCGCTGAGTCCACTACGTCGTCGTGGGCCATGGTGGCGGCGTGAATCATTTCGACGGCCACGGCCGTGTCGATTAGCTGTTCGTTCCAGTCGCCAGACGCTTTAGCCACGAGCAAGATGAGGGCTGGCCGGAGGCGCTTGCCCTTGAGTGTGGCCATGTAGCGGGCAATGACGTGGACCAGCTCGACATCGGCGTTGAGCTCGGCGTTGAGCCGCTTTTCAAATCGGGCCAGTTCTTGGTCAATTAGACCTATGCAGGGATCCATGAGAAAGGCATATGTCGAAATTAAATCGCTACATAAATAGAAAATTTAGAAGCTAAGTATTGAAAATATGCCTGTCAATCTGTGTACGGGGTGCTGGCAATGGATTGATTGCACTCTATGGCTTATACTTGGCACTCCATCGCAACACGGGGAGATTGCTATGAAAATTACCCAGATTAAGACCTATTTGATGCACTGTGCACCGCCGCAGGCGAGTGGTTGGTCGGCGCGCAATTGGCTCTTCGTCAAGGTCGAGACCGACGCCGGCGTCTACGGCGTGGGCGAGGCGTCGGGCTGGCCGCGCGTGGTCGAAACGGCCATCCACGACCTGACGCCTTTGATGATCGGCGAAGATCCCTTCCACATCGAGCGGCTGTGGGGCAAGATGCAGGTGGCGATGATGGGCCATGGCATGACCGGTATCGTCGGCTCTGGTGCCATGACCGGTATTGAGATGGCCATGTGGGATATCAAGGGCAAGGCCCTCGGGCAGCCGGTGTGGAATCTCTTGGGCGGCAAGATGCGCGACCGGGTGCGGGTCTATGCCCACGCGCACGAGACAGAGCGGGCGCGCGCCTTGGTCGATCAAGGCTATACGGCGATCAAGACCGGGGGTATCAACAACTGCGTCGAAACGGTTGCTGCCATCCGCAAGGAGGTCGGCGACGAGGTGGATCTCATGGTCGATGTCCACGGCCCGCCTTGGCTGACGACGCGCGACGCCATTGCCTTGGGCCGCGCACTTGAAGACTACGACCTGCTGTTTTACGAGGATCCAGTAGCTCCTGAAAACATCGACGCCCTCGCTCGGGTTGCCGACGCCGTGGAAATTCCCATTGCCGCGGGCGAACGCCACGCCACCATTTGGGGGGTAAAAGAGCTGATTGAGCGCGAAATTATCGATGTGGTACAGCCCGATACAGGCCGCGCTGGGGGGCTGTCGCAGATGAAGAAGATCGCCGCTATGGCCGAGGCTCACTACTGCACGATGGCTCCGCACGACGGCTCGTTGGGGCCAGTGGCCGAAATGGCGGCCGTACACCTAATGGCCACGTTGCCCAATTTCCTGATTCTAGAGCACCTAGCCGACGATGTGCCGCAACGCTACGAGGTGATGACTGGCCAGCCCGAGGTGGTCGATAGCCATATCGCGGTGCCGGATGCGCCCGGACTTGGCGTGGACCTCGTCGAGGAAGCGATTGCCCAATACCCGTCGCAGGGCAACATCGCCGCTCCGGACGCGAGCTATGACTATCAATACGTCCAAGCGCGAATTGGGCGGGCGCTATGGCTCAGCGAACGGGAAATGCCGCCGCCGGATTATCGTCCTGGCGAAATATATTAGGCGTACATTTTGCCTGGGTTGAAAATGCCTCGTGGGTCGAGGGAGCGCTTGAGCATCTGGTTCATGCGCGCCGCGCCAGCGCTGAGCGGGGTAAAGGCCTCTTCGTTGTGCTCGTCGGCTGCAAAGCGCCAGCCAAGGGCTTGGCGGCGCGATGCGATGCGATGCAAGCGCGAAGCTTGGACGGCTACGGGCAATAGCGCCCACAGCAAGCCGCCGGCCCAGTCCAGCCCCCAGCGGCTCAGGCCCTCAGTCGCCAGTGCTTCCATTAGCGGCACCATCTGGGTCGGCGGTCCAGAAAAGCGCCAGCGCTGTTGGTCTTCGGTCGGGACCAGCCATTCGAGCTCGCGCCAGCGCCGCCAGAAGACGTGTGATTCGGCCTCTTCGACGATCTCCGACTCTGCTGATTCTTCTTCGCGCAGCGTTGTTAGCTGCGCCCGCACCGCGGATGCCGGGCCTTCGACGCGGGCGGCTAACCGGTTGGCGTCGCAGACTAGGCCTGTGATCTGGAGGGGCCGTGCCGCCCAGTTGAGAATTCGCTCCAGCGCTGCTGCGGGCGTCAGTCCGTGTATGAACAGAGTCGCTTGGGTTTCGGGGCGCGGCCAGACTTTGAGGCAGACTTCAGTAAGCACCCCCAGCGTTCCGAAGGAGCCGGCCAGCACCTTGGACAGATCGTAACCCGTGACGTTTTTGACGACTTTGCCGCCGGTGCGAATTCGCTCGCCGCAGCCGTCGATCAGTTCGGTGCCGAGCAAGTGGTCGCGCAGCGCACCCATCTTGAAGCGCCGCGGTCCCGAGAGATTGCAGGCTACAGTACCGCCAATGGTCGCGGCCGCACCCCAAGCGGGTGGTTCAAAAGCGAAGTACTGGTTTTCGCTACGGCACAGGGCTTCTATTTCGCTCAGCTTGGTGCCCGAGCGAGCGACTAGGACCAACTCGTTTGGCTCGTAGCTGACGACGCCGGTCAGAGCGGAGAGGTCAAGGGGGATGCCGTCGTGTTGGCGTCCGAGAAAGGACTTAGTGCGGCCGGCAAAAATTTTTAAGGCCGCGTTTTCGGCTAGGGCTTGGCGAACTCGCTCTTGGATGGCATCGGATGCGTCGTCGCCGTGGTTCATGTCGCGGAGGGCGAGGGTGGTTTTTACCTGCTCAGACCTTGATCCCGTTTTCTTTCAGGAACTGATGGACGCCTTTTTTGTTTAAAGTGCGTAGGGCACGGGCGGTCAGGCGTAGGGTGACGGTGCGGTTTTCCTCGGGAATGAAGATGCGCTTTTTGATGAGATTAGGCTGTTGGACGCGCTTGGTTTTGCGCTGCGAGTGACTGACGTTGTTGCCAACTAAGCCCTTGACCTTGGTCAGGCTGCATTGTCTGGCCATGAGTGTCTCCCTGTAAGAAACCATAAAATGTAGCGGTGCTAAGCCGATAAGTCAAGGTGGGATGCCCTTGACAAAAGAGGGGCTTGGAATGACCTTAAAAGTGCCAATCGCCATGATCAAATGACCAATCCCCACCTATACCATTTTATGAGATTCACCTGCTGCTTTTGTGCGCTAGCCCTTTTTTGCGGAGGCGCGGCTATGGCGGAATTGCGCGTAAGCGAACAGACGTCACAGCGCCTGCGACTGGTCTGGGTTCCCGAGGGTCGAGAATTAGAACAGGGGCGTGGTGCCTTGATCGGCATCCCAATCGACGGCCAGGTTCGCTTGGAGTTGGTCGAAGCCCGCGTAGCGCGGACGGATCGCGCCGCTGAAGACGCCGCGCCCACACCTGGGCCGGCTTTCCTCGGCGAGAGCGGCTTTGTGCGCCGTCAGCGCGTCGTTCCGGTGGCGTTTGCCCCGCGCGTCGAAGCGGACGGGACGCGGACCCTATACGATCGCATCGTCGTTGACCTACACGTGATCGGTAGTGATGGCACCCGCGTCGCCGATCCTTGGGGCGAAGCATTCTACCGAGGGGTGCTCGTCAACCCCGAGCAAGCCAGAAACTGGCGATTGCCACCTAAGCGACGGCCGGCGCGCAAGGCCGCGTTGCAGGGAGGAACTTGGCTGCGGATCCTCGTCTCGGAAGAAGGGATGTACAGGATATCGGGTGCCGACTTAGAGGCCGCCGGGGTGTCGCTCGGCGATGTCGATTCGGCGAGTTTGCGCCTGCGCTACGGAGGCGGTAAAGCCTTGCCCGTCAACGAGGTAAGCCCGCCCCAAGCCATGCGAGAAGTGGGCTTGGTTGTAGAAGACGGGGGCGATGGCCGCTTGGATGCGGACGACTTCGTCTTGTTTTGGGCCGAGCCGGTCAGCCGCTGGGAATACGCACCGGCTAGCCGCTCTTTTCAATATCGGCACAACCTCTACACGCGAGAGAACGCGTACTGGCTGGGTTTTGGCGGTGGGGTCGAGGGGCAGCGGGCCGAGCAGAGGAGCGGAGCCTTAACCGCGGCCGACCCGCAGCAGCCCACGAGCTATCGGATGCGGATTCACGAGGAAGCCGAGCAGTTCGTTCTCCATCAACTTTTTAGCATCAAGTCCGGCTATACTTGGTACTGGGAGGACTTTCGCGGCAATGCGCGCAATTTTCCGGTACTGGTGCGGCAGGCCGTCCCCGAGCCGGTGGCTGTGCGCTTGGGTTTTATCGGGATACCTGAGACGCGGCCGCGTTTTTCAGTGCGCTGGAACGAAGCGACCATTGGAACAGTGACTTTTACATTCCCAGAGCAACTGGGTGACCGGAGGTATGCTGCATCTGATACGCTGTGGGCGGCGCTAGGAGCGCAGGAGGGGCTGAACCACTTGGGGATCTTCCACTCCGGTAATCCGTGCCGCTTCGACTGGTACGAAGTAGAGTACAGCCGCGGCTTTGTCGCCGAGCGCGGCGAGTTGCTCTTCACCTATCCGCTGACGGGCACCACGGAATTTCGCCTCGCTGGTTTTGCTGACGAACAGCCTCGCGTCTTCGAGGTCTCTTCGGGGTTGGCCGAGGTCGTGGACTTCGCGTACGACGCGCAAGACGGGGCGGTAATTTTTCAGGATCAGCCCGGGGATGTGCCGCGTCAGTACGCAGTTGGCGGCCCGGCGACTTGGAAGCGACCCGTGCGGATCGAACTCGATTTGCCCGGCAATTTGACGACCGGGGCTTGGGGGGCCGATTGGGTGGCGATTTACCACCGCGATTTCCGCGCCGCGGCCGAGCGCTTGGCGCAATGGCGGGCTGCAGACGACCGCTTCGGCCGGCCCCTGCGGACGGCGGCCATCGACGTACAAGACATCTACGACGAGTTCTCCGGCGGGGTCTTGGACCCGACGGCGATCCGCAATTTTCTCGCCTATGCGGCCGAACACTGGGATCCCGCGCCCATGTTCGTGACCTTGATCGGCGACGGCTCGTACGACTACAAGAACAATTCGTCCATTAGCCAGGGCAACTGGATTCCGGCGTTCCAAGACGGCGACAGCACGTACGACGAGTGGTACACGCGCGTGGTGGGGGGCGATTTGTTCCCCGACATGGCCATTGGTCGGCTGACCGTGCAGACCGCGGCCGCGGCCGATGTGGTCGTCGACAAAATAATTGACTATGACCGCGCGCCTGAAGTGGGGCCTTGGCAGAGCCGAATGCTGCTGGTGGCGGACGATTTGCTCAATCGGGATAAGCCGGACAGGGTCGAGTCGATGTTCATCATTCACAGCGAAGAGATGGCCGAGCGCGTCCTGCCCAAAGACTTGGACTTGATCAAGCTTTACATTGCGCAATTTCCCCTAGAGGGTCAGGAGAAACCGCGAGCGCGAGAAGAGTTCATCCGGCTCTTCAACAAGGGTTCACTAATTTTGACCTACTTGGGGCATGGCACGTACGACCGCTTGTCCCATGAGTGGATGTTCTTCCTTTCGCGCGATTTGGACAAGCTCAAAAACGGTGGTCGCCTGCCCTTGTTTTTCACGGCTGCAAGTCAGGTTGGAGTGTTCGACGATCCCGTGCGTATCTCCACGCCCGAGGCGCTCCTGCTAAAGGAAGATGGGGGCGTGATCGGCATGATTTGCGCGACCCGGATAGGATATCATCACACCAATGTCCAGTTGGCCAACCAGTTCTACTGGCAGATGTACCACACCCAACGGGAGCACGTGCCGATTGGGTTAGCCCTCACCGAGGCCAAGCAATTGCTGTTGCCGAAGTACGACCCTAGCACCCCTAAAGAATTTCGCAACATTCAGCGCTATTCGCTCTTTGGCGATCCAGCGACGCGCTTGGCTGTGCCGCGCTTTCAGGTGCAGATCGATGTGGCCGATTCGCTCAGTGCCCTCGGCGAAGTGCCCATCGCCGGCCAAGTCCTCGACGCTGCTGGTGAACCAGCTACTGCCTATGAAGGCCAAGTGTGGTTGCAGGCATTTGATTCGAGTGCGCAGAGTGACTTAGAGGGTTTTGCCTATGAGCAGACTGGCGCTCCGATTTTTCGCGGCCGCTTTCCAGTAGCCGAAGGCCGCTTCCGCGCTGCGTTTCGGGTTCCCAAAGATATTACCTACGGAGGAGAGAACGGCCGCATCAGTGCCTACGCTTGGAGCGATGTCAGCCCGACGGCCTTTGGCTCGGTGAGCAGTATAGTGCTGGCGGGCACGGCCCAAGGCGTGGAAGCAGACGTGGAGGGACCGGAAATTTCCCTGCGCTTCAAGGGGGCTAAAGGCACCACGATACCGCGACAGACGGTGTTGTTGGCCTCGATTGCGGATCCCAGCGGCATCAACATCACTGGAGAGACCGGACACGAAATCGAGTTGGCCATCGACGGCGAACTGTTTACCTTGACGGAGCTTTACAGCGTGCAGGGCGGGGACTATCGGCAGGGGGTCATTGAATTTCCCCTGCCCGAATTGGAAACCGGCAAACGCGAAATTCGCCTGAAGGCTTGGGACAACTTCAACAATTCGTCGCGCACGACGATGACAGTGAATGTCGCGGATGACGGCGAAGGAACTGCGAGTCTTACCAACGTCCTGTTTTACCCGAATCCCATGCGCGAGAGCGGCTATTTCACGTATAATCTAGAAGACGACATGCGCGCTGTGCAGATAGAGGTCTTTTCGCTGGCCGGTCGGCTGATAGAACAGTTGGACGGACAGACGCGCGCTGGATACAACCAAGTACTTTGGACCCCACCGGCGGGCTTGGCCAATGGTGCGTATATTTACCGAATAGAGGCCGAAAGGGAAAGTGGTGTTGCGGTTGCGCACCGCGCCGTCTTGCAGGTCGCCAAGTGAGCATTGTGAGAGGAGTGCTTTTGCAGCAGTGAGATCGTCTTAGTACGCAGGAGGCATCATTATTTATATTTTATCCCGAGCTGAGGAGGACTCCGCTATGAGGAATCTGACGACCTTGCTGATGGTCTGTCTTTGCATGGGTATGTGGCCCGCTAGGGTCCAGGCCACGCCCGAGAGCCGCGCAGGCGTGCTTTTTCTGTTGATCGAGCCAGGGGCCCGGGCCGTTGCCATGGGCGAATCGTACGTGGCAGTGGCCGACGACGCCACGGCCGGCTACTTCAATCCGGCTTCCTTAGTCGGGCAGAGCAGAAAAAAGATGCACTTTACCCACAGCAAATGGCTGCCTGGGCTGGCCGACGATTTGTCCTACGAGTTTTTGGCCTATTCTATGCCGATAGAAGGTGGAGGCATTGGATTCAATGTCGCGTTAATGAACCTGGGCGAGCAGACTCGCACGGGAGAGCGCGGCGAAGTCCTAGGTACCTTCCGCAGTCATGAAGTGGCAGTGTCCGCGGCCTATGGGGCACAGATCGGCAACAAAACAACCGCTGGTATCAGTTTGAAGTTCATCCGCAGCAGTTTGGCTCCTGTGGGAGCTGGCAGAGAGCGCGGCGAGGGCATAGGCAATAGCTTTGCCGCAGATTTGGGATTTTTGTGGAGGGCTACGCCGGACCTCAGCATGGGCATGGCCTTGCGCAATTTGGGTCCCAAGATCGCGTATATCGACGCCAGCCAAGCCGATCCGCTGCCCCAGCACATCGTCGTTGGGGTGGCTTATGAGGTGATGGATACCCAGTACAACGATCTACTATTGTCCTGTGATCTATACAAGCCCTTGATCGCCGATGGATCGTTTGTGAGCAACTTGGCCACGTCTTGGGCCGACGAGAGCTTGAGCAATGAATTTAAGGAGATGGACCTGCGCGTGGGCGGCGAGTACCAGTACGGGCTTTCCGCGCGCGAGGACGAGGCCTTCATTGCATTGCGCTCCGGTATTTCGCTGGACAGAGATGGCGAACTAAATGTCCAGACCTTCGGCCTTGGGCTAAAGTACAACCGCATCCAGATCGACGTGGCTTATGTCATCGGCAATGATCAATCGCCGATGGATGACAATGTGCGGTATTCGATGAATCTCCTTTTTTAGAGGATTTTCCCCATCCTTTTGTTCCTCTTAGGCGTCTGCTTCACGCTGTTGTTGTCGGCGACCACTGCGGCTGCGGCCGAGTGGCGAGTCTTGGCCTTACGAGTCGATTTTCCGCGCGAGAGTCCCGACGAACTGACGACGACCGGCGTAGGGGCCTTTGATGTGCGCTCTGCGTCGGAGGCGGCTGAGGATTACGTGCTTCCCTACGACCTGCCGCCGCACGACCGCGCTTATTTCGAGCGACATTTGACCGCGCTGGCGCGCTATTACGAGGTCGTTTCCGCCGGCCGGGTGGCGATCTCCGCGGAGGTGTTTCCCCGCGCCGCGCGGCAGGCGTACGCGCTTCCCCAATCTATGCTCCACTATGGCAATGGACGCACGACTGAGGAGATCGGCGCGAAGTGGATCGAACTGGTGCGCGATGCCCTTGACGCTGCGCTGGCCGATCCCAACGGCCCGCGCTTAGACGAGTTCAACAGCTTCCTCGTGTTCCACGCCGGGGTCGGCCACGAGACCGGCGAACTGAACGACATCCGCTCGGTCTTCCTAGCCGAGAGCGATTTTGCGCGCTTTAACGGTGGCCCGTTGACCTTGGGCGGTGCGGAGATCGATCAGGCGTGGATCTTGCCGGAGTCGCCCAGCCTCAACGGTCGAGCCGGTCTCAATGGTTTGCTGGCTAAGTTCTTTGGCCACCAGTTAGGCCTACCTGGGTTGTCCAATTTCGCCGCCGGCCTGCCGGCCCTAGGAGGCTGGAGCCTAATGGACGTGGGGGCCAGCGCTTTGGGCTATGTGCGGACCGACAGCCTCGCGTGGGTGCGCGGCTTTGCGCCGCCGCATCCCATGGCTTGGAGCAAGATGCAGCTAGGGTGGATCGAGCCGGTAGTGGTGCGGCGCGACACCGTATTATCGCTACTGGCGACCGACCGCAGCGGCGATCTCCCCAAAGCCGTGCGCATTCCCATTGACGCGCGTGAATACTTTTTGCTGGAGAACAGGCAGCAGCGCGGGCAGCGCGGCGTTGTGGAGGACGAAGACGAGGAGAAGGTGTGGATCGAGCCCGATCAGATCACCATAGAAGAGGGCGTGTGGGTAGCGATGGAGGAATACGACGCCTTTGTCCCGGGATCGGGGGTGCTGATATGGCACGTGGATGAGGACGTAATGGCGCGCGCTGAGGATCCCAATGCCGCGAACAATCAGCTCCACTGGAAGGGAATTGCCTTGGAAGAGGCCGACGGGTACCGCGACATTGGCAATCCGCGCCGTTCGTGGGAGTTGCAAGTCGATGGATGGCCAGACGACCCGTTCTTCGTCGGCGGACAAACGCTATTCGGCTCGGCGACTCGACCCGATTCGCGCAGCAATCGGGAGTGGGAGACCGGCATTGAGGTCGAAGTGCTTTCCGCACCCGGCGATACCAT
>JAPPEF010000305.1 GCA_028875335.1 Gemmatimonadota bacterium
CGGAAGAGGCCCTCGCGTTGGCCGAGCGCAAGGGCGTGCGCCTGTCGGCGTGGGGGTTTCCCGTTGATTTTCGCGGGGAGGAGGCCGCATATCAAGCGAGCTTGGCGCAGTTGCCGGAGTTGGCCAAGGTGGCGGCGGCGTTGGGAGTGCGGCGGACGGCGACTTGGATCATGCCGACCTCGGACGAGCTGACGTACCAAGAGAATTTCGCCTTTCACGTCGAGCGGCTGCGGCCGGCTGCGACGGTGCTCGCCGATGAAGGAGTGCGGTTGGGTTTGGAATACGTTGCGCCGAAAACGCTGTGGTCGAGCAAGCAGTACGAGTTTGTCCACACCATGGAGCAAATGGAGGAATTGTGCCAAGCCGTGGGCGAGAACGTGGGCTTTTTGCTCGATAGCTGGCATTGGTACACGGCCCATGAGACGGCTGAGGATGTGCGCCGCTTACGCCCCGAGCAGGTGGTGGATGTACACGTCAACGATGCACCGGCTGGCGTAGAGATTGACGATCAGCTCGACAATGTGCGCGACTTGCCCGGAGCGACCGGTGTAATCGACATCGCGACATTCCTCAGCGCCTTGCAGCACATTGGCTACGATGGGCCGGTCATGGTTGAGCCGTTCAGCGAGCGAGTGCGCGCCATGGAACGGGAAGAGGCTGTAGCGGCTACGGCTGCCGCGCTGGGCCGCGTGTGGGAACAAGCCGGACTCAAGTGACGTGGAAACCCGCACGATTGAATGCGACATCTTGGTCTTGGGCGGCGGCTTGGGCGGCGTGGCTGCGGCTGTGCGCGCCGCTCGCTTGGGCTATCGAGTCTGTCTGACCGAAGAAAACCCGTGGATTGGCGGCCAAGCCACCAGCCAAGGCGTCTCCGCCTTAGACGAGCATCCGCACATAGAGCACTTTGGCGGTACGGAACTCTACGGCGAATTCCGCGCTGGCATCCGCGCGTACTATCGCCGCAAGTACAAACTGAAAAACCCAGACGACCCGCACTTCAACCCTGGGGCCGGTTGGGTCTCTGCCCTGTGCTTTGAGCCGCGCGCTGGCCTGACGTCTCTGCTGTCCTTAGTCGTACCGCAAGTTGAGGCAGGTCGCCTGATGCTGTTTTACCGCGCCCGCGCGTCTGCCGCCCACGTCCAAGGCCAGTCCATCCGCACCGTAGATGTCGTCCAAGACGGCGGCACGCACATCTTGCGCTTTGCCCCGGCGTACGTGCTCGACGCCACTGAATTGGGCGACCTGCTGCCTCTGTTGCCCGTCCCCTACGTCTCCGGCGCTGAAAGCCGCGACCAGACCGGCGAGCCGCACGCCCGCGCTGAAGGCCCCGCTCCGCATCTGACCCAGTCTTTTACCTGCCCGTTTGCGGTCGATTTCTGCCCCGGTCAAGATCACACCATTCCTCGTCCACTGAACTACGAGCGCCACCGCGACCAGCAGCCCTACACCTTGACCTTGCAGTACGCCCGCGGTCTGCGCACGTACCGATTCTTCGAGACCGCTGGCGACTTGCCCGGCTCCTTTTGGGCCTACCGCCGCCTGTTGTGCGCCAATCAATTCGCCGAGGGACAGGTGCCCGAGGACGTGGCGTTGATCAACTGGCAGGGTAATGACTACACCGGCGGCACCCTCATCGACGTGCCGCCTGCCGAGCAAGCGCAGCAGATAGCCGCGGCCAAGGAACTGAGCTTGGGATTGTTGTACTGGCTACAAACTGAGGTGCCGCGCGACGACGGCGGTCGCGGTTATCCCGAGCTGCGACTGCGCCCCGACATCATGGGGACTGCCGATGGCTTCTCCCAGTACCCCTACATCCGCGAGTCTCGGCGCATTGAAGCGCGCAAGACCATTGTCGAGCAAGAGGTCGCCGCTCCGCATCAGCCCAATGCTCGCGCCGCTCCTTTTAGCGACAGCGTCGGCGTGGGTTGGTACGCCATCGACATCCACGGCCAAGCCACTGACGTGGTGTACACCGCGCCCACCAAGCCCTTCCAGATTCCGTTGGGTGCGCTCGTGTCGCGGCACTTGGACAACTTGCTGGCGGCCTGTAAGAACATCGGCACCACGCACATTACCAATGGCTGCTACCGCCTGCATCCCGTGGAGTGGAATATCGGCGAGGCCGCTGGTGCCTTGGCCGCTTTTTGCTTGGGCCAACAACAGACCCCAGCGGATGTGTGCAGCAGCGCGGTTCTGCGCCGTCAGTACCAGCAGACCTTGCTGGCGACTGGCGTGCCGCTGTATTGGTATGAGGACGTGCCGCCTGGGCATCCGGCCTTTGCGGCTGTGCAGATGCTGGCCGTGGAGGGGATATGGCCGGGCTGCGCCGACCATTTGCGCTTTGATCCAGACGCCTTGGTTGATGCACCCGATGAGCATCTGCGGTCTGCGGGTCTGTCACCGGATCTTGCAGGCCGCGATCCCATAATGCGAGGGGACTTGGCACACCGGATAGCCCAGCATTTGTAAAGGGTAATTCATGTTGACGCTGCACTCGCCATACCCGCTCGAACACAGACCGCATCGCTAACTCTCGACTTGGGCTGTGGCATTTTCGAGGACTTAGCGGGAATCCTACAACGCCTTAGCGATATCGTTTGCTATGCTACATGAATGGATAAAGTCGAGCTTAGCACCACCGGAGCTACGTACCATCCGTTAAGAAGCTGAGGTTATAACGGAGCGGCTCGCCTTCGTGCGGTTGGCGACGAAGGCGAGCCGGTGTCATGGTGGTT
>JAPPEF010000349.1 GCA_028875335.1 Gemmatimonadota bacterium
TTGTCGCCCTGCGCTATGTGCATCCGGCCTTTGAGTTGTCTATTTCGCCGGCGATCATCTTGCTCGGCTTCGTCATCTTGGCGTTGGGGATTTTGGTCACGTTTTTGGGGATGTCGCGGTTGAACCGGGAGTTGCAGGAATTGAGCAATCGGCGCGGGCAGATCGCAGTGCAGCGGTCGGGTGCGGTGCTGACGTCGGTCGCCGTGGGGTTGGCGCATTTGCGGCGACGACCGTGGCGCACGGGGCTGACCTGCGCGACGCTGGTGCTGTTGACGTTTTCCGTGCTGTCCTTTACGTCGGTCCGCGCTGCGCTGCACACCAATTGGATTGCGATTGGTGCGGACGCGGCGTACGAGGGTGCGTTGGTGCGGATGCCGGGCTGGCAGACTATGGAGTTGGAAGGCTACGATCTGTTGCGCGATTGGTTTGGTGACGAGCAGGTCGCGCCGCGCGCGTGGCTGTCGGTGGGATCGCTGGCGTCGTCTTACCGAGTCGAGCGGGATGACGCGGAGGAGCGAGCGGTTGGGGTCTGGGGGTTTGTTGGGCTGGCGGCGCAGGAAGAGAATTTGCTCGGGCCGGAGGTGGTGGCTGGGCGGTGGCTGCGGCCCGGGGAAGAGGACGCCTGTCTGTTGCCGGTGGGGTTGGCGGATTCTTTGGGGGTCAGCGCCGAGGGATTGGAGCAGGAGCGAGTGCGAGTTTTTGGGGAGGTGTTTAGGGTTGTTGGGTTGCTCGCGGATGATGCGCTGGACCGGCTCGATCTGAATGGTGAGCCACTGACCCCGTTGGATCCAGAGGCGCAACAGCCCTCGGAAGCAGAAGTGGGACGTGGGCAGGGGGGGAAGTTGCGGCCGTTTGCCCATTTGCCCGCGTCGGCGACGCCGGTTTTGCCGTTTGCCGCGCTGATGCGGTGGGATGGGGTGCGGCTGGCGTCGGTGGGGATCCGGTTGGATGGGGGCACGGAGGCAACGCGCAGGGCTGTGGTAGAGCTGGCGGAGACGTTGGATTTGAACCTGTTCGCCGGCCTTGGAGGGCAGCGCTTGCTCGTCAATTCGGTTGGGGTGGCGTCGGTGTCGGGATGGGGGTCGCTGATCGTGCCGCTGCTGATCGCCGGGTTGATCGTGTTCAACACTATGCTCGGGGCGGTGTACGAGCGGACGCAGGAAATCGGCACCTTTAACGCAGTCGGCTTAGCCCCTGGACACGTTAGCGGGTTGTTTATGGCGGAAGCAGTGGCGTTGGGCGTGGTCGGCACGGTCGCGGGATATTTGCTAGGGCAAGGCGCGGCGCAGCTTTTGGCCCAAGGGGGGTTTTTGCCCGGCTTGGAGCTGAATTACTCGTCGCTAGGGGCGGTGCTGACCGTTGGCGCGATTGCGCTGTTGGTGGTGGCATCGGCGCTCTATCCGGCGCGCATGGCCGGGCGGATCTGCACGCCGGGGATTGAAAGGCGGTGGAAGCTGCCGGTCGTCAAGGGCGAACATTTGCGCGTGCAACTGCCCTTCTCGCTGGCGCGGCGCGAAGCGCTCGGCATGGCGGCGTTTCAAGCAGAATCGTGGGCGGCTAATCAGGAGCAGTCGATCGGGGCGGGCTTTTACGTCGAAGCTCTGCAGGTGGAGCAGGTGGGGGAGCAGGTGCGGGTGGCGGCGCGGGTGTGGTTGGCGCCGTTTGACCAAGGCGTGGTGCAAGAGACCGCGATGGAGATAGAGCCGGGGGCGGACCCAAACTATTGCGACATTCACGTTGACTTGGCGTTAGCGGCTGGGGATCTGGCGACTTGGCAGCGCGTGGTGCGCACCTTTTTGGACGATGTGCGCAAGCAGTTTTTGATCTGGCGCACCTTGGACGCGGAGAGCCGCCGCTACTACGCCGAGCAGTTGCCGCAATGGGAGCGGGGCTAAGCGTTACGCGGGAACTGGAAAATCGGGTTTGCCATAAACCATGTTGTGAAATACCTGCCAGAAGGAGTCGCCTTTGCAGCGAATCGTAACGTCATCTACGCGCTCAACCCCTTCTGGTACGGAAAGACGCTTGGGGTCGGGGTGCGTTACCTCCACCACCACCGGACGTTTTGCAACGAGCGGTTTGATGTTTTTGGCGACTGCGATGGCTTCTTGCACGCGCGTCTTAATCAGAGCACGCGCGTCTGTTGGTGCCATGTGCAGGGCACATAATTCTCCCAGCCCTTCTTTTACAGGTGCTGTGACAATGCCGTGGACCCAGCGCTCGGATTCGGTGCAGGCGTGCAGATCGCCCGCGGTAAAGACCCAAGGAATGCTTAGATGACCACACAAATACGCCGCCATTTCCATCTCGCCGACTTCGACATCATTGACGCGATAGACCATATTTTGGCTCATTGAATGGGCGAGGCAGCCGTTGGGCGTGCCGGTCATTGCATGCATGCCCACTTGGATCAAGGCATCAAATCTGGGCGATAAGCCCGGCAACCAGCACGGCCGCTTGACACCTTGGACCAGTTTTACGCCTGAGATCAATTCTTCGGACAAAATCGTGCGCCCCGCTCCATGCGCGTCATTGATGATGATTTCTTCGACACCTGCTGCAAATAAGCCTTCGGCCGCGGCGTTGACTTCGCCGGTCAACAAGCGCTGCATCTCGGCGCGGTCGTACACGCCTTTTGCCGTTGTCGCATCGTCCCGGTGCCTCGGGTCCCAATCATCGACGCCGGCCACGCCTTCCAAATCGGTCATCATATAAACGGATTTCAC
>JAPPEF010000216.1 GCA_028875335.1 Gemmatimonadota bacterium
AAGCCGAGGTCGAGCCAGTCCGCTTCTGGCGATTGGCAGAGATCCTGCGACGATGCCTACGAGTATGTTCAGAACGGCACCAAGTCGCACTGTGTCCAGAAAGCCTAGCTCAGGCAAAAGGACAAATCCGGCGCAGACACAACCCAAGGCTGCGCCCAAGGTGTTGATGCCGTAGAGCAAGCCGACGGAACGGACAATTTTGGCATCACTGCGCACAAACTGACGGCAGAAGAGGGGGAGGGTGGCACCCATGAGAACAGTCGGCGGCAAGATCACGAATCCCACTAGAACAATCCGAGTCGGGAGGTGCAAAATGGCGTACCCGGCTAGGGACCGATAAACTGTACCGTAGAGGATGTCTGCCAATTCGAAGGCATATGGACTGGCTAGCGCCGAAAGCCCCAGGCCGATCTCAACCAGAGCAAAAACGAGCAGAGGATGGCCGGTCCGCTGACCGTAGCGACCGAAGAGGTACGAACCGCAGGCTAGGCCTAGGAAGAAAACCGCTAGGACTGTGCTGAGGGCAAAGGTAGTGGAGCCAAACAGCAATGAAGCTTGGCGGATCCAGACGACCTCGTACACTAGGCCCGCAAAGCCGGAGAGGAAAAAGCAGATGAGCGCAATCAGAAGCTGCGCAGTACGAGCGCCTGTAGCCATAGTAGGTCGTTGCTGCTTTCCAGATCGGGGATTATATTGCCGTAACCCTATGTATGGTAAAAAGAAAAAAGGGACCGCGACAACTGGATTGAGTCCGCGATGTCTATTCACCGCTGCTGCAGCGTTTTTTGGGTTGTCCTACTCCTGTATGCTTGCAGCACTGATACCCCCCCTCCCGAAGAGACTCGCCCTATAGCGCAGGATCCAGAAGGCGCACGATTGGTCAACCAAGGGGCTTTCTTTTTAAAACAGGGTCAGCCGCGCAAAGCGCTGACCGTTCTGCACCAAGCCGCAAAACGAGTGCCCAAACTCCCATCAGTCCACTTCAACACAGGGCTAGCCCACGTTCGCCTAGGCGAGTACGGGCTAGCTATCCCTCCCCTTCAACGGGCTGTAGAACTCGATTCGCTCAATGGTTCTTTTCGCTTTGTCTTAGGGGATGCCCTTAGCGCCGAACACCGCTACCCCGAAGCTATACTCCAGTATCAGCGCGCCATTGAGTTGGAACCAGAAAAGGCGCTCTATCGCTATCAGCTCGGTAAATCTATGAGAGCTACGGCGGATTTCGCCGGGGCCATTGCCGCTTTTGAAGCAGCACTGGATTTAGAACCTGATTTTGTAGATGCCCTCTACCACCGCAGCGAATTGCTCGGGCGCAGCAATAGACCCGCCGAAGCCGAGGCTGGATACAAGAAACTATTGATGCTGGCACCCCAGCACGTAGCCGCTCTCGTCGCCTTGGCCACCTTGCAAACCCAAGCGGGGAGACATCGAGAAGCCATGTCTGCCCTAGAACAAGCCATCGCCCAGGAACCGCGCCAAGCCCAAGCCCACTATTTGCATCACCAAATCCTCAACCGGATGGGAAGAGCCGACGAAGCAGCCAAGGCACTGCAAAATTACCAGCGTCTGAGCACGGCCAAGCGCCACTATGATCAGGGACAAATCTACCTGCTCAAAGGTAGACGAGAGCAGGCAATTACTTCTTTTTCCCAAGCTATAGAGAGCGATTCTTCTTTTGTTGACGCGTACCTCAGCTTGTGTATTGTGCATTTACAAGCAAATGACTCACAAAGTGCTCGCCATCTCTTGGAACGGATCCTCGGCGTAGAGCCCGAACATGTCGAAGCCCATTCGCTATTGGGGGAAACTCATCTCCTCAAGCGGGATTTTGCCGCGGCCCAGAAATCTTTTGCAGAGGCTATTGCTCTCGACTCTACTTCGGTGCGTGCCGCCTTTGGTCTAGGCCGATCTTTGTTATTGAGCAAAAACTACCAGCAAGCCGATGCCGCGCTGCGCCGGACCCTGGAGTGGGCCCCGACACATCTTCCCATTTATGTTGAGGCCCATTACGCTCTGGCCCTAACCCAAATTCAGCTCAAAAATTACGAGGAGGCCAAAACGTTACTCAAGAAGGTACTGGAACTGAATCCCGACTATCCCCAAGCCGGGACTAAACTGGCTTGGTTGGAAGCATCTTTCTGACAGAGACAAACGCCGCAATGTCAAATCGGTTTGTTAATCGCATCGGCATCTTCGCTTTTTTTTCTGCGTTTTTAAGCTGTTCTGAGTCCAAAATATCCAAGCCAGAGAGCGACCAACTCTACGAGGAAGGGCTGCGCTATTTCTACACTGACCGCCTTGACCAAGCAGGCGAGCGCTTCCAGAAAGTATTGGAACTGGCACCCGATAGTACCGTGGCAATCGTTCGCTTGAGCGAAATCAGCCTCAAGCAGGGGCGCAAGAGTCGGGCTCAGAACATCCTGTGGGAGCTGTGTAGCCCAAGTGCAAGTCGCGATCTGAGCCAAGCCGATCCCGTCCGTCTGACCCTTCTACAGCTTCCGCCCGATTTGCGTGGGCGGCCCGAGGCGCGAATCCTCCAGGCGCGGCTGATGGCCTTTGAGGGCCGGGCTTTGGAAGCTCAAGCCATAGCCACCGAGGTTTTGCGCGAGCACCCTCAGTCCTTGGACGCCCAGTTGCTATTAGCCGAATTAGCTTTGCAAGCGGCTTCTACTATGGATTTGGGCGAAGCCCGCGATCTGAGCCGCCAGATCCTGCGCCAAGTGCC
>JAPPEF010000064.1 GCA_028875335.1 Gemmatimonadota bacterium
CGTTGTTGGCGATGGACTTGAGGGTGATGTGGGGGACGCGCTCGTACACGAAGCCTTGGCGGATGTCGTTGTACGTGGGCGCTTCTGAGGGGACCTTGCGGGCCAGCTCAGCTTCTTTGATTTGGCCGTCGCGGCTGTCGGCGAGCAGGTAGTAGGGATAGCGGGCACCCATGACGCGGGCGCGGGCGAGCGCAAGGGCGACGCGGGAAGTGTCGATGGTGATCCAGCGGCGGCCCCACTGCTCAGCGACGTACGCGGTAGTGCCGGAGCCGCAGGTGGGGTCGAGGACGAGGTCTCCGGGGTCGGTGGCCATGAGGATGCAGCGTTGGACGAGCTGCGTCGAAGTCTGAACGACGTAAACTTTGGGATCTGCACGACTCTGTACTGCACCACTAATATCGTCCCAAAGGTTCCCAACAATAGCTACACTAAAGTCATCATGGAATCGTCGGTAGTTGAGCTTTCCGCGGCCTGACGCATACAATCTATCGGCAAGGGCCAATCGTTTTAGACCATCTGAGGTAGTCTTGAAAGTCCCAGCACCGGGATCAAAATTTCGACCATTCCAAACAAACGAGATAACATCTCCTTCACCAGCGGGGCGGGAACTCGTAATGTTATCTAGTCGATACCTCCTCCCATCAGAGTCGATTTGAGAATATCGGCTCTCAGCATTCTCACTTCTAGGTTGGTATGCTGACCTAAACTTTATTTGGGTACTACTTCTTCCGTACCAGAGGATAAAGTCAGTAGTCGCTCCCAGAAGACTAGCCCCTTCGCTCGTTGTCTTTCGGACGGTAATGAGACTAACAAAATTCTCCTCCCCAAACACCTCGTCCATCACCGCCCGCACCCGATGCACATTCTCGTCCCCAATCTGCACGAAAACCGACCCGCTCTCCGTCAACAAATCCCGCGCCACCGTCAGCCGATCCCGCAAATACGTCAAATACGAATGAATCCCATCCCGCCACGTATCCCGAAACGCCTTCACCTGCTCCGGCTCGCGCGTAATGTGCCCAGCGTTGCCATCCTTGACGTCGCGGCTGGTCGTTGACCACTGGAAGTTGGAGTTGAACTTGATGCCGTAGGGCGGGTCGATGTAGATGCACTGCACCTTGCCGCGCAGCCCCTCCCGCTCCGCCAGCGACGCCATCACCTGCAAGCTATCGCCTAAGATCATCCGATTCGACCAGTTGGCGTTGTGCTGGTAAAACTCCGTCTGCGCGTCCGCACTCGGCAGCCCGTTAAAATCCGCGAACAAATCCGTCTGCAAGTTAGCTTCGCCGTCCCCCGTCTCCTTGCTCCGCTGCCGCAAATCGTCAATCAACACCTTCGGATGCACCTTCTCCTGAATGAACAGCGGCGGCGCTTGCACCACTAGATCCGACCAGTTCTGCTCATCCTTCCCGCGCCAAACAAGCTGCGGATCGAGATCCCGATTGCGCCGCTCATACGCAACCCTAATCGGATTCCGGTCATCCTCCGCCATCACCGCCTGATACTCAGCCGTGGGAATATTCTTCCGCGATGCGTCCTCGTGCCGCAGAGTTTCGACGGTCTTGGTCGATGTTCGTTTAGCCATTTATACGGAATCCTCGTTGGTCGTGTTCAACAGGTTGCGCAATTCGGGCAGCAGTTTCGGAACATCCGTCTGGATAATGTCCCATATAACGTCGTCGTCTATACCCAGATAACCGTGAGCTAGACGATTTCTCGTTCCTATAATATCGCGCCATTGAATTTCAGGATGCGCCTCACGTACTTCACTCGGGATGTGGGTTGCAGCCTCGCCGATCAGTTCCAAATTGCGGAGGGTAGCATCATAGACAAGCGTTTCAGCGGTGAACGCCTCTTGGTCCAATCCATCCGTATAAGACAAAACTTTTTCGCCAAAGTCGATCATGTCCTGAATATAGAGCCGCCAACTACGTTCTTCTTCGTGGATATCAGACATTGACCATCTCCCGCTCTATATATGGACGCATCTCCTCCCGCAGCGCTTTGTCCGTTACCAGATCAACCGGACGCCCCAGCAAATCTTCAATATAGAACTGAACGCCAAAATACCGCTTTGACGTCGCCGGCGAGTCGAACCACACTAGGATGTCCACATCGCTGTCGTCCGTAGCTTGGTCGCGGACGATTGACCCGAATAAGGCGAGATCCACAACGCCGAAACGCTGCACAAGGATCGCCTTGTGCGCTCGGAGTACGTTTAGGACTTCATCTCTGTTCATTAGAACTCTCCGATATACACATATTAATCAATACAATGTTCGATCCCTACCCCTTTGACCGAAACCCCTCAACCAACCGATTGAACGCGGCGTCCATCCCGTACACATCCGTGAACTCGGCAAAAGCCCAGCGCCCGTAATCTCCGTGATTATTCACACCAGGTACCCAATAGGTATCCATGGTCGTCTTCTTGTCCTTGGCGTCTTCCCCTCGATAGCCCTTGATCTCGACGATCAGATTCAGCAGATCGTCGTCGCCACGACCATCATCAACGAGGACGATAAAGTCCGGCAGGTACGTCCGCATTTCCGACCCACGACGATAGGGTACCTCCAAGCCGAGATTGTGGTTCTTGACGTAGGCTTTGACGTGCGGATGGGATTCAGCAACACGGCAAAACTCTCCTTCCCAGCCGCTGTCGAGAACGATCCAATTGATATGGCAACGGCGGGGATCAGCCTGCCAGCGGCTAGTCTTAGTCGTGTTGAAATTCACGTGTGCTGTCGAACCGACGGGATTGTACGGATCGAGCACCGCTTTGACCGGGCGACTGTCGATCCCCTCGCGCGTGATGGCGGCAAAGATGCGCTCGCAGGCCGTGTCGGCCAGTTCTTGATACATAAGTTGGGCGGGAAAGGTGTCGCCCTTGCAGTCGAGATAGCCATCGAGCCACTGTCGGGCGATGCGCTTGAGCTGACCGAAGAGATAGAGCTTAGGCTCTTCGCCCGGATCGCGGAACTTGGTGTAGAGCAGACGTTGGGTCAGATGAAACAGGAGGGTCGAGGTACGCAGGTCGTTGGTATGAACCAAATTGAGATCCACGCCCTCGCCGATAATGCCTTGATTTCTTGTCTTCGACGGACCAACCAGATCAGGCGTCAGTTCCAACATTGAGTCCTTGTTGAACTCGGCCTTAAGCCGCTCTTCCGGCAATTCCACCCGATACCCAGCCACCCGAGGAAAACAAATCTCCAACGCATCCCGTTCGGGCCGCACGGCTCGCACCTGAACGGTCTCTCGCGGCTGCTTCGGCGGGGCCACAACGGGCTTGGCCGTAAAGTCGAACGGAATGCCCAAAACATCTGCGTACTCGACATCGAACAAGCCGTCTTCATTTAGCTCGTAAGACTGCCGTCGCAATGCCCGGCCAATGACCTGCTCGCAAAGCAACTGCGTCCCAAAAGCGCGCACGCCCAACACATGACTGACAGTATTCGCATCCCACCCCTCCGTGAGCATCGACACCGACACCACGCAGCGAATCGAATCCCCCAGCCGCCCCGGCTTGCCCACGGTATTCATAACCTCGCGGAGCAACTCTTGGTCGCTGATGTTCTCGGCCTGACGGCGGTCGCCAGTGCGCTCGATGATCTCCCGCCGAAAGCGATCAATCTCGTCGGTAGCCATATTGCGGAAGTTCCTATCGAGCGCGTCGCCAGACTCCAATTGTTCGCTGTCAATCAACAGCGTGCGAGGCCGTGGGTACTGGTTGCCCTGCTCGTCAAAGTTGCGAAACAGTTCCAAGCGACCGTTTACCAGCGTCGTCGAGCCATCCTCGTTCTCTCGGTGGAAACCGGATATGTAGTCGTACACCAACTTGGAGGTCGAGGTATTATTGCAGACCACGATGAAGCACGGCGGGACGACAATGCCCTCCTTCCTCTTCTCCATCAACTCAAAAGTTTGCTGATAATGTCCGTACAGGGCGTCCAGCGCGGTCTGTAGCTGTATAGGCAGACTGAGGGGATCGAGGGTCTTAGCCTTGCCCCGCCCTTTCTTCGGCATGTCGCTGCGGATGTGTTCCCATAGATTGCGGAACTTGGGCATTTCGCCGTCGGGGATGTTGTCAGCCACCGGCACGCGGGGCAGTTTGACGATGCCGCATTCAATGGCGTCCATGAGCGAGAAGTCGCACATCGTCCAAGGGAATAACGTGCCTTCGGCATAGCCCGACCCTCGCAAAAAGAAGGGCGTCGCCGAAAGATCCATCACCCGGTTGATGCCCAATTTGTCGCCGACGATTTCCAACCCCGAAATCCACAGCCGCGCCGCCTCCGTATTTTTTTCAGCTTCCCTTCTGTCATCCCCCTTGAGCTCGTCTTCCTCCCCCTCGCCCGGCTTTTCGCGATAGCAGTGGTGCGCCTCGTCGTTGAGGATCAAGACGTTCTTCATACCCATGAGCTCGGGCATCACCCGCTGCAGCATTTGCCCCTCGGTCTCCAAGGTCGTCAGCATCTCGCCCCGTCCCTGCAGCAAGGAACGACCACCCTTGGAAAGCTCCATGCGTTCGCGCAGCTTGAAGGCGTGGTAGTTGGTGATGACGATCTTGGCCTTTTCCAAGTCGGAAAGCATGTCGTTCGGAACTAACTCGCGGCTCTGGTAGTAACTATCCGGATCGTTCGGCTGCAGTACGCGCAGGCGGTCCTTGATAGTGATGCCGGGCGTGACCACCAAGAAACCACGCGTGAAGCGGCGGCTCTGGGGCCGACGCACCGAGTTGACGGTCTGCCAAGCAATCAACATCGCCATGACCGTGGTCTTGCCAGTGCCGGTCGCCAACTTGAGCGCCAACCGTGGCAGTGGCAGGTCTGGATTGGCGTTGTTGTTGGCGCTCTCTAGATGGTCGAGAAAGTCCCTACCGGATCGCGTGTTAGACGCAACTTCGGTGAGCCAAATAGCAGTCTCCACCGCTTCGACCTGACAAAAGAAAGGCCGAGTGCCACTAAAGCGGTGGTGCCGCCAGTGCTGGAGCAAGCGCGCCGTTTCCGGCGTCACCTGCCATTGGCTCGGATTCGGCAGTTCGCGCCAGCGGTCAACCTGCTGGCGAACTCCGTTGATCGTCTGCATCAATTCGTATTGCTGATTATCTGTCTCAAGCTCTCTCGCGGCCTTGTCAAACACAAAGGAGGCTTGATTCGCAGATGATCCCCTTTGCTTCTTCGATGTCGGGACCGCCGAGATGAATGAGGCCCGTCTTCGGCTTTCAACGATCTGCTGCGTCGGCTGCCCAGTCTCGTCCAATTCCCAGTGCCGACTCGGGCGCTCGTAAGGCGAGTTGAGGACCGGCTGTTCAAAGAATAGATCAGTCAAAACGATGCACTTTCTGTATTTCCCCTCACCCCTGCGGCATAAACATCAGCTTAATCCCCTCCTGCCCCTCGGCCATATCAAAAGCCCGCTGCCATTCGCTCAGAGCAAAGTGGTGGGTAATCAGCTTCTCGCTGGGAATAAAGCCCCTCTCGATCAGCCGCAGCGCCCGCTTCCACGCCGGTCGCCGCTGCCCAATGCCGCCAGAGACCTGAAGCTCGTTGTAGGCGATCTTCTCGAAGTCGATCTCCACCGGCTCGCCCGGCAGACCCATCTGGGAAAAGCGCCCCCGCTTGCGCACAAGTTCCAAAGCCAACCGCATAGCCGGTGCCACCCCCGCGCACTCGACCACCACGTCGGCACCATAGCCGCCGGTCAGCTCGCGCACCCGCGCTACCGGATCGCAGGCCGTAATATCGATTGTATGTTGCACGCCCAATTCCTCGGCCAATTTCAGCCGCTCAGTATCCCGCTCCGTGCCGCAGAGGATCACCGTCCCCCCCTCAGCTAGCGCCACCAGCGCCGAGAACAAACCCACCGGCCCAGGCCCGGTAATGGCGACAAAATCCCCAGCCGTCACGCCAGCCTGCTCAATAACCGAATGAACGCAGCAGGCCAACAACTCGGTTAGGGCACCAGCTTCAAACCCCACGCCCTCGGGCAGCTTGTGGACGAACGTCGCATTGCAATAGGGCGCAAAGCAGCCGTGGTGCCAGTAGCCCATGACCTTGCGCTCGGGGCAGAGGTTGTAGTGCTCGCTCAAGCAGTAGTCGCAGTCGCCGCAGATGTACACGCTCGGCTCGCCAGTCACGCGGTCGCCCACCTGCACGTGGTCGCCAACCTCCGCGCCCTTTTCCACCACCACGCCGCTGAACTCGTGCCCCATGACGACCGGGGTCTGGATATTGTAGTTAATGGTATCGCGGTACACGTGTAGATCCGATCCGCAAATCCCCGTGGCCTGCACCTCGACCTTCACCTGATTGGGGCCGGGCGGCGCGTCCGCTAAGTCGCGCAATTCGACAAATCCGTCGCCGCGCTGGTATTTGACCACTCCCTGCATCGCTATTCTCCTTTTGCTAACTCGAGCCGGTCGCCCGCCTTGATCTCCCCGGTTGTGCGGAGCACTCGCAAGCTGGCGAGTCGGGTGCTGATGATCTCGGCGACCTCAACGAGGGCGACAGACTCTGCGGGGTCTAGCCCCTCGGCCTTTATCCGCTCGTCGCCGGGATAGACGAAAAAGCGCAACCGCGGCCGTATGCCGTGCGCACTGCCGATATTGGCGTAAATGTCCTCGCTGTACACGGCGATGACCTCGGGCGCATCGCCCTCGAACACCAAGCCCTCCGGCTCGAAAGCAGCAGCTACCTTGTGCACCAATTCACCCACGGCCTCTACCGTCGCCTTGCCCAACAGGGTCTGGCGGAACTCCTCCGAGCCAAACTCTAGCTCCTTCAATCCGGCAAATTGCAGATCCTGCTCGCGCGGCTTGCCCAACAGGTCGAGCCCCAAGTCGCGGTCGGTGAGCTCGCGCTGCACCTCTGCCTTACCAATCGCGCTGCCGTCGTCAACTCGCGCGATCTCGACGCTCATCTGCGCCACGGCCGAATAGGATTTGTAGCCTCCCAACAAGGGATCCCCCACCGACAGGCGGCGCATGTCGTAATCCTGCAACAGGCCCACGATTACAAAATCAGCCCCCAGCTCGCGGCCGATCGCGAGGGCCTTCTCGTGGTCGGCAAATCCCCACTCCAGCGCCAACTCGGCAACTGCGTCAAAAGGAACGACCTTCCAATTGCGAATGACCACTAGCTCTGCGCTGACCATATTGGCCAACTCGTATTCGACGTTCCACACGCCCTCGCGAAACCCCGATTTATCGACAAATGGCACCACGGCCACAAAGTCGGGCCGAGGGCCGAAGCCATAGCGCTGGCGCGCCTCTAAGTACTGCTCTAGCGCACTCGGCGGTGGCGGCGGCGGCTCGGGTTTCTGCCATTCCTCCGGGCCTCCCGCAGGAGAGGTCAGGGGGGCGCAACTACACCATAAAAGGAATGCAACGGTCCATTTTTTCATCGCGAATTCCACCAAGAAAAAGCGCGGTCATGCCGCGTGGCATAAAAAGCGACCTGCCCCGTTCTATGTCAACGCGCAGCGCAGCGCGCATCTTGACAGTGTTTTCCCTCGGCGATACGTTGCCAACACACCCCTCCACGCCACTCCCAACCTGCTACTAATGGGCGAACTGACCCTCATCTACGGCCCGGCCCATCCCGACAAGGCGTCGCCCGCGTACGAGCGCTGCTTGGCGCACCTCGACGCGGGCGATGGCGAGTCCTTTCTCTGGCTCTTTCCAACGCACTTCCAAGCCCAGCTCATGCGGCGGCAACTCATTCGCGCCAGCCGCACTCGCTTACTCACCGGGCATTTGGCCCTCGACCTAAACAGTTTCACCAACATCCTCTACAGCCTCTGTCCCGGCCAGCGACCAGCACTGCCCCTCAGTGCGCAGCGGCTCCTAGTCGAAGACGCCCTCGCAGCCAGCGCGCCCAGCGCACCCTACTACAGCCAGCGCCCCGAGCGGCTGAGCCAAGAGCTGACTCAGTTGTTCCGCCGGTTAGAGGAAACAGGCACCCAGCCGAGCGATCTGGGTGGAACAACCCAGCGCAGCGCGGAATTACAAACCCTTTATGCGGCCTACCTAGAGCGTCTCGCAGCTAGCTGGAGCGGAAGCCGCGAGCATTTTGCCGCCGTGGATGCCCACCTCGATCACTCGGTGCTCGCACAGCGCTTCCCCGATCTCAGCTTACTCGTATTCTGCGGTTTTGTGGACGTGCCCGCACCTTTTTTGCCCGTGTTGGAAAAACTGCTATTCCTCGTTCCAGAGTCCATCGCGTTGCTCGATTACGACCCCGAGGGTCCCAGTTTTTTTGCCCGCACGCGTCCCCTGTACGAATTTCTCCGCGCCCGCGTCGTCCACGTCGAACGCAGCGCCGCCGAACAGCATCCGACCGCCGCGTTTGCCGGCCGCCTCTTCACCCACAGCCGCGATAGTCTCGACGCACCCGTAGAGCGAGTAGCCTGCCCGGACCGAGTCGGAGAAGTCGCAGCAATGGCTCGCCGCATCCGCCAATTGCATCAAGAGCAAGGGGTCGAGCTAGCCCAGATCCGCATTAGCTTCCGCAACCTCGACACTTATGCCGAACTCGTAGCAGAAGTGCTGCCTCGCCACGGCCTACCTTTTTGCCTCGCGCGCGGGCGGCCCCTTTCCTCTGCGCCCGCAATGAACACCGTCTTCGCGCTCATCGACGCGGTGCTAGAGCGCTACAGCCGCGCTGCGCTCTTTCGCCTCCTCAGCTCGCCCTTGGTGCGGCTGCGCTATTCATTCTCAGACCAGACCCGCACGCTTGCTGCCGAGGACTTCGCCGCGTGGACCCGCAACGTTCCGTCATCGACCGGACGCGACACATGGCTCGCAGCCATCGAAAGCAACTTCGACTATTTAGAGAGCGAACTAAGTCGAGAAGGCGAACCGTTCTCCGAAGACATCGACGATTTTCCCACTCAGCGCGAGGACCAACGCGCCGAATTGGAGGCCCTCCAACCTCTACGAGCCAGCCTAACCGCGCTCTTTGACCTGCTCCAGCCCTTGGAAAGCCGCCAGGACCTGCCCTCCTTCCGCCACCATCTGCTCCACGCTCTCAGCGCGTTGGGAGTAGAGGATGCGCTCGCGGATGGAGCGGCAGAAGACGGCCGAGCACTATCGCGCTTTTTGGAGCTGCTCGACGAATTGTGTGCACCGGCCGCAGCCCTCCAGCCCCGCACCTTGAGCCAGTTCGCCGACTTGCTGCGCGACGCCATCTCCCAAGCGCACGTCCCCGCCACAACGCGCGCTGGCATTCAAGTGACCGACCTTGCCGCAGCGGGCAGCACACCCTGCGATTACCTATTCCTCGGTGGACTAGTGCAAGGCGAGTTCCCCCGCTTGCCACCTGCCGATATTTTCCTCGAAGAAACCCAGCGCCGCGCCCTGAACTTGGACGAGGACGCCACCACCGAGGCCGAGCGCTTGCTGTTCTACCGCGCCATATGCGCACCGCGCCGCGGTCTCGGCGTCTTCTACCCCGAACAGTCGGGCAGCGAGACACTCGCCCCCTCGCCCTTTATCGCTGAGCTAGACAGCTTACTCACCCCGCAGCCTGAGGCGAGCGAGCCTGATAGTGTACGCACCCTTGCCGAGTTGCACCTCGCATTGGGTCACGGCCTGTGCGCGACGAGCAAATCCGACTCAGCGCGCGACGCACTCGCACTCTACAACCAAGCCGCACAGCTCGACGGCCACACCACCGCGCTGCGCCACCTCGTGCGCGGCTTGCACATCGCCGAGTTGCGCACGATCTCCGAGAGTCTCGGTAGCCACGAAGGCATACTCGACGAGGAACCGCTACTCGACGCGCTGCGCACCCGCCTCGGCCCAAACCATTCTTTCTCCGCAACCCAACTGGAGCTCTATGGCCGCTGTCCCTTCCGGTTTTTTGCCCAAGACCTGCTCAACCTCCAGCCCCTCCGCGACCCGGAAGACGACGACTCAGCGCGCAAGCGCGGCAACCTCGTGCACCGCATCCTCTATTGTTTCTATACGACCCACGGCGAAGCGGCCGAACGCGCGGAAAACTTGGCGACAAACATCGCGGAACTACGCCACCTCGGCCGCAAAGTCGCCGACGAAATGGGGCTTACGGGATTTTTCTGGGATCGGGAATTAGAGCACCTACTCGGCTCCGACGACGAGGAGCGCGAGGGCGTCTTACCTCGCTTCCTCCGCCTGCAAGCAGCCGCGGCTAACCCAGCCGTGCCGACCCATTTCGAGCTGAGCTTTGGCAGTTATTTCGGCATGGGAGAGCGCGACCGGCAATCGACCACCGAGCTCTATGCCATCGGTGACTCAGAGACCGGAGATGAGGTGCGGATCGCCGGCAAAATCGACCGCATCGACCGCACGGCCGACGGCTGCTTCATGGTCTTCGACTACAAGACCGGCCGCATGCCCTCGGTTGCCGATATCGATACCGGCCTCAACCTCCAACTCCCACTTTACTTGCTAGCGGCCGAATCCCTGTTCGAGGAAAGCGGGCTGCGCGAGGGGGCCGGGGCCGCGTACCTGATGCTCCGCGACCTAGAGGACTGCGGTCGCGGCGGGCTATTCGCCGATGCCGCACAGCGCAATACAGCCTATGTCGCCAGCGGCCGTTACGGTATCTACGACCACGAGGCATATCGCCAGCGCCTCGACGCCGTGCGGGGTTTCGTCCTCTCGTACACGCGAGCCATGCGCCGTGGGATATTCCGCGTCACCACCCACGACCCAGCCAAAATCTGCCCTCATTGTCCTTATCAACAAAGCTGCCGCCTCGACCCCCTACGCATGCGGGCCTTGTCGTGAAGCGCGCCGTCCCCCTGACACCCGTCCAGCGCATGGCCCTCGACAGCCAGCGCAATATCGCGGTCACCGCCAGCGCCGGTGCCGGCAAGACCGCAACGCTAGTCGAGCGCTACATCGAGCTGTTGCGCCAGCATCCCGAAATCGGCGTGCGCCAAGTGCTGGCCATCACGTTTACCCAAAAGGCCGCAGCGGAAATGCGCGAGCGCATCGCCCGGCGGCTGACCGACGCCCTCGACCAAGAGCTACCCGAGCCAGAGCGGCAACGCTTGCGGCAAATCCGCGAAGACCTGCCCGCCGCGCGCATTTCCACCATCCACGCCTTCTGCACATCCCTGTTGCGCGAGTATCCCATGGAAGCGGATGTGGACCCGGCCTTCGCGGTCTTGGAGGGATTAGATGCCGCGCAGCTTCGGCACCAAGCCGTGCGCCAAACTCTAGAGTCCCTAGCCCGCGTGCGCGACACCGACCCGGACAAAGAAGCCTTGCGGCGCACCCTATCCGAATGGCCGCGCCGCTATCTCGAACAGGTCTTGGAATACCTGCTCGAAAAAAAGCATTACGCCCGCTCGTGGTGCCACCACTACGCCGAGCAATCGCCCGACCAAATCCTCAGCGACTGGCGCGAGATGCAGCAAACGGCTAGCGCTCCCGCATGTTGCGCCTTACTCGATGACACCCACTTCACCGACATGCTCGCAGAGCTTGCCGCGCTCTCGCCCCTAACCGACGAGAGCGACTCGGCCGTCGAACGACTAAACCCGCTCCGCGATTTCATGCGCCGGCTGAGCCAAGCGCCTTCGCTCGCCGAGGCGATAGAAATTCTCCCGCGCCTAGCCGAGGGACTTTTGACCAATGGCAAACCCCTAAGTGGCAGCCGGCTGGGCAAGAAATCCAATTGGGAGGAAGCCACACTCTCCCGCGTCCGCGAACTCGTGCCCGCCTTGGGACGCTGCCTAGCTCCGCACGCCGACCTTCTCAGCCTCGAACTCACTGCGGCCGACGAGCGCGCCGCCGCAGTGCTGCCCGCCCTATCGCGCGTCTTCTTCAGGGTTGATGCGCGCTATGAGAACAGCAAAGGCAACGGCAGTATGCTGGACATGGACGACCTCCTAGAGAAAACCCACCAGCTCATCGCCGCCGACGCGGACATCCGCCACCGCTTAGCCCAACACTATCGCTTCGCACTGATCGACGAATTCCAAGACACCGATCCCTTGCAGTGGGAAATCATCCGCTCGCTAACGTCGCCGGACGGACAAATGGCTGGAGACAAGCTCTTCATCGTCGGCGATCCCAAGCAGTCGATCTACTCGTTCCGCGCCGCCGACGTCACCGTCTTCGCCCGCGTGCGCGATGCCATTGCGGAAGCCAATGCCGCGCACGAGCGCGAGTCCCGGCCCTTTTGCGACGACGGCGAGGTCCTAGACGCCTCTCCCACCCAGCGGCTCGGCTCCCTCGTCATGGGCGAAAATTTTCGCACCCTCGCCCAGCCCGTTGCCTTTGTCAACGCGCTCTTTCCCAAGTTCATGCAGGAGATCCCAGACGAGCCTTTTCAAGTCGGCTACGACCCGCTCGTCGGGTGCCGCCCCACCAGCGCAGGCGAGGGTTCGGTCGAGCTTTTGCTCTTGCCGCCGGACGTCAACCGCGACGCGACGGAAATCGCGCGACGAGAAGCCGAATTGGTCGCCCGCCGTCTGAGTCACCTTTTGGAAGGCAACGATCTGCAAGTCGCCGACCAAGACGGCTTGCGTCCACCCGAACCCAAAGACATCGCCCTGCTCCTGCGCCGCCGCCGCAATCTCTCCGCGTATGAAGACGCGCTGCGGGCCTGCGGCATCCCCTTCCAAGTAGCCGGTGGCCGAGGCTTTTACCAGCGCCAAGAAATCTACGACCTAGCCAATATCCTCCGCGTCCTGTGCAACCCCGGCGACGGCATCGCCCTGATGGGCGCGTTGCGCTCCCCGTACTTCGGCCTTTCGGACAACGCGCTGTACGCGCTGACCGCGCCCCAAGGCGGGCGGCTCGCAAAGCACCTCGACGACGCCAGTCAGCGGCAGAAACTCGCCCCTGCGGATCAAGAAGCCGCCGAGGACGCCGTCACCCGACTTCAGTGCTGGGAAGGATTACGCGACCGCGTGCCCCTCGTCGAACTTCTGCACACCATCCTCGAAAACACTGGGGCTTGGGGCTTTCTCTGCTATGGCGAGCGCGGAGATCAGGCCGTGGCCAACGTGCACAAACTCCTCGACCTCGCCCGCGAATTCCGCGGCCCCCTCGCCGACTTCGTGGTCCGCCTCGACTTGTTGACCAACGAAGAACAACAAGAAGGAGAAGCCGTCCTCGACGCGGACGCCTTGCACATCCTGACCGTACATGCGGCCAAGGGCTTGGAATTTCCCATCGTCGTCGTACCCGACTTGGCCGCGCGATTTAATTTTCAAAACAGCGCCCCTGCGCTCATCGATGCGGAAAAGGGCCTCGGCTTGCGCGTCCTCGACCCCGAGCAGGATTACAAAAGAACCTCCTCCTTTATCCGCACCCTCATCAATCGCAACGCGAGCCGCCGCCAGCGCGCCGAAGAGAAGCGCCTGCTGTACGTGGCCTGCACCCGCGCCCGCGACCACTTGCTGCTCGGCGGCGCGCTTACCGACAAGCACTTTGCCGCCGACCTCGACGCGGCTGCGGACTGTCTCGGTTGGATTTGCGGAAGTTTAGAACTGACAGAGGATGACCTCGCTCGCGGCACCAAGGCGGTTGCAGGCGTGCCATCCCCCTTGACTATCCACACCGACCCCAATGCGTTCCCAGCCCCCGCGAGTACCGATCACCGGGCCGAGCCAACCTTTCGAGCCCTCGCCGCCGCACCCATACAAGTAGCAGAACCGATGTTGGACTTACTCTCGCCGCTCGACGATCCCCAAAACCGGCCCGAATTTGCAGCCAGCGAGTTGGTCCTCTTCGCCGCAGATCCGGCCGCGCACCATCGCCAGTACGCGCTGGGCCTGCCGCCGTGGCCTCTCGGCCAAGTAGATGCACCCCGCCGCCGTGGCATGCTCTTCGGCCAACTCGCCCACGCCGGTATAGAAGCCCTGAGTAATAACCCAGACGCCGATCCCGCAGCCCTCGCCGCCGACCTCGTCACCGCCGCTAGCCTGCCCGTAGCATCCCATCGAGATCCGTTCGAACGCGAGTTGACCGACCTATTACACCGCTGTCGCCAATCTCCCTTAGCCGCGCGCTGGCTCACCCATGCGGAGGCGCACACCGAAGTGCGCTTTACGCTCTCGCTGGAGCGCGGTTTAGTACACGGAGTAGTCGATTACATAGGGCGCGGAGCCGACGGACTGTGGGAATTAGTCGATTACAAGACCGGCCACCGCGCGAACACAGAAGAGGCAGTACAATACTACCGACTGCAGTTGGAAATCTACGCCCTCTGCTTACAGGGACTCCATCCGGGCCAAGACGAATACCGCGCTACGCTGTACTTTACCGATTTAGACGAAGCGCGCCCTGTAAGCTTCACACCAGCCGATCTAGCAGCGGCGCGCACTCGCCTCGACGACCTCGTCGCTCAACTCATTGCGGCCAAAGCCTAGCGCGACACAGCCGCGGCGCGCGCCAAAACCGCTAACACCTCCTCGCGCAGAGCCTCCGGCAGGTCCGCAAAGTCGATCTGCCTAGCCCCGCTCGGCAACTCGGTCCGGCTCTTGTTCCACTCTTCCTCCTCCCAGCACCACCTGAGTACCAAACCATTGCCCAAGCGGATGAAATACGCCCCGTCGTCTGTATAAAGTGTCGCTTGCATAGAGTCTCCCTCGCTGAATCGCGTCGTTTGCGCTCCCTGTCCGACCGCGTACTTTCTTTAAGCATTCCCAACGTAGAAGACAAATCGCGTAGGACATCCAATGCAGATTTCCGCCCTGCGGGCCTCGGCCGATTTCGAAGCCCAAGTGCAGCGGGCCGCCGAGCGCCTAGCCGCCGAGCGCATCTACGACCGCATCCTCGCGCGCGACCACACAGTCTGGCGGCCCGACCCAACCGAGATTGCCAACCGGCTCGGGTGGCTCGACAGCCCGCGCGTCATGCGGGATGCCATCGGCCCCATCCGCCAATTCATCGACGCCGTCTGCGCCGATGGCTACACCCACGCCCTGCTGTTGGGCATGGGCGGCTCTAGCCTAGCGCCGGAAGTCTTCCGCGCGATCTTTGGCGTGGCCGATGGATTCCTCGACCTCTCAGTGCTCGACAGCACCCAGCCCGACGCCGTCTTAGCCAAAGAGCGCACCCTCGACCTAACCCGCACCCTATTTCTCCCGGCCACCAAATCCGGCGGCACCGTAGAGACGCTGTCCTTGCTCAAGTACTTCTACAACCGCACAGCAGACGCTGTCGGGCTAGAGGAAGCCGGACGGCACTTCGCCGCTATCACCGACCCAGAAAGCGGCCTCGAAGCCCTCGCGCAACGCCTCGGCTTTCGCCACATCTTCCGCAACGACCCCAACATCGGCGGGCGCTACTCGGCCCTGTCGTACTATGGCTTGGTCGCGGCCGGTGCCATTGGTGCGGATCTCGGACACCTGCTCGACCGGGCCGAGCGAGCCACTGCCGACCCGCAACCGGGCATCCAACTCGGTGCCTTTCTCGGCGCTGGTGCCCTCGCTGGCCGCGACAAGCTGACCCTCATCACCTCGCCAGCCGTCAGCGCGGTTGGCGCTTGGATCGAGCAACTCATCGCCGAGAGCACGGGCAAAGACGGCAAGGGCCTGCTGCCAGTCGATCTAGAACCTGAGTGCGCAGCCCACACCTACGGACCTGATCGGCTCTTCATCCATCTCCGTTTGGACGACGCGGCCGATACCCAAGCCCAAGCCATTGCCGCAGCCGGACACCCGGTCCTGTGTCTCCAACTAGCAGACTCCTACGATCTCGGCGCGGCCTTCTTTCACTGGGAAATTGCCACGGCCATCGCTGGATTCTTCCTCGGCATCCATCCCTTCGACCAGCCCGATGTCGAGGCAGCCAAGGAACTGGCCCGCCAGATGGTGGCCGCCTACCAGCAACGCGGCGCGCTGCCCGCCTCCACACCCGATCTCGTCGATGGCCTCGCGCTATACGGACCAGTACAGGGCACCACCTTGCCACAGGCCCTAGCGCACTTTCTGGCAAGCGGCGAACCAAGACGCGCGTACATTGCCCTGCAAGCGCACCTCCCGCCGACCCCGCCGACCACCGCTGCCCTACAGGACCTACGCGGCCAGCTACTAGCGCGCACCGGCCTAGCCACGACCCTCGGCTTTGGCCCGCGCTTCCTGCACTCGACCGGCCAACTGCACAAGGGCGACGCCGGGCGCGGACTTTTCATTCAGCTAACGGCCGACTCAGCAGAGGACGCACCGATTCCCAACGAAGCTGGGGCCTCGGCCTCTAGCATCACGTTCGGCGTCCTCGCCCAAGCCCAAGCTCTCGGCGACCGCCAAGCCCTCGTCGATCAAGGAAGAGCCGTACTCCGCATCCATCTAGGCGCGGACATCGCCACAGGTATTGCCCAATTGCGCTGCGCCTTAGACCCGAACAACGACCCCACAGGAGAAGTCCAATGAGCCGAGCAGACATCGGCCTAATCGGCCTAGCCGTGATGGGCGAAAACCTCGTCCTCAACATGGCTAGTCACGGTTTCACTGTTGCCGTTTACAACCGCACAACCGCCAAGGTCGATGCCTTTATGGCCGATCGCGCCCGCGACAAATCCATCATCGGCACTCACTCGCCAGCCGAGCTACTCGCCCAACTCAAAAAGCCGCGCCGCGTTATGCTAATGGTTCAAGCCGGCCAAGCCGTAGACCGCGTCATCGCCGAACTCGTGCCCCTGCTCGACGAAGGAGACATCCTCATCGACGGCGGCAATTCCAACTACCAAGACACGGCCCGCCGCACCCAAGAGCTCGCGGCCAAAGGTTTGCTCTACGTGGGCACTGGCGTCTCCGGCGGCGAGGAGGGCGCGCTCAAAGGTCCGAGCATCATGCCTGGAGGCAACCCCTCTGCCTGGCCCCACATCAAAGACCTCTTCCAAGCCATTGCCGCCAAAGTAGAAGACGGCAGCCCGTGTTGCGATTGGGTGGGCCGCGACGGCGCTGGCCACTACGTGAAAATGGTCCACAACGGCATCGAGTACGGCGACATGCAGATGATCGCCGAGGCATACGCCCTGATGCGCGAGGGCCTCGGCATCGAGCCGCAGGCACAGAGCGAAATTTTCAAGCAGTGGAACGAGGGCGAACTCGACAGCTATCTCATCGAAATCACTGGCGATATCCTCGCCAAGATCGACGACGAAACCGGCCAGCCAATGGTCGATGTAATACTCGATGCGGCCGGCCAAAAGGGCACCGGCAAGTGGACCGGCATCGACGCCCTGCAATTGGGCGCTCCAGTAACCGCCATCACCGAGGCGGTCTTCAGCCGCGCCCTATCCTTTCTCAAAGACGAGCGCGTGGCCGCGGCTGAAGTTCTCCAAGGCCCAGACGCATCGTTTACCGGCGACAAAGACGCTTTCGTCGGAGACATCCGCCGAGCACTGTACGCAGCCAAAATTTGCTCCTACGCCCAAGGCTATCAGTTGCTCTCCCTCGCCGCTCGCGAATACGGCTGGGAACTCAACTACGGCGGCATCGCCCTACTGTGGCGCGGCGGCTGCATTATTCGCGCTCAGTTTTTGGGCCGCATCAAGGAAGCCTTTGACGCAGATCCAACGCTGGCCAATCTGCTGCTCGCGCCTTACTTCAACGAAGCACTCGCACAAACCCAAGCGTCTTGGCGCAGAGTCGTAGCCACTGCCGCGACCCTCGGCATCCCCGTGCCGACCTTTACCAGCGCCCTCGCGTACTACGACGGCTATCGCTCTGCCCGCCTGCCCGCCAACCTACTCCAAGCCCAGCGCGACTACTTTGGTGCCCACACCTATGAGCGCACTGACAAGCCGCGCGGCATGTTCTTTCACACTAACTGGACCGGGCGTGGGGGAACGACGGCATCGACGGCTTACAACGTCTAGTCCACAAAAAAGCATATAGCAAAAGCTGTATTGACATGCCCAATTTGTCGCATACAGTCGCTAGCAATCTATTATAAAAATAGCCCCTGTTGTCGTCCTTTTTTCATACTGACAACAGGGGCTTTTCTCTAGTACCTCCGGTAGAAAATGGGAATATTTGCTGCACCTTCTTTTTTGTTTCTCCGTTAGCGCGCACAATATCATTCTACGGTGCATTTGCTAAATGCTATATTTTTTTTAAATTTGGAAATGTTATACATACACTTACTTAAAGCGAAAGGATTTTTTATGCCGACTCTCGCAACCCTGCTAAAGGAAGAGATCAGCAAGATAGTCCGCAGAGAAGTGCAAGACCAAGTGCGCGAGTTAAAGAAAACAGTCGCTCGCTTGGAAAAGATGTCCCCTCCGGCAAAAGCAAAGGCAAAAGCCCCTGCCAAACCAGCCGCCAAACCAGCCGCCAAAACCAGCAAAGCATCCACCGGCGACAAGAGAAAACAACTCCGCATCTCACCGAATACAATCAAGAAGCATCGCAAGCGCCTCAAGCTCTCTCAAGCCGATCTCGGCAAGCTACTCAATGTTAGCACCAACACCGTTCTGCGCTGGGAAGCGGGCACATCTAAACCGCGTAGCAAGCACCTCCCGGGCCTTGGCCAACTCCGCTCCATAAGCAAGCGAGAACTCAAGAAACAACTCGGCCAATAACAGGCTTCACAGAACTAACAACCCCCCCTAGTCCGCGTGGACGGACTAGGGGGTTTTTGTTGCGACCCTATCACTGCCAACGCGCTATATAGTCGCCCATCTGCTGCTGCAATTCCACATTGTCGCGTTTAGCGGCTCCGCGCTCGACAATCCGCGCCTTGCGCAACAGCATAGCGCGCGCAGCCTCGGCGCGATCCGCTGCGAGTTGCAGTTTCGCACGCAATAGCTTGTCAAGCGCGTACACGCGGAAGCGATCCATCGCGTAGTGCGCCTGCGACAGTTGATCGGCGTGGCCGCCGTATTTGCGAATGAGTTGCTCCGCCAAATAGACTACCTCATAGCGACAGGTAATCCGCAGCCAAAGTTCGTAGTCCTCACAGGCGGGTAGGCATTCGTCAAACATGCCAACGTCCGCAAAGACCTCGCGGTGAATTGCAATCGACGAAGGCGACATAACACACAAGGGCAAAGCCTGAAAAAAAATGTCGCCGCCGTATTTCTGGTGGTGTTTGTGGGGATTAACTCGCACGCCATTGCGGATCCAGATCTCATCGGTGTGACAGATCAACAATCCGCTCTCGCGCAGGGCCGCTGCCTGGCGTGCGAGTTTGTTGGGCAACCACTCGTCGTCCGAATCGAGCAAGGCGATCCACTCTCTCTCAGCCGCCGCGATCCCGCGATTGCGCGCGGCGGATACCCCGCTGTTTTCTGCCAAGATCACTATTTTGACTGCGTCGCCAAATTCCTCGCGCACTTGCTCGGGCGTGCCGTCGTCAGAGGCGTCGTCAACTACGATCACCTCAAAGTCCACTCCCTGCTGCGCCAGTACCGAACGAATCGCTCGGCCGACTAATGCACGGCGGTTGTACACGGGAATGACAACCGAGAACACAGCTCAGGCTCCGCTAGCAAGCGCAGCGGCCGCGTCTAGTTTTTCGATGACCATTTCTGGCGTAATAACCTCGGGCAACACCAGCGGTTGGTCGATAAGACCGGCGGGAAAAATTACGTACAAGGGCACCCCTGAGCGCCCAAAGGCGCGCAAGAGTTGGGTGATCTCAGGATTGCGGTTGGTCCAATCGGCTTTGACTAGCGCCACATTGTGCGCGGCGAACCGCTCGCGTACCACTTGCTGCGCCAGCACTGCCCGCTCGTTGACCTTGCACGTCCAGCACCACTCGGCTGTAAAGTCGATAAAGACCATCTGCCCGTCCGCGACCAACTCTTCAACGTGCGCGGCACTAAACGGCTGCCAGTCCAATTCAGACGCGGTGGTCTGCTCGGCCAAGGTCTGCTCGGCGGCCAACAGCGGATGGACAAAAATCACATAGCTGCCCAAAACCAGCATCAGCGCCACCGTTCGGGCCAGCAGTTTTGCGGGGTTGGGATGCAAGAAACTACCCCATTGACCCCAGACCCAGCAGGCCAGACCCAGCCCCAGCAAAAAGGCCCCCGTCCACACCACGCCTTCGACGCCGACCTGATTGCCTAAGACCCACAGTAACCACAGCACCGTGGCCATCAGCAAAAAGCCCATTAGCTGCTTGAACCGCACCATCCAAGGGCCGGGCTTGGGCAAGCGCCCGATCCACGCCGGCTTGATCGCCAGCACCACATACGGCAGCGCCATCCCCACGCCAATCGCCAAAAAAACTGCGATGACGCCGCCGGCCGGCTGGGCAAAGGCAAACCCCAGCGCGGTCCCCAAAAAGGGCGCGGTGCAAGGCGTGGCCAGAATCGTCGCCAGCACGCCGTTGAGAAAGGAGCCCGTCAGCCCCTCGCGTCCCTCTAATCCCCCTAAGTTACTGGTCCCCGGAAGCAGGATTTCATAGACGCCGAATAAACTTAAGGCCAATGCGAAAACCAAGGCACTCATCGCCACCACAAAACCCGGATACTGAAACTGAAAGCCCCAGCCGATCTGCTCGCCGCTGCTTTTGACCAAGAGCACTGCTAGCGCCAGCACTAAAAAAGTGGCTATAATACCGGCACAAAACGCCCACCCAAGCTGCTGCACCCGCTTGGTCTCCTCGCCAGCTTGATTGACAAAGCCGAGCACTTTCAGCGAGATGACGGGTAACACACAAGGCATCAAATTGAGAATCAACCCACCTAACGCCGCAAAGGCGATATAAACCCACAGGGACCGGGCGACCTCCCCACTGGCCGCGCGGTAATCCTTCTCCAAGATTCCTCCTCCCTGGCGCGGCGCAGCGCGCAAATCCAACGCCAGCTTCCCGGCCTGCACCTCGCCATCTAGTCCATAGACAAGCACTCCGCGCAACGTATCAACTGCTGCGTCGCCGTAGGGTTCGACAGACAGCACGAGGTGATCGGCGGCTAGCCGCCGGGTGGACAACGCAAAACCGTCGGCCTCCAGAGGATAAAAGTCGGGGGTCTGCTCCCCCTGCTCAAAAGCCTTTCCCTCGTGGGCAAGGCGCACGTCAACCTCCACAGTCCCCTCGCCCCGCACGGTGAGTTCTACCGCAACGCGCTCGTCCAACGCGCCCGGCACCTGCGCTGCATAGCGGTCAAATTGCGCCTGCTGGGCACTCGGCTTGCCGACGGCAGTGACCGGCAGCACCAACGCCAACGACGCCTCGCCGGGGATGCACAGCTCGCGGCACACTAGCCAAGAGACCTCGGCTGCAAGATGCAGTGTATCCCCCTCTGCCAACGCCTGCGGCGCAGTAGCCTCGGCCATGAGCAGCACTTCGTCAGCATACCCATAGACCACCAGTTCCCCCTGTTCCTCAAATTTGTTGGGTAAGGGCCATTGCAGCGGCCCTGCCACAACACCGGCAGGTAGCTGCCATTCGACTTCGATCGGCAAGCCAGCGTCGCCGCTAAAAATCCAGTAGGTGTGCCATTTCTCCTCCATCGTCAGTTCGACCCCCAGCCGAAAGGGCTGGCCAGGCGCTACGGCATCTACATCGGCCAAAAAATTGGCCTTCACCGGGTGATCGGCGGCGTTGAGCTGCCCGCAGAGGACTAAGGTGAGAAGCAGGATGAATTTGTACATGGGGGCCTCGAAGGAGAGATAAGGGGACATTGGGATGGATGGGTTCGTTGCAAGTACAACGCCTAGCCCCTAGCGCCAGTGCCCTACATCACCCACCCAGCACGGCTTGGTGGAGTTGCTCCACGTCGATTAAGCGACAGCCGAAGCTAGTGGCAAAATCCACGAGTTGCTGACCTTTGGCCATGGTGCCATCCGCGGTCATCACCTCGGACATGACAGCCGCCGGAAAAAGACCGGCTTGGCGAGCTAGCTCTACTGCGCCTTCGGTGTGTCCTTGGCGGCTGAGCAAACCCTCTGGGCGAGCTGCCAATGGAAATACGTGCCCGGGAATGACAAGGTCCGTCGGGCCGGTGTCTGGATCAAGGGCGCACTGAATGGACGTGGCGCGATCGGCAGCCGAGACGCCGGTTTCAATCCCCTCGCGCGCGTCAAAGGGCAGGCCGAAGCGCGGAGTCGTCCAATCGGCATTGTGCGGCTCGATCAACCCCACGCCCAGCCGCGCCAGATGAGCCTCGGTCGTGGCCAAATGCAGCAGACCGCGCGCCTCTTGCAACATCCGATTTATCTTGACGGTAGAAACGCGCTCAGCCGCTAAGATTAGGTCGCCCTCGTCTTCGCGCTCCTGCGCGTCCACTAAGACTAGGAACTTCCCCGCGCGAAAATCCGCGATCGCTTCATCTAGCTGACAGAACATTTATTGCACCTGGTGCGCCATAAGCACCGCTTCGTCGAGTTCAATCCCCAAACCAGGCGCGTCCGGCACCCGGATGTGGCCGTCTATTATGGTTTCTGCCGGGCGCACCAACTCGCCGCGCCAATCCACCTCGCCAAACGCATATTCGAGCACCGTGAAGTTGGCAACCGTCGCCGCCAAATGCACCCCAGCCATTGTCGATACCGGACCAGCCGGGCTATGGGGTGCAATCGGCATCTGCGCTATTTCGGCCAGCGCGGCAATGCGCCGACATTCGGTAATGCCGCCGGCGTGTTTGACATCTGGCATCAGCACATCCACTGCTCCTTGGGCGATGTAGGGCCAAAAGCCCTCGCGGCCGACGAGCGACTCCCCACCGGCAATCGTATGGCCCGAGTGCAGCCGCAACTGGCGCAGCGCATCGACCCGGTCGCGCGGCACCGGCTCCTCAAACCAGTAAAGATCGAGCGGACGCACTTTTTCGGCCACCTTAAAAGCCAAGGCCAAGTCAAAGCGCTGATGGCAATCCACCAGCAGTTCGATTTCGTCGCCAATGGCCTCCCGCGTCGCCACCAGCCGCGCGATCCCTTTATCCGCGTCGCGCTCGACTCCCCCGCAATCCATCCGCCGCCAATGCACCTCGTCAAAAGGCGTGCTCTTGACGGCACTAAAGCCGGCATCGACCGCCCGGCGCGCCGCATCGGCAAACCCCTGTGGACTGCGATCGCGGGTGCCGCGATTGAGATTGGCGTACAAGCGCACGGAGTCTCGCCGCTTACCGCCCAACAGGTGCCAAGCCGGTACCCCAAGCGCCTTGCCAGCCAAATCCCATAGTGCTTGGTCAATCGCGCTGCGCGCCGTAGCCCCGACGCGGCCAGTGTCGCCCGAAAAAATCGCCGACCCCCGCGCCATCTGTTCCCATAACACTTCCACTTGGGTCGGGTCCGCGCCCACCAATCGCGGGCCCAATTGCTCCAGCGCGGCCGAGACCAAGCCGTCGTTGCCACTCTGGCTCGCTTCGCCCAGCCCGCTCAGCCCGGCGTCGGTGTGAACTTGCACGAAGATCCAATTGCCGCGGTGCGACGCCGCCACCGAATGTAGTTCCACATGAGTAATTTTCACACGATCTCTCCAGCGTAAAACTGCGCTCTCAGAAAACATAAAGAAGAGACGGCCTAGCCGCTACGCGCGGAGGGGTTCGCGCGGTTCAATTGAGTCGTTATGTTTTTAGTCCGCGCCTTCTTTCCCCGGAGGTGAAAGCATGGATCTCTTCGACGCCGGACTGCGGGATCGCCGAGCGGCGGACCAACCCCTAGCCGCCCGCCTGCGACCGCGCACCTTAGACGAATACGTCGGCCAAGACCACATTCTCGGGCCGGGCCGCCTGCTGCGACGCGCCATTGAGGCCGACCAACTCTCCTCGCTGATTTTCTACGGCCCGCCCGGCACGGGCAAAACCACGCTCGCCGCGGTCATAGCCCACACCACCAGCGCCCATTTTATCTCCATCAACGCCGTCTTGGCCGGGGTCGCCGACATCCGCCAAGCCGTTGATGAGGCCGGCCAGTTGCGCAAGCTGCACAGCCGCAAAACCATCCTCTTCATCGACGAAGTCCATCGCTTCAACAAGGCCCAGCAAGACGCACTCCTGCCCTGGGTTGAAAACGGCACCATCATCCTCATCGGCGCAACCACCGAAAACCCCTACTTCTCGGTCAATCGCCCCCTGCTCTCGCGCAGCCGGGTTTTTCAGCTACAGGGCCTTGGCTCCGAAGCCCTTGCGCACATCGCCCAGCAGGCGCTTACCGACTCGCGCGGCTACGGCCATCTCCGCGTCGCCCTGCATCCCGATGCCCTCGCCCACCTGATCGACGTGGCCAACGGCGACGCCCGCGCCCTGCTCAACGCCCTGGAACTGGCAGTCGAAACCACCGACCCAGACACCCAAGGCCGGATCGTCGTCGACCTAGCAGTAGCCGAGGAGTCCATCCAGCGTCGCGCCCTGCTCTACGACAAGGAGGGCGACTACCACTTCGACGCCATCAGCGCCTTTATCAAATCCATGCGCGGCTCGGACCCAGACGCCACCCTCTACTGGCTAGCGCGGATGGTGTACGCCGGCGAAGACCCGCGCTTCCTCTTCCGCCGCATGCTCATCTTCGCCAGCGAGGATATCGGCCTCGCCGACGAGCGCGCCCTTCAGGTCGTCATCGCCGCGGCTGAATCCTTCGACCGCATCGGCCTGCCCGAGGGGCGCTTCCCGCTGGCCCACGCCGCCTTGTACTTGGCCACCGCGCCCAAGAGCAACTCGACTATGGCCTTCTTTGACGCGCTGGCAGTCGTGGAAAAAGAGCGCGAAGGCGAGGTGCCCAATCACCTCAAGGACGCCAGCCGCGACAGCGAGGGCTTTGGCCACGGTGCAGGCTATCTCTACCCCCACGCCTACCGCGAGCACTGGGTTGCCCAGCAGTACCTGCCCGCCGGTCTGCAGGGTCGCATCTTCTACCAGCCCTCGGACCAAGGCCAAGAAAAAGACATCGGCGACCGCGTCCATCAACGCCGCGAGCTACAGCTCGCCGCCATGCGCGAAGCAGAATCCGCCCCGACCGAGGTGCTGTCCCTGTCCCCGCCCGACCAAGCGCGCGACCAATGGCTCAAACGCGCCAGCGGCGACGTTAGCGCCCAGCTAGAGCGCACGCGCCAACGCCTCTTCGCTCCGCTTGCGCTCGCGCGCCACCATCTCGTCCTCGACTTGGAGGCCGGCACGGGGCTGCTTACTTGGGAAGCCCTGCGGCGCGTGCCCGAAGGCGGCGTCTGGGCGCACACCAGTGACAAGATCGCAGCCGTGGCCCTGCACGAAACTTCCGCCCACCTAGCCGAAATCGAGCGGCCTCAAGTGCTGCAAGGCCCGCTCGCCGCCCTCGCCGACCAGATCGCCGCTCACAACCCCGACATCCTCTTTGACGCCATCGTCGGGCGCAATGCCCTCGGCGCGCTAGCACACAAGGAAGAAGTCGTCGCGGCCCTCTATCGCCACCTCGCCCCACAAGGCCGCGTCAGCTTGGTCGAAACCATTTCGCGTCGGTCGCAACGTTTGTACCAGTTGCTCGACTTACAGCAACTAGGCGACTTAGGCGAGCGCCTCGTCTCCGCCGAAGAGGCCATCTACGCCGCGCCCGACAACCCGCGAGTCAACTGGGATGCCGCGAATCTCGAACAAATGTTCGTGACCGCGGGCTTCGGCGCGGTGCAAGTGCGGGTGGAAGAGGTCCAGTCACAGCGGCACATCGAGCCGCGCCATCTCGCACATTGGTTCAATCCCGGCGGCGAAAAGCGGCACACGTACGCCCACCATCTGATCCAACATCTCGACGAAGGTGAACTGCGGCAGGTGCGCAAGTTCTTTGAGCAGAGTTTGGCCAACCACACGGTGACCTGGACGACACCTCAGGTATTCGTCGTGGCGGAAGGGCGGCAAGGGAGCGATGCAGATGCAGCACCTAAGAATTGATTTCTGGCGTCTCACGGCTTACCTTATCCGCATCTCACCACCTCTAACCCGCCATAGACCATGATTGCCAAGCGCCTAACCTGTCTGCTTCTATTGGGCCTCAGCGCCTGTAGCACCACCGAAGAGCAGGTCGTCGAGCTCCTAGAACAGATGGCCGCTAACCCGGTGGATTCGCCTGCCTATCAGCAATCCATCGACGAATTGGCCGCCATTGGTCGGCCAGCCGCCCGCCAGCTCATTGCCCGCCTCAACCCCGACCTGTACCTCGGCGAGAACTACCGCGAGTTCCGCGACGAACAAGAAA
>JAPPEF010000171.1 GCA_028875335.1 Gemmatimonadota bacterium
AGGCGGCACCGGCAATGGCAGCACCGCCAGTATGGGCCAAGGTATTCAGCGTGAGAATAGCCGAGATGGGACGCTGGATATCCGCGTGCAAGCTCTTGAGAATCTTGCCCGAAGTGCGCCCTTGGTCGGCCAGCATTTCGATCTGACTGGCGGGCAGCGAGTAGAGCGCAGCTTCCAAGAGCGAACAAATACAGGATACGACTAGGACGATACTAACGGATAGGATCAGCTCAAAAAATTCAGGAGTCATAGACGCGAGGGTGATTTAAAAAAGAGAGGGACTCCCCACCGGGAATCCCTCTCCAATGTACTGGACTATAACGTCTTGCTATGAGTAGTTATTCTACGTGCTTATTAACCTGTTGGGTCATCTTAAACATATCTATTTTCTTCGCGCCTAAGACGGCCTGCAGCTTGTCGTCGGCATTGATCATGCGCTTGTTTTTCTTGTCTTGCAGGCCATTCTTCTTGATATACGCCCAGATTTTCTTGGTGATCTGAGTACGCGGCAAGGGCTTGTTACCGACTATAGTCCCCAAGGCGGCGTCGGGCTGCAAGGGCCTCATAAAGGCCGGATTAGGCTTGCGTTTCGCCTTCTTTTTAGCGGCGGCTTTCTTCTTAGGAGCAGCTTTCTTTTTAGCGGCAGCTTTCTTCTTAGGAGCAGCCTTCTTTTTAGCGGCGGCTTTCTTCTTAGGAGCAGCCTTTTTAGCGGCAGCTTTCTTCTTAGGAGCAGCCTTTTTAGCGGCGGCTTTCTTCTTAGGAGCAGCCTTTTTAGCGGCAGCTTTCTTCTTAGGAGCAGCCTTTTTAGCGGCGGCTTTCTTCTTAGGAGCAGCCTTTTTAGCGGCAGCTTTCTTCTTAGGAGCAGCCTTTTTAGCGGCAGCTTTCTTCTTAGCCATGCGAAATCCTCCCTTGGTTAAGTAAGAATAAAACCCGCGAAAGGGGTCTGAGAATTTGAGAATTCGGTTTCTCGGCCTCTCCCGCCTCGTAAAGTTTAAGGCCGATTCTACCCATTTTTTGAAGCTTGAATACTATCTGTACCAATATAGTACGAGGGCTGCATAAGTCAAGCAAAAATGTAGCTTTTTCATAGTAGAAAACGCTCTCACTATGAGCGTTTGACATAATTTATTAAAACGGCCATTTTAATTTTGCGCTTGAGATTTGTCGTATTTTCGCGGGTCTAAAAATTGATGATAAAAAAAAGCAAATTGGGATTTGTGGGCACCGGTAACATGGGACGGGCGCTTATTGAAGGTTTGGTTGGCCAGCTTCCTTCAGGTCAGATAACCGCGGCCGACATCAGGCCGGAAGCTCTCGAAGGCTTGTCGGCGTTGGGCGTCCACACCAGTACCGACTCAGCAGATGCAGTCCGCGGTCAGGACTTGGTAGTTGTGGTACTCAAGCCACAAGTGGCCGCTCCAGTATTGAAGGCGCTGGCCGCGCATTTCAGCACCCATCAGATCGTCGTCTCGCTCATGGCTGGCGTATCGACCGCCCAGCTCGAAGAGCTACTGCCTGCGCAAACGCCCGTGGTGCGCGTCATGCCGCAGACGCTGGTGAGGATTAGGGGTGCGGCTTGCGCCCTCTGCGCTGGTCGCGCAGCCAGCGCAGAGCAGGTGGCGCAAGTGCGGTCTCTCTTCGACTTGGTCGGCACGACAGTCGAGGTCGCCGAAAGTCTCATGGACGCCGTTACGGGGCTCTCCGGCAGCGGCCCAGCTTGGGCGTACACCGTCGTCGAGGCGCTCACTGACGGCGGCGTGCGCGCCGGCCTGCCACGCGAAACTGCGTTAACACTCGCCGCACAAACTCTGCTCGGTGCCGCGCGCCTCGTACTCGAAAGCGGCGAGCATCCGGCCGTGCTTAGGGACCAAGTCACCTCGCCGGGCGGGACTACGGCCGCCGGATTGCACAAGCTAGAAGAAAAGGGCCTGCGCGACGCCCTGATTAGCGCCGTGCTAGCCGCGACTGAGCGCTCTGCCGAGCTGGGGCAATCGTGATTGCAGTCATCGACTACGGCATGGGCAATCTGCGCAGCGTACAGAAAGCCTTCGAATTCCTCGGCTATGAAGCCGAGATCGTCGAAGCCCCCGAGCGTCTAAGCGCAGCCACACATCTCGTATTGCCCGGCGACGCGGCCTTTGGCGATGCTATGTACAACTTGCAGGCCGCCGGTTGGGATGCGGCCATTGCCGAGGGACTCGCGGCCGACAAACCCTTCTTGGGCATCTGCGTGGGGCTACAACTCATGTTCGGGGAAAGTGAGGAAATGGGAAGGCATCGCGGCCTCGGAATCCTGCCGGGCAAATGCGTGCGTTTCCCTCCTACCGAGCGAGTGCCGCACATCGGCTGGAACCAAATCGCCATCAAGCGCAAAGTGTCGCTTTTAGAGGGCGTACCCGAGGGAAGTTTTTTTTATTTTGTACATTCTTACTACGTGGCAAACGACAACGAAGACGATTGCGTCGCCACGACCGATTATGGGATTGACTACACTTCAATCGCCGGGAACAACCGCGTCTTTGGTGTGCAATTCCATCCAGAAAAAAGCCAAGTCCACGGCTTGCGCCTTCTCGACAACTTCGCACGCCTAGGCTGAAGAGAGCATGCTCGCCAAGCGAATCATTCCCTGTCTAGATGTCAAAAATGGCCGCAACGTGCGCGGGGTGCGCTTTTCGGCCGACCGCGACGCCGGCG
>JAPPEF010000007.1 GCA_028875335.1 Gemmatimonadota bacterium
ACCCCTACGAGTCGTTTTCTACGGTGATCGACTTCATCCGCATGGCGGCCAACGACCCCAAAGTGCTGGCCATCAAACAGACCATCTACCGCACGGGCGACGATTCAGAAGTGGGGCAGGCGCTCATCGACGCGGCCGAGCGCGGCAAGGAAGTAACCGTGCTCGTCGAGCTAAAAGCCCGTGGCGACGAAGCAGCCAACATCGAATGGGCCAAGCGCCTCGAAGACAGCGGCATCCACGTGATCTATGGCATCATGGGCCTGAAGACCCATTGCAAGCTCTCCATGCTGGTGCGCCGCGATCAAGATCGCCTGCGCCGCTACGCCCACTTGGGCACCGGCAATTACAATCACACCACGGCGCGGCTCTACACGGATCTGGGGTTGATTACCGCCGAGCCAACGATCACCGCGGAGGTGGCCGAGGTTTTCAATATGCTCACCGCCCACAGCCGCATCAGTCAATTTGAAAAACTGCTAGTCGCGCCCTCCGGGCTGATGCAGGGCATGCTCGACCGCATTGAGCGCGAAAGCGAACACGCTCGCGCTGGTCGGCCGGCCGCCGTTATCGCCAAGATGAACGGCCTCATGGACCCGGCGATCATCAAGGCCCTGTACGCGGCCTCGCAGGCCGGCGTCGAAATCGATCTGATCGTGCGCGGTATCTGCTGCTTGCGCGCCGGCCTCGACGGCATCAGCGAAAACATCCGCGTGTACAGCATCATTGGCCGCTTCTTAGAGCACAGCCGGGTCTTTTACTTTGCCAACGGCGGCGACGAGGAAGTCTGGCTCGGCAGCGCGGACTGGATGAATCGCAACCTGCGCGCCCGGGTCGAGGTCGTCTTCCCCATCTTGGACCCGGACCTGAAGCGGCGCGTCTATCGCGAGCTGCTCGCATACGCGCTCGCCGACCGCGCCAAATCTCGGCAGATGCGCCCAGACGGCACGTACATCCGTCGCCAATCCGAGTGCGATTCTCCCGGCCACAGTATGCAGGAGTTGCTCATGCGCACGGCCCTCGGCGAGGATATAGACGTTCTATGAGAATTAGAAGGGAAGGAACCCAATATACAACTGTTGCGTTAAAGTAACCTGAGATACGAGAAATCAGTAACTAGGGAGTTATAACAAAGAAACTCGATGAACGACCTACTCGCAGAAATCAACTCGCCAATCCTAGACGACATCCACCGTATCGGCATCGTTTTGGCGGCTGGCCATGGCATGCGCATCCGCTCGGAAACCTCCAAGATGCTGCACGAAATTTGGGGCCAGCCAACGGCCGTGCGCGTGGCCCGTGCCGTGCAAGAGGGCCTCGACAGCCCCAATCAGGTCATCGTCGTGGGTATCAAGGGCGTGGACGTCGCCCGCGCGGCCAGCCCCCAACCAGGGCGTCTTTTCGCGTACCAAGAAAACCCGGTCCTCGGCCGGCCAGCCGGAACCGGCGACGCCGTGCGCGTGGGCCTCCAAGCCTTTCCCGCAGCGGCGACCGACCGCGACGTATACATCTTTTTAGGAGACATGGGGCTGTTGACCGGGCAGGTAGTAACCCAATTTCGCGCCAGCTTTGAAAACGCCGACTGCGACATGATGGTACTCACCGGCCTGTACAGTGGCTCGGCCGAGACCAACTCCTATGGCCGCATCGTGCGCGTGCCAGCCACCGACGCCTCTGGGCAGCCAGCGGGTGCCGACCGCGACAAAGTCATTGAGATCAGGGAGCACAAGGACATCCTCAGCCTCGACGCGGCAACGCCCTACGTGGCCGCGTACAACGGCCGCACCTACGCCTTCACGCGCCAAGAATTGCTGGAAACGCGCGAGATCAACACCGGCGTCTTCGCCTTCAGAGAAAGCGCGCTGCGAACCTACATCCAGCACCTTGACACCGACAATGCCCAAGGCGAATTGCTGCTGACCGACTTGGTGCAAATTTTCAATCAGCACCAACTCGTGGTGCGGGCGGCCACGGCCGACAGCGAAGAGGAACTCCTCGCCTTCAACGTCAAAAGCGTCTGGCGTCAGATGGAGGCCATAGCCCGCCGCTGGGCCTACGACAAACTCAAGGACACCATCACCATCGCCGACGAGGAAGACTTCTTCATCGCCGACGAGGTCATCGAGCAAATACTCAACATGGACGCGGAGTGCGGCCCCTTGGACATTGTCATCGGCAAGGGCACCTACATCGGTCCCGAGGTCCAACTCAACCGTCGAGTCACCATCGGGGACCGCAGCCATCTGAGCGGCCACGTAATACTAGGCGAAGGGGTCCAAATCGGTGTCGGCGTCGAACTGAGCACATATCCAAATCAAACCCTCGCCCTTGACGACGAGGTCGAAGTGCTCAGCCGCAATATCCTCAAGGGCAATCTGCGGATCGGCGCGCACAGCCGCATCGAGTCTGGCGTGCTCATGACCGGCAGCGACGAACATCCCATGCGCGTGGGCGAGCGCGTAACCATCAAGGGCACCAGTTACCTCTACGGCTGCCAAATCGACGACGACCTATTCATCGAGCACTCCGTCATCAAGTGCAAGCGAGTCGAACAGGTGCGCCGCCGCGACGGCACCATCCAGCCCGTCCGCTACGTCCTGCCGCAACCCGAGGGCCTCGACTCCATCGCCGATTTATGAGCGTTCGGCCCCCATAGCCGAGAGCAACGACTTGGCGACCTTGCAGACCATCGTATAGGCCGGGTCGTACACATTCCCCATATCGTATTCCACGCACTGTCCCAAGAGCGCGTGGGCACTCAACTCGGTGAGGCCGTAGTCCTCAGTAAGCCAATTGATCAGCTCAGTGGTGGCGTGCTGCACGCATTGGTCCAAAGGACGAGCATTGCCGACCGCGAGAATGTGCGTGTCGTTTTCAGCGCGGGGCCAGCCAATCTGCTTGCCTTTGATCACATCCACGCTAAATGTCGTGTCAAAGGAGATTTCCACGCCTGTGCCGACGATCTCGCCGTCGCCCTGGATGGCGTGCCCGTCACCTAGATGGAAGAGTGCCCCTGGAGCCTCGACCGGCAGATAGACGGTCACGCCGGTGACAAAGCCCCGGTAGTCCATATTGCCGCCGTGGGTCGAAGAGGTCGCCGTGGAAATGGCCTGCCCGCGCGGCGGGGCCACTCCGAAACAGCCTACCATCGGGTCGAGGGGCAGCACCAAACCCGGCAGGGTATCCGGCTGCGTTGTCGTACCGGCCGCTAGGTCAATCGGCCACCGGAGCGGCTGGTCGTCGCGCTCAATTCCGGTCGTAAAACCCGGGTCCAGCACATTGGGCGCGATTTCCCTAGCCGTCCAGCCCCAGTCGCGGTTGGGATAGAGCTTGTCGAAGTGAACCACCAAGGTGTCGCCCGGCTCGGCTCCCTCTATGTAGAAAGGACCCGTCATCGGGTTCCCGCGCTCGGCGACCCGCTCGCCATGCTGGTCCTGGCCGCGGGCGTCAACGGTCGTGGTAGAGACCGTATCGCCGGGGGCAATGGCCAGCACGGGCTCGTGCCAGCCGATGGTATTGTGGTAGTGGGTGGGAGTGAATTCGTGATGCGCCATAAGACCTCGCAGAAAGTGTGGAGTGCATGGGAAAACCGCTAGCTAAGAGCTTGCAAAGCTACTCAAATTTCCAAAGCGGAAAAAGGCGACAGAAAGAACGCGGCTAGGTCGCCCCTAGCCGCGGCCTGTTCTAGCACCTCAATTTCCGCACTCAGCTCGTCCGCAATCCGCACCCGCACGTCCGCATCCGCCACAGTATCTTCCAAGTGCCCAACGAACTGGTCCAACACCTGCCGCCGCACGTGAGGGCGCAACCCACCCGCGTCAAAACACTCAGCGTGAAAGCGCGACACGTGCTCCTTTTTGGCCACTAGTTCAACGCGCCCCAGCGCCAACGCCAAAATGACGCGGTGCAGCACGCCAGCGAAATCCACATCGACCTGATCAAGCAAAGCAGCCACCGACGGCTGCGGCAACGAGCGTACAAAGGCCACCTTGCCGGTTAGCTCTTGCAACATTTGGCCGTCGGCGTGTAGGTCGATGGCGCTGGGACCGGTCCACGTCTCGGGCACGAGCTTTGCCAGGGCTTCGACTTTGGACTGCCGATCGGGCCAAAAGCCCAACTCGGAGTAGCCGACTAACGCGCGGGCCTGCTGGCGCATCTCTTTTAAGCGCTGGAAAGCGCGCTCCCAACCCTGCTTGTAAAGCGCGTCAAACGGGTCGCTGACCAGCTTGGCGACGGCTGCGTTGAGGTCGCCGCCGCTTTCCTCTTCCAGCGCCAAGTCCATGCACGCCAAACCCCGCTCCATGCCTTGGCGCAACTGGTCGCGGCCAAGGGCGATGCCAGTGCGGTTGCGCTGGGCAAAACCCAATCCGCGGATCCGCAGATAAGCCTGCAGCGAATCCATAAAGCGCGGTGGCAATTGCTCGTATTCGAGACCCGCAGCGACCACTTGGCCAATGAAACTATTGTGGTCGAGTGGGACTTGGTTGAGATCGACGCGCGCTAGCCGGCTCACGAGGCCCCTCCACCGGCCCGTTCCCAAGCGCCGCGCAGCACAGCCGCTAGCAACTCGGGCGCGGCTTGGTGCAAGGCGTAGATGACCTCGCGGATATCCGGGTCGTTGATCGGCGGCAGCATCACGGCTTGGCCCGATTCCGACAGCAGGCTAAAACCCGAAACTGTGCCCCAATCCGGCAGTCCTCCGACTTGAGCGTGCATATCAATGCTATCGACCTTGTCGAGGAAAGCGTCCTCTAGCAGGCCCTGATCCACCTTGTATAAGAGCGTAGCCCGCTTGCTGTGATCATCTAGCGCCGCGACCGCTTCGAGCCATTCCCACGACACCTTGGTGCGGTTGCCGTGGTAGTAAACCGGATCGAGCGTGTTCTCCACGGCGCGCGCAAACGACTCCGCCGACATGGTCTGCAACAGCGCGGTATTAAACCTCGCCAGCTTGTACTCGCCGGGAGCGACCAACTCGGCGATGATCTCCGACGGCAGCTTATCGACGACAGCGGGCAAGTACCCTGGGCGGCCTTGGGCATCCATGCCGGTCAGCGAGAGCACCTCCTCGGGATTTTCGTCTATGGCCACCAGCGCGGCTTGTTCCTCCACGGCCTGCGCCTTGAGCAACGCGCGGGCCTCTTCGGCGCGCCCTTCGCGCAGCATCTGGCGCAAAGTCACGTTCTTGGCGATCAATTCTTCCAGATCGCCCGACCACTCCCCTAGCACCACCCGGTCGCCCTGCACTTGCAGAGCATCGTTCTCGTGCTGGGACATCGGTCCTCCTGTGTGGAATGATTTGGAATTGGGGGCGGTCTTAAGGTAAATCAGGCGGTATATCTTGTCAATAAAAATTTGTTCTAACTTATTATTTATATTCTACTTAAATAAAATTTTTTGACATATTCTTTCTTTTTTTATAAATTATATGTCACGATAAGCGCGGGGCCTGTAGCCCGGCGCTTTTTTGTATAGGCAAGCAACTTGACGAGAAATGCGTCGATTAGTAGCGCAGTGCTAGGTTCTGCCCTATATTGTCCTTTGTGTTCCCTCAGCCTCCTTGGAGCTGGGTTTCTTCATTCTATATTTTTTCAGAGAGCGCGCCCATGAATTACGATATCGGCGACTTGCTCAACAGTTGGGAATTCAAGCCCGACGAGTTCCTCGCTCGGCGCATCCGCACCAGCAAGGGCGAGGAAAAACTTCAGATCCGCATCGACATGGGGCTTCTTCAACTCGAGTTGGATGGCCGTCCCGACGGCCAACGACCGCACGGCTGCCCCTCGCTGCTCGACTACTACCAAGACCTCATCGAATCGCGCGACACCCCGGAAGGCTTCGTCCTAGAGGAGGACGAGTGCGAAGAGCTCTTCCAAGAGGCCTGGCAGTACTATCACCGCTATTTAAGTCTGTTCAACCTAGAGGACTACGAAGGGGTCGTCGCCGATACCGAGCACACTCTACAGATTTTTGAACTGGTCGATCAGTGCGCGCCTAACGACGAGATCCGCTGGTACTTTGAGCAGTACTATCCACACGCGATTATGATGCAGACCCGAGCGCACGCTATGCTAGCCCTCCGCAGCGACGACTATCCAACGGCCATGCGTGCCGTGCAAGAAGGCATTGCCCACATTGAGAGCTTTGTCGAAGAATGGGAATCCGAGCTAGAAGAGGACTTGCCCGAGATTTCCTTTTTGCGCGAATGGTACGAGGAATTAGAGCAGGAGCGCCCGCTGTCCGAGCGCGAACAATTAGAGCGCGACTTAAAGGTGGCTGTGGAAGCGGAAAACTTTGAGGAAGCCGTGCGGCTGCGCGACAAGATCCAGACCTTGTGGCCGACGCCGCAACACCTCCACCGCCCCAAGCACTGAGCGATCAACCCAGCCCCAACACGTCTCCCATCGAGTACATCCCTGGCTCGGCCTGCGCGGCAAAGCGCGCAGCGCGCAGCGCACCCAAGGCAAAGGAATCGCGGCTCGTGGCGCGGTGCTGCAACTCAAGGCACTCGCCTGGGGCCGCGTAGAGCACCGTATGCTCGCCCGCCAAGTCACCGGCGCGGATCGCGTGCATGCCAATCTCTTGGCGGGAGCGCTCGCCGACCACGCCCTCCCGCCCATGTACGGCGACCTCGCGCAAGTTGCGGCCCAAACCGGCCGCGGCCCGCTCGGCCAGCGTCAGCGCCGAACCAGAGGGCGCATCGACCTTGTGCCGGTGATGCGCTTCAATGATTTCCACATCATAGTCATCGCCCAAGATCCGCGCCGCCTCTTCGACCAGCTTGAAGAGCACGTTCATAGCCGTGCTGAAATTCGACGCAAACACACAGGTAATGTCTGCTACCGTCCGCTTGAATTCCGCGAGTTGCTCCGGGGTAAAACCCGTAGTCCCCACCACCATGGGCACCCCGCGCACCGCGCAGAGGGCCGCGTCTTCGAGGGTCGCCTCCGGGGTCGTAAAACAGACTACTACTTGGTCGGGTTCGATGATACCCGCCAGTGTGTCACTGACCGTTAGGCCAAGATGCCGCGCACCGACGACTTCGCCGATGTCGCGCCCCACAGCCTCGTGGTCCGGGCGCTCCTTGCCTCCGCACAGCTCCAAGTCAGCAGCCGTCAAAATCAAGTGAGCTAGCCGTTGCCCCATGCGCCCGGCCACCCCACAGATTACAATTTTAGTCATCGCTCTATCCTCGCTTAATACGATGGATACACCACGCGCTCGACCAACGAGTCGTCGTGCAGACGCGCTTCCACATCCACCCCGAAAAACTCGGCGACCGGTGCAAAGGCCGTTGGATCGTTGGCGTGTACTTGACGCGCGGCGTCCAGCACCGTTTGCGCGCCCGCGTGCGTCATCTTGCCCAGCGGCTGCCGCACCGGCCCGGCCGGCATGCCGAGGATATTCATCAGCGTCTTAATAGGCACGGGGTTGCGCGCTTTGCACTCGACCGGGCCATAAGCACTCTGCTCAGTGGTCGCAACGCCGACGATGCCAAAAAGCGGTGCCAGCTTCTCGGCCAAACTATCGGCCTCGTCCTCCTGGCCAGCGTTGAGCAACTCGGTGAGTCGCTGGATGGGACCCGGAATGACGTTGGACATCACCGAGATCACGCCAGCGGCCCGGATATCCTCGCTCTTCATCATCGGCACGGTCTTGTCGTCATCCCCCGAGAGGATGGTAAAATCGTCGCCGCAGAGCCGACGCGTCTTGGCCATGTTGTCCAAATCGCCGGTCGCCTCTTTAACTTGGGCCACGTTGGGATACTGGTGGGCGAGGATGGCCAAATCTTCCACCTGCATCATGCAGCCGGTGCGCCCGGGGATGATGTAGGGAATGATTTGCACCTCGGGAAAGGCCCGCGCCACCGGCTCGACGTATTCGCGACGGATCTCCAAGGAGCTGGGGCCATTGTAATAGGGATCGACCAGCAGCACGGCGTCCGCGCCGATGTGAGCGGCGTGCTCGCTGCCCGCCATGGTCTCCTTGGTAGAGTTGCTACCCGTTCCAGCAATCGATAAGGTGCGTCCCTTGGCCAGCGCGACCGTGCGATCGATGACTTCGTTGTGCTCCCCCCATAGCAGGGTCGGGCTTTCGCCGGTCGTGCCGACGGCGAGTACCGCTTGGATATTGTTGGCGATTTGGAATTCTACGAGTTGTTCCAAGCCGCCGTAGTCAATGCTGCCGTCTGCGCCCATGGGCGTCACTAGGGCTGTACTACAACCTTTGAACATGGCTGATTTACCTCACCTTGGCTTGTCAAAAATGGGTTGATTGGCGATTGTCTTTTTACCGCGATTGCCGAACATAATACGCCGCCCCAACTTTTGCAAATAGTCTCATCGAGGAGGAGCTATGCCCGCTACAATCGACATGCGCTACGGATGCAACCCCCACCAAGCAGGAGCCCGCTGCTCTATGGCCGATGGCCGCGACCTACCCATCGAGCCGCTCAACGATGCTCCTAGCTACATCAACCTCATGGACGCGCTCAACGCTTGGCAGCTCGTCCGCGACCTCAAAAGCGCCCTCGGCCAACCGGCTGCCGCTTCGTTCAAACACGTCTCTCCGGCCGGTGCCGCCGTAGCCGCACCGCTCAACGAGACCCTGAGCGCGTCCTACTTCGTCGCCGACCGCGACCTCAGCCCGCTGGCCACGGCTTATGCCCGCGCGCGCGGTGCCGACCGCCTCGCCTCCTTCGGCGACTGGATCGCCTTGAGCGACGTGGTCGATTTCCCTACGGCCGATCTCATCCGCGTCGAAGTCTCCGATGGAATCATCGCTCCCGGCTACGAGCCAGAGGCTTTGGAGATCTTAAAAAAGAAAAAGGGCGGCCAGTACCGCATCCTGCAAATCGATCCCGACTACGCGCCGGCCGCGACCGAGCAACGCGAGATATTCGGCGTCCAACTCGCGCAGCAACGCAATGATTTCATCCCCGACGACGCTTTTTTTCACAACATCGTCACGGCCCACAAGGAGTTGTCGGCCAGTGCCCGCCGCGACCTGACGGTGGCGACTATCGCCCTCAAGTACACCCAATCTAACTCAGTGTGCCTAGCCCGCGAAGGCCAAGTCATCGGTACTGGTGCCGGCCAGCAGTCGCGCGTCCACTGCGTTCGCTTGGCCTGCGCCAAGGCCGACAACTGGTATCTGCGCCTGCACCCCAAGGTCTTGGGCATGAAATTCGCCAAGGGCCTCAAGCGCCCGGAAAAAATCAACGCCATCGACATCTATCTGCAAGACGACGTCACTCCGGCCGAACTCAGGGCATGGGAAGCTAACTTCCGCGAGGTCCCAGAGCGGCTCAGAGCCGAGGAGAAGCGGGAATGGCTGGATCATCTCAAGGGTGTGGCGATGAGCTCAGACGCCTTTTTCCCCTTCCGCGACAACATCGACCGGGCGCAGCGTTCAGGCGTGGAGTACTTAGTCCAAGCTGGCGGGTCAACGCGAGATGATCTGGTGATCGAGGCGGCAGACGAATACGGAATGTTGATGATTAATTCGGGTGTGCGGCTTTTTCACCATTGAGGGAATATGTCTATCTTTGCAAAGGAGAGCATTAAGAGGAAGCTATGACGCGAACAACTAGGCAATGAGAACCCACCATGTCCGCACTCCACAGTATCTCGATCAAAGGCTTTAAGAGTATTAGCCATATTGAGAATTTGCCGCTTGGCCCAATTAACGTACTGATCGGTCCGAATGGCTCGGGCAAGTCTAACTTCATCGGCGTGTTCTCCTTCCTCAATGCCATCCACTCAGAGCATCTTCAACAATACGTCATCCGGGCCGGCGGGGCCGATAAGGTTCTACACTACGGCTCTAAGGAAACAGAGGAGTTAATCATTCGGCTCTCTTTTGACGAGAATAACTACGAGTATGAGATCAGGCTGTCGGCAACGGACTCAGATACGCTCTATATATATTTAGAAACTACCCAGTCGGAGCCTCTTGGATATCAATCTGTACAATCTTTTGATAGCACATCTAGAGGCGAAGCCGAACCTCCCCCATGGCCGGAATGGCAACGAGTTGAGGATGACATAAAAAATCATCTCAGTAGTTGGCGTCTCTACCATTTCCACGACACGAGTTCCAGCTCGTCAATGAAGAAGACTGCCGACTTGAACGACAACCGCTTTTTTCGTCCCGACGGTGCCAACTTGGCCCCATTTCTGTACTACTTGCGCGAGAAGCATGAGTCTTCGTATAGCCTGATCCGTCACACAGTGCAAAGAGTTGCGCCATTCTTCGACGATTTTGCACTTGCGCCTCAACAGCTCAACGAGGACAAAATTCGCCTCGAATGGCGGCACAAGGGAACCGACGCCTACTTTGATGCTTCTTCGATCTCCGATGGCTCACTCCGGTTTATTGCGCTGGCGGCCCTGCTCCTCCAGCCAGAGTCGCTTCGACCCCCGGTTATTCTTTTAGACGAACCAGAGCTTGGCCTGCATCCCTACGCGATCACAATGTTGGCCTCCCTTCTCAAGCAGGCAGCGGCCCAAACACAGATCATTCTGGCAACCCAGTCACCATTTTTGCTCGATCACTTCGAGCCAGAAGACGTGCTCGTGGCCGACCGCGTAAACGGACAAACACAACTCACGCGGCTGGATACGGCTAGCTTAGAAACGTGGTTGCAGGACTACAGCCTCGGCCAGTTGTGGGAGAAGAACGAGATTGGCGGTCGCCCGGCCCCAGAAGAATTGGGGTGAGCCGGTTACTCGTACATGTCGAGGGCGAAACCGAAGAGACCTTCGTAAACGAAGTGCTCAGCCCCTACTTGTATAATCGTGGCTACTCTGCGGTGAGTGCTCGCTTGATGGGGAACACTCGTCAGCGCAGTCGCCGAGGCGGGATCAAGGGATGGGACGAGGTGAGGAAGGATATATTGGGGCATCTCAAGCAAGATGCTGGACGCCTTGTCACTACCATGGTGGATTACTACGGACTACCGCAATCGGGTAATAAAACTTGGCCGGGAAGAAAGACTGCGGGCGGGATTGTGTTCGAGCAGAAAGCAAAGACTGTTGAGGATGCGCTTTCGGCAGACATCAGCCAAGAGATGGGCGGTGCCTTCAACTCAGGCCGCTTTATTCCATACGTGATGATGCACGAGTTCGAGGCCATGCTTTTCAGCGATTGTGAGGGATTCGGCCGCGTAATTGGCCGCGTGGATCTCGTCGAGCCTTTGCAGGCCATTCGCGACCAATTCGCCAACCCGGAAGAGATCGACGATTCACCTCGTACCGCACCTTCTAAGCGCATTGAGCATCTGATGCCTAACTACCAGAAGCCGCTAATGGGCAACTTAGCTGCCTTGGAAATCGGTATCCATGCAATCCGCCGCGAGTGTCCACATTTTGAGGAGTGGTTAGAACGCTTGGAACGCTCACTAGCGACTTCCGGCTAAACGGAAAAGTTGAGAATGACTTTCTGAAAATCCGCAGGGTAAATAAAGCCTGAGTGAGTTGGAATATCCTCGTCAAGCAGTACTCTCACCCTGTGCCCTCAAGCGATCCAGTCCATCGGGCGAAAGGTCGAGGTACGATTCGATCTGCCAGCGTTCGACGCTAGGGAAATCAATCAAAAACTCTTCAATTGAATGATCAGCCTTGAGGTAGTCCACAAGTGTGTCAACTGGAACCCGCGTACCAGCGAATACCAAATCGCCGCTGTGTACCTCTGGGTCCCGAGAAACTACTTTCCCGAGTTCAATAGCGTTGTGTCTCGTTTCTGCCATAATATGGACCTCGCGTCGATAGCGATTCTAGACAAGCAAGATAACGATACACCCGAGATGAACAAGGTTAAAACGGCTTCTCCGCCTCCGACAACAGCGCCTTCTCCCTCGCCTTGAGATCTCCCAAAAAACCACTTGAAACATGTGCGGCAATGCCGCATATTAATAGCTGTGCAGATATTTGCCACTCCGACCTACGAAAGGGCTATCCGCAGGCTGCTTTCAGACGACAGCCGACGGGAGATGGAGAATGCCATAGTGGCCGATCCCACTGGAGCGTCGGTTGTTCCGGGAACCGGAGGGATTCGCAAACTGCGTTGGGCCGGCTCGGGACGGGGCAAGAGGGGCGGCATTCGGACGATTTACTTCCATCACACCGGTTCAGAAGCCGTCTATATGTTGACAGCCTATGCGAAGGCCGACCGAGACGACCTGAGCCCGGCGGATAAGAAGGCGCTAACAAGGCTAGTGGCTGCGATTAAGGAAAAGGAGAAAACCAAATGACAACGGAACGAACTCCATTGGGTCGAGAAATCGAGACGGCACTGGGAGAGGTGCTCGCCCACGTGCGCGGTGAGATCGATCTTCCCTGCCGAATCGTGGATGATCCGACCGCAGAGCGGATTCGCGCACTTCGTGACGGGATGAAGCTGAGTCGCAAGAAATTCGCCGAGCGGTTCGGTCTCGACGTACGCGCAGTGCAGGATTGGGAACAAGGCCGGCGCGTTCCAGATCGCGCGGCCCGCGTTCTGCTGACTGTTATCGACCGTGAGCCGGAAGCAGTTGTGCGTGCCCTTGGCACGTGAGTAGACCACCGACAGTCTGGCGGTAGTGAAATACTGGATTCACGGTCTTACAGGCAACAACGGGAGTTTCAGATGGGCACTAGAACAATTCAACTCGACGACGATGCCGAAGCTACTTTATCCGCTTTGTGTAACCAGACCGGCCTTTCCATCTCAGAGGTGCTCAAGCGCGGCCTCCGAGTGTATGCGGCGTCAGCACCCAAGGTGCCAACCACCGAAACGCCATATCAGGTATTTAGCCGTCTCGATTTGGGACCGGGTGGCTATGCCATTGCTCCAGCCAAGTGCGCCAAGACGGCCGCTACCGAGGCCATTAGAAAGAAGCATCAGCAGTGATTCTAGTGGATACTGGCCCGCTGGTCGCACTATTTGATCCCAGAGACGAAACACATGCAAGATGCGTCGAGGTGCTCAAGGCCATTTCCGTACCTATAGCTACGACGCTCCCCGTCCTGACCGAGGCCGTTCACTTGTTGCAGCCGGGAAGCATAGGGACGCAGCGTCTAATAGACTTTATCACCGGCGGGGCATCTAGGTACTCTTCCTCGATGACCAACTATTCGGACGCGTTCTTAAACTCATGGCTCAATACCGCGATGCACCGATGGACTTCGCCGATGCTTCGCTCGTCGCCGTGGCTGAAAATCGCAACCTACGGACGATTTTCACTATTGATCGCAAGGATTTCGCCATCTATCGCATCAAACGTGACCGCCGGTATTTCGCACTCGGGGTGATTGGCTGATCGGATTTTGACTGCTATGTATCTCGTCGAGCAGCAGGGCTATCAGTGTCCCTTCATTTGCTTGCCTGAAGAGCTAATTGGAGAAGAAGAATGAAGGATCCTATTGTCGAAAAAATTAGAAAGATTAGAGATGCCCACGCGGCCAAATTCCAGTTTGATCTACACGCGATCTGCGAAGACCTTCGCAAGCAAGAGAAGGCCTGTGGGCACCCCGTCGTGTCTCTCCAGAAAGAGAATATGGAATGATTTTTCAAAGACCTTGGCAGTGGATTAGAAAGGAGGCAACGGTTCTCGTCGTCTTACTTACGTTGGCAATTGCTGTCTTTACTGGGATGTCGGTATATATTGGCTGGAGAGATTACACTGCCGACCAAGATACGCGGGAGTATATAGCCGGAATCCGTAAGGGTGAATACAAGATTGAGCGTGGTAAAGGTGAGTATATAGGATATAAGTTCTTGGTGGATGATTCCGGGTCGCCGGGTTGGTATTGGAAAAAAAATACTGAACCTTCTCAGATCACTGAGGATAACGCTGACGGGAGCCTTTTATTCGGGTGGCATAAGGCTCCAGGGTTCTAGCGACTTTCGTCCTCATTTTATTTTCCGAATAGGATAGTTCGTTGACCTGAACAAGACAAGAGAGAAGCGTATGATGAGTGGTAGGGCATGCAAGAACGCCGAATGCGACCAAGAAATTTTGCCTAGACGCGAGAACTACTTGGAGAGATTGATTATGATGAAACCAATGGACGAAAAAGAAACCACGGATGAAATTATCCAAGAGACAAGAAGGATCAAAGAAGCCTTGGCAAAATCTATGGATTTCGATCTTGATCGCATTCTAGAAGATGCAAGACAGAGACAGGGAAAAAGCGGTAGGGTAGTGCTTGCTCCTCCAGTCCAACCAATTCCCTAACGATGGCATGGTAGCAGACGGCCAATCCGATTCGTTGGGCGATTGCCGAGAGTTTCGGCCTGCCTGTTGATGTGATTATCAGATCTCCAGAAGCCTCGCCGATCAGCGCGATGAAACTTTTTTCTAAAATCAAAGAGAATCTTTTTTCGATCTTTCAGACCGCTCTCATCGTTCTGCTCGTCGTCTTAGTGATAGTTTTTGTAGGCGTCCTGTCCTTTGAATATGTCGAAACGCATACTTCTAAACTTCTTGACTTATCCAGCAAAAATGAAACTCTGAAATTTCTGGGCATCGGCATGGGCGGTGTGTTGATTGCTCTGCAAGCCCTGATGTCCTACAAGCGCGCCAAGGCGATGGAGAAAACCGCAGAAGCACAGGCCGACGCCGCGAAAGCACAGGCCGACGCCGCGAAAGCGCAGGCCGACGCTGTATCAAAAACCGAGCAAGGACAGCGGCAGGATCGCCTGAAAAACGCCATTGAACACCTAGGTCATGAATCGGACTCTGTGCGCTTGGGTGGGGCCTACGAACTTTTCCATCTGGCAGAAGACACCGAAGATTTGCGTCAGACCGTGCTCGATATTCTCTGCGCCCATATCCGACGGACGACGGGCGAAGATAACTATCGGGAAACGCATAAGTCGAAACCCTCTGAGGAAGTCCAAAGCCTGTTGACATTGCTGTTCGTACAGGAGCACGAGGTTTTCAAGGTTTGCCATATCAACTTGCAGGGAAGCTATCTGAACGGAGCCGATCTCTCGATGGCATGTTTAAAAGGAGCCGTTTTGACGGAATCACATATGCAAGGGGTGAGTCTTGACGGAGCGTACCTCCAACAGGCGAGTCTTGATAGGGTACATCTGCAAGGGGCCTCACTTATCGCGGCAAGCATGCAAGGGGTGAGTCTTGACAAGGCACATCTGCAAGGGGCACATCTTATGTTGGCAAGACTGCAAGAGGCAAGTCTTGAGGGTGCACACTTGCAAGGGGCGTCCCTTGCTGAGGCGTTCCTACAAGGGGCCTCGCTCACGATGGCACACTTGCAAGGGACGAGTCTTGACGAGGCGTTCCTGCAAGGGGCGTTGCTTACTGAGGCACAACTGCAAGGGGCGAGTCTTGACTGGGCACATCTGCAAGGGGCCCAAAGCCAAGGACCGACTCCTTTTTTATTTTTCTTTGCCCAACGTATGGAGGAGTTGATTGGCCAAGAAACTGATCTATCCGGCGTGGTTTTCAAGGGAGGATTAAGCCAAGAAGACGTGGATTCCCTTATAAAAGATTTATCTGATGAAGAAGCAAATGGGTTGCAAGAGATATTGACACCCCACATCGACAAGCCCCTCAGCCATCAACTGCCGGAAGACAGCGGTGCCTTTACCGGAGCCTATACTAAAGAGGAGGCCGAGCAATGGATTGCCGAATACGAGGGCGAGAGCTAATGCCGACCTTACCCCTTAGAGTGGTTTCTGCGCCTCCGACAGCAACGCCCTCTCCCACGCCTTGAGAATATACTCGACAATCGCCTCCAGTCCTTCCCGATCCTTGATACAAGCAAAAACCGTCGGCCCCTCGCCGCGCATCTTCTTGGCATCGCGATCCATCACCCCCAAATCCGCTCCCACCATCTCGGCCAGATCAGTCTTGTTGATCACCAACAGATCCGACTGCGTCGTCCCCGGGCCGCCCTTGCGCGGAATTTTGTCGCCGCCGGACACGTCAATGACGTACACCGAATAATCGACGAGCTCGCGGCTGAAATGAGCCGCCAAATTGTCGCCGCCACTTTCGACCAGCAGTAAGTCGATACCCCCGGCGAAACGATCCATCAAGTCTTCAAGCGCATTCAAATTCAGCGAAATATCCTCGCGGATCGCCGCGTGTGGACAACCGCCAGTCTCGACACCAACGATGCGCTCCTGTTCCAACGCCTCGTGCCGCAGCAAAAATTCGGCGTCCTCGCGAGTGAAGATGTCGTTGGTGACCACCCCCAAGCTATACTCGTCGCGCAGCCTCTCGCACAAAGCCTGCAACAACGCCGTCTTGCCGCTGCCAACCGGCCCACCAATCCCCACAGTAAAGGCGCGGTCGGCAAAATCGCGATGCGAGTTCGGACCTTCGCGCTCGGCAAAAAGTCCAGGCGAGTCAAAAGGCTCGTGTGTGTGATCGTGGTCGTGCCCCATACATCCTCCTGCGTTCAACTCTGAAAAAGGCGAGAATAAAGATCGTCGTGTACACTCTGAGCAATGTCGAGCTGCGGCGCACAACGCGTCGCTTGTGCGTACGGTCGGCCCGCAACTTCCGCCAGCAATTCCTCGCAATGCACATACAGACCCAACTGCCGTCGCGTGGCCTCCATCGGCCCGACGATCCCAAGACGCACCGCAGCACTCATCTGGTCCCTGAGCACTTGAAACATGTAAAGCTGCTGAGCCTCGGCTTGTGCAAAACCAGCAGCCTTCAACGCCAGCCCGAAAACCACCGTGTAGTGCGCATGCGCCCGCCGCAAGTTTGCGAATTTGACCTCTGGATACAAACCAGCCATCAGCCGCAACCAGTTCTTGCCTAAAATTAAACTCGCCCGACGCATCGCCGGAGCCACGATCATCGCGTCGTAGAAATGCAACATCTCCGCCACGATCTCTTCGTCGGATTCAGCATAACAGGAATGGATGAAGGGAATCTCGCCATAGGCCGCGGCCATCAGCGCCGAATGCACAAACTCTTCCAGCGCCCCAGACGCATCCAACAAGCCCAACTGATAGGCCCCCTCCAAGCCATTGGAAAAGGCGTAGCCACCGGCCGGCAGCGCACTGTCGGCTAAGTGCATTAACGGGTAGAGGCGATCCATTTAGAATAGGTGATACAGTTGCGCCAGCGGCAGTTTTTCCGCGGGTTCGCAGGTGATCTCCTCGCCGTCAACTTTCACCTTATAGGTCTCCGGATCAACTTCGATATTGGGCACCACGTCGTTGAGCCGCATGTCGGCCTTGCCAATGTCGCGGCAACGCTCGACCGGCACGACCTCTTTCGCCAACCCGTACTCCCCCACTCGCTCGCGCGACGCCTGCGAAACAAAAGCCAGCGACGTCGGCCCAACCGCGTTGCCGTAGGACCCGAACATAGGGCGCGGATACACGGGCTGCGGCGTAGGTATCGAAGCGTTCGCGTCCCCCATCTGCGCGTAAGCAATCACTCCACCTTTGATCACCAGCTCGGGCTTGACACCGAAAAAAGCCGGCTGCCACAACACCAAATCAGCCAGCTTGCCCGTCTCCACCGAGCCGATCTGAGCCGAGAGTCCGTGGGCAATGGCTGGATTGATGGTGTATTTGGCGACGTAGCGCCGCGCACGATAGTTGTCGGCACCACCTGCATCTTCGGGCAACAGGCCCCGCTGTTGGCGCATCTTGTGCGCCGTCTGCCAAGTCCGGCACACCACCTCCCCCACTCGGCCCATCGCTTGGCTGTCTGAGGCGATAATCGACAGCGCACCCAAGTCGTGCAAAATATCCTCGGCGGCGATGGTCTCCTGGCGGATCCGGCTCTCGGCAAAGGCCACGTCCTCGGGGATATTCTTGTCGAGGTGGTGGCAAACCATCAGCATGTCCAGATGTTCGTCTATGGTGTTGACCGTGAAGGGCCGCGTCGGATTGGTCGAAGAGGGCAGCACATTGGCCTCGCCGCAAAGCCGCATAATATCGGGCGCGTGGCCGCCGCCAGCGCCCTCGGTGTGGTAAGTGTGAATCGTCCGGCCTTTGAAAGCCGCCCGCGACGCCTCGACAAATCCCGACTCGTTGAGCGTGTCGGTGTGGATGCAGACCTGCACGTCGAATTCTTCGGCGACCGCCAGACACGCATCAATGGCCGCTGGCGTCGTGCCCCAGTCCTCGTGCAGCTTGAGGCCGCAAGCTCCGGCCTCAACTTGCGCTGCCAATCCTAAGCGCAACGACGAGTTGCCCTTGCCCAAAAAGCCAAAATTGAGCGGCCAAGCATCGGCCGCCTGCAGCATCGTGCGGATGTAAAAAGCCCCTGGAGTACAAGTGGTCGCATTCGTTCCGGTCGCCGGGCCAGTGCCGCCCCCGAGCATTGTGGTGATGCCCGAGGCGATGGCCTCTTCCACTTGCTGCGGACAGATAAAATGCACGTGCACGTCCAGCGCCCCAGCCGTCAAAATCAGCTTCTCCCCGGCCACCACTTCGGTGGTCGCGCCGACGACCATCTGCTCGGCGACGCCCGGCATAATGTCCGGGTTACCAGCCTTGCCGATCCCGGCGATGTGCCCGTCCTTGATGCCAATGTCGGCTTTGTAAATACCCGTGTAGTCGAGCACCAGCGCATTGGTAATCACCAAGTCCAGCGCCTCTTTTTGGCTCGCGCCACTCTGCTGCCCCATGCCGTCGCGCAGCACCTTGCCGCCGCCGAACTTGCACTCCTCGCCGTACACAGTGTGATCTTGCTCGACCTCGACAATCAAATCCGTGTCGCCCAGCCGCACCCGGTCGCCGGTAGTGGGGCCGTACATATCCGCATAAGCGCGTCGGTCAATAATCATATCTATCTAACTTCCTTTAATACGCGATACCAATCGTAGGGGCGTCCCTTGTGGGCGCCCTTTGCGGCTAGGGCAACCACAAGGGTTGCCCCTACATGCCCGTCAATTCCGGCGAAAAGTACACCCCAAAAGGGCGTTAATTAGGTTCATCCCTCTGCTCCTAAAAAGCCGCGCTCTTTAGCGCGTTCAAGGGCAGCGGCTTTGTTGTCGTCGCTCAAGGCTCCGCCGATCAAACCGCTACCGCCTTGGACGACGCGCTTGCCAGCTACGGCGACCAGCGTCACCGTCTTGGTCTCCCCCGGCTCAAAACGCACCGCCGTTCCCGAGGGAATATCGAGGCGAAAGCCATAGGCCCGCACGCGGTCAAAGCGCAATTCGGCATTGGCTTCAAAAAAGGGAAAGTGCGACCCCACTTGCACGGGGCGGTCGCCCATGTTCGCCACTTCGAGCTCCACTTTTTCGCGATCGGCGTTGAGCGCGAGTTCCTCATCCGCCACCAGCGTTTCCCCAGGCGCGGCGCTCGACGCGTTGTCCGGCGACCACGTCTCACCCACGCGCACCAGCCCCGACCCATAGAGCGCCAACTCGGCATTGCCTCGTTCCCGGCAGATCGGCTGATGGACCGTCACCAGTTTGGTGCCGTCGGGAAACGTGCCCTCCACCTGCACCTCGTGGACCATTTCCGGCACTCCCGGCAACACATCTTCAATACCGAGCAATTGCTTGCCCTTGTCCATCAAAGTGGCAACCCGCTCGCCATCGCGGATAAATTCGAGCAACTGCGCCGCAATCAGCGCGGTCGCCTCCGGGTAGTTCAACCGCAGACCCCGGGCATAGCGCTTCTGCGCCACAAACCCGGCATTGTGCAATACTAGCTTGTCAATTTCCCTCGGTGCAAGCCGCATGAATCCTCCCTCAAAACGTCAGATGGGTCTTGATACTTTCATCCGACAGCTCGTCGGCTGTCCCCTGCAACAGAATACTGCCGCGGTCCATAAGAAAGAAGTGATCGGCGATCTGCCGCGCGAAGTCGAAGTACTGCTCGACCAAGACGATGGCGAATTCGCCCCGCTCCTTGAGCTGGAGCAACACCTTTTCTATCTCCAAGATGATCGACGGCTGGATCCCCTCGGTCGGCTCGTCCAGCATCAGGACCTTGGGTTCGCCGACCAGCGCCCGGGCAATGGCCAACTGCTGTTGCTGTCCACCGCTCAAATTGCCGCCCATCCGCTCCTGCATGTCCGCCAACACCGGAAAGAGTGCGAACACTTCCTCGGGTACCTCGCCACCGCCACCGCGCGCCTGCAAGCCGATCTCCAAGTTTTCCCGCACCGTCAACTGCGGAAAAATCTCGCGGCCCTGCGGCACGTACCCCAACCCCCGTCGGGTGCGCTTGTCAGCCGTCAGCGCAGTGACGTCCTCGCCGGCAAAAAACACCCGGCCCTTGCTCGGTGCCAACAGCCCCATGATCGCCTTGAGTAGCGTCGTTTTGCCAACGCCATTGCGCCCCATCACCGCCACAATCGAGCCGCCGGGAACCTGCAAGCTAATATCCCGCAAGATGCGGCTACCCCCGTAGTGGATATCCAACTCCTCCACCGCCAGCGTGGTCTCAGCCGACTGCACTGCGCTCCTCCCGTTCCATGGCCGTTCCCAAATAGCACTCAATGACGCGCGGATCGTTCTGCACCGCTTCCATCGGCCCTTCGACTAAAATTCTGCCCTCGTGTAGCACCGTGACCTTGCGGGCGATTTGCCGCACAAATTCCATATCGTGCTCAATGACGATTAGGGCATGATCTTCGGCCAGCCCCTGGAGAATCTCTCCCGTGCGAAAAGTCTCCTCGTCGGTCATGCCTGCCGCTGGCTCATCCACTAAGAAGAGCGTGGGGTCCTGCAAGATGACCATGGCGATCTCCAACCACTGCTTCTGGCCGTGCGACAGGGTACTGGCGACCTCGTCGAGCGCATCCTCCAGCCCCGTGCGCTCGGCCACCTCCTCAATCCGGCGGCGCTCGGCCGCTTTGAGCCGATAAAACAGCGAAGCGAAGACGCCGCGATTGGCCTTCACAGCTAGCATCAGATTGTCGGCGACAGTCAGGGAAGTAAAAACCGTCGGCGCTTGGAACTTGCGTCCCACCCCGAGATCGACGATCTCGTCCTCGCTCAGCTTGGTCAAATCCTGATCCTTGAAATAGGCGTGCCCAACATCGGGCCGCGCCCGGCCGCAGAGCACATCGAGCAGAGTCGTCTTACCCGCGCCATTGGGGCCGATGACCACCCGCAACTCGTTTTGGGCAACCTCAAATATGTCGATATCCAGCGCCTTGAAGCCGTCGAACGACACACTCAACTGCTGCACGTATAGATTGTCCATCGCCCAACTCGCAGTGAGAAACTACTCAAGCAGGTATGCATGCGTTTTGTGGTATATTGCCTGTCATTCTGAGCGAAGCGAAGAATCTGCTGTCTCCTTACCATTCCAAATGCTCCATCTCATATCTGCGTCATCTGCGGATACATTAAGCCCGGCGCAAGCGCCCGACTATACCGGCGACGCCCTCGGGAAAGAACAGCACCACCCCGACAAAGAGCGCGCCGAGGAAGTAAAGCCAAGTGCCGGGGAACGCGCCGGTGAGAAAGCTGTAGAGCAAGTTGACGAGCACGGCTCCGACGATCGCGCCCACCAACGTCCCCCGCCCCCCGACCGCCGTCCACACCACAATCTCAATCGAAGCCTGCACGTCCATGCGCCCCGGTGTGATAATGCCGGTCTGCGGCACGTAGAGCATCCCCCCCAGGCCCGCCAAGGCACTGGCGACGACAAAGACGAAGAGCTTGTAGCGAGTGATGTGGTAGCCGATAAAGCGCAGGCGGTGCTCGCTGTCGCGGATAGCCACCAGCAATTTGCCCAATTTGGAGCCGACGATATAGCGGCACAGATAATACGCCCCCACCAGCGCCGCACACGCCACCACGTAGAGCCCGCGCTTGGTCGCCGGCTCGGCCAGCTCAAAGCCCAGCAGCGTCTTGAAATCCGTCAGCCCGTTGGTCCCCCCCAACATGGTCTCGTTGCGCAAGAAAAGCAGCCACATCGCCAGTGCCAGTGCCTGGGTGATAATGGCCAAGTACACGCCCTTAATGCGGCTGCGGAAGGCGAGAAAACCAAAGGTCAGCGCCGCCAATCCCGGCACCAGCAGCCCGAGGAGCAAGGTCAGCGGCAGGCTGTGGAACGGCTCCCAAAAAAGCGGCAGTTCCTCGACCCGGTTCCAGACCATGAAGTCGGGCAAAGTGCTGCCGTACACGCCTTTAGTCCCGGTCTTGAGCAGCATGTGCATGCCGATGGCGTAGCCGCCTAGACAAAAGAAAAATGCCTGGCACAGCGACAAAATGCCAGTAAACCCCCAAATCAAGTCCATCCCAAGAGCGACGATGGCAAAACAAAAATAGCGCCCCCACAAGTTCAGGGTCGTATCGGCAACTAAACCCAGATAGTTGAGCAGGGGCACTAGCACCCCAAAAAAGGCGAACAGCAAACCAGCGACGATGTGGTGCCTAGACGCGCTCACAGCTCCGCACTCCGTCCTTTGGCGGGGAAGAGGCCGGTCGGACGCGACTGCAAGAAGACGATAATCAAGCCCAACAGGATGACCTTGCCGTACACGGCTTCAAAGAGCGGTTCGAGCATCTTGTTGAAAATGCCGATCCCCAGCCCGGCGCTGATCGTGCCTAGCAGCTTGCCGACCCCGCCGGTGACGACCACGAGGAACGAATCGACGATGTAGGTCTGGCCCATGTTGGGCACGACGTTCCCGATCAGCGTCATCGCCCAACCGGCGACCCCGGCAATCCCCGTGCCCAAAGCAAAGGCCATGGAGTCAATGCGCCGCACCGGCACTCCGACGCAGGAGCTCATCGCCCGATTTTGGGTCGTGGCCCGCAGCTTGAGCCCAAAGCGCGTGCGAAAGAAAAGCGCCAACAGCATCCCGACGATCGCCGCGGCCAGCGCCATGATGAACATGCGGTTATAGGGCAACACCACCTGGGGAGCCATTTCCCAGCCGCCGCTCAAAAGCTGCGGCAACTTCACTGCCGTCAAATCGCCAAAGATGCTGCGCGCCGCCTGAATCAGCACCAGACTGATGCCCCAAGTGGCCAGCAGACTTTCGAGGGGTCGGCTGTATAGCCGGCATATAATCGACGCCTCCAACAGGAACCCGACGCCACCAGCGACTAGGAAGGCAAGCGGAAAGGAGATGGCGAAAAACAGATCGCCGTACTCCGGCGGCAGCACGGCCAAACACAGGTTTTGCACCACGAACGTGGTGTAGGCACCGATCATCATAAACTCGCCGTGCGCCATGTTAATCACCCCCATCTGGCCGTAGATAATCGCCAACCCCAGCGACATCAACACCAGAATAGACCCCAGACTCAGACCGATAAAAATCGTCTGCACCGCCTGCATGAAGGAACTAAAGCGCCGCAAGCTAGTCAGGGCCGCAGCCGCCCGCTCCCGGACCTGAGCATCCGGTTCGGCAAAGGCCCCAGACTCGTCTGTACTCAAAAGTCCTTCTAGCACAGGTATGGCCAACGGACTGCGCAGTTCCCCCAGCGCAACCACCGCCTGCAAGCGCACCTCTGCCTCCGCGTCGGCCAATTGCAGCTTGGCCAACGACACGCGCTTCAACCGCAGTATTGACCCATCCGTCTCTTCCTCGATGGAGCGGCGCAGCGCCGGGATGGCGGCTGCGTTTCCTTTATTGCCGATATTTTCAGCGGCGATCCGCCGTTTGTCGGCGTCCGGATGGAAGAGTTCCATCTGCAGCAAATAGGGCTGGATCAGCGCCCGGATCTTCCGATTGGTCTCGACCTCCTCTAGGTCGTAGAGCGAGACCTTGACCGGCGCACCGTCCTCGCCGAGGATAGGCACGCGCTCGGGATAGGCCGTAAAGAGCGGTACTATCGAATCGCCGTACTCGTCCATTTCCTCGTCGCCAATGAGCACCAAGCCGCTCTGCACTTCGCGCTCGCTCCAGCGATAGACCTCCCCGCTGAACAGCCCCTGCATCAATGCGTAATGGGTCTGGTCGTAGCGCGCGGCCAAGTCGATTACGGCCTGTTGGATCTCCGCGTCATCGCCGCTGGGTAGCCGCGCAAACTGCTCCTCGCCCCACGTGTCGGCTCCAGCCGCTCCAGCCGCTAAAACCCACACCGCCAGTATTTTTAGAACCCGTTGTCCCATTGGCAAAATTGAACTCCGCCCCGTGAAAAACGGAGCGGAGACGGCCTGTTACCTTTTACCTTTACCTTTTACCGTACCAATCGCTAAACTGCTAAGCGGCCGTCTCCGCTCCACCCACCTAAAATGTCAGCAGCGACTCCAGCGCAATTTGCGTCACCGCGTCGGCATCGCCTACCGTAAGCATCTTCACCTCAGCCACCAGACCCCAGTTGTCCGAAACGGCGAAACTCGGAGCGATGGTTATCTCACTCGTTTCGTCGTCCTCGCCGCCACCAACCGGAGTCCACGCAATAGCCGAGTACCGGGCTGTTACGCCGACCTGATCGCTCAGGCCGTAATTGACCATCCCGAGATACCCCAACCCCGACTCATACGCCCCCCAATCGCTCATTGAATTCACCTCGGCAGCGACCGTCAACGGCCCCGTCTCCAACATGCCCCAAACGTTGATCAAGGTCTGCTCGTCTTCCCTGGCCAACGCAGCTTTGGCCGTCATCCCTTCGACGGGCATCAGAGCAACCTGAGCCTCAAACCCCACGTCGCTCTCATCTCCCGAGACATCGGTCTCTGCGCCATCCCACACGCTGGAGACAACAGCCCCGTACAGACCAAACATATCCGTGCCGTAGGAGGCCGAGACCCCATTCTGATAGCCGCCATAGACTAGCGTAGCCGAGTACGAATACTGATACATACCTGTGGGTTCGGCTGCTTCGAAGCCGGTGCAGCTGAGAAACTTGCCCACAGTGAGCGCCAAGCCCTCGCCGGTGTCGTACGTGATAAAGGCCTGCTCTAGCTCGACCGGAGCGGTAGGCCCCAAGGCATTGACATCCGCCCGCGCGGAGATCCCTTCCCCGAGATCCGTCGAGGCATCCAACTCGAACTGGTCCAGCGACATGCTCGCGTCCCCATCGTCGCTGAACAAGCTCATATCGACAAACCCGGAGAATTTGACCTCGGCGGATACCGTCTGGGTGGCAAAAATTGCCAGTGCAAATGCTGCAACTTTCTTGTTCATCTGTTTGTGTCCTTCTGCGCTAGTCTGCGCTAGGTTCTGCGCTAGGTGGAGTATTACTCTAGGGTATAAGTGCCCATGTAATTGACGTGGTCGCAGTCCTTGTCGGCGCTGGTGATATCGTCCCACGGATCGGGGGCGACGAGGCCATCCGATTCATAGACTATTTTGAACTGGCCGTTCTTTTTGATCTCGCCGATATAGACGGGCTTGTGCAGATGGTGATTGCGCTCGTCCATCATCACTTGGCCGCCCGGCGAGTCAAATGCCAGCCCGTAGAGCGCCGGCCGCACCTTTTCCACGTCGAAGGAACCAGCCTTTTCAACCGCACCCTTCCACAGATAGACCCCGGTATAGGCCCAGAGAATCGGATCGTCGGTGACGCGCTTTAGGCCGCCGGGCAAGCCATTGGCCTCGCAGTACTTCTTGAAGCTCTTGACGAAATCCCGGTTTTCCTTGGTGGCGACGGACTGGAAGTAATTCCAAGCCGCTAGATGGCCAACCAGGAACTCCGTATCCATCGCCCGCAGTTCGTCTTCGGCCACTGAAAAGGCCATAATCGGGCACATCGCCGAAGTCAGCCCCTGATTGGCGAATTCCTTGTAGAAAGGCACGTTGGAATCGCCGTTGATCGTGCTCAAGACCGCGGCTTTACCATCGGCGGCGAAACTCTTGATCTTCTGCACGATGGTCTGGTAATCCTGATGGTGGAAGGGCGTGTACTCCTCCATGATATTCTCCTCGGGCACTCCTTGGTCGAGGAGATAGGCACGCAGGATTTTATTGGCCGTGCGCGGAAATACGTAGTCCGTGCCGAGCAGATAGAATTTCTCGTACCCGCCGCCTTCTTCGCTCATCAGATACTGGGCGGCTGGAATCAACTGCTGGTTAGGAGTAGCCCCTGTATAGATGATATTGCGCGAACACTCCTCGCCCTCGTACTGGACCGGATAGAACAGCAGCCCGCTGTTCTCTTCAAAAACCGGCAACACCGACTTGCGCGATACCGAGGTCCAGCATCCGAAAA
>JAPPEF010000344.1 GCA_028875335.1 Gemmatimonadota bacterium
TCGAGCAAGAGATCGTCCAGCGCCAAGAGGAACAGCTCAAAAGCGTCGAGGGACTAGTACTGATGACCAGTGAGAGCAACGACAGTCGCGGAGTAGTAACCCTCGAATTCAACGTCGGCGTCGATCCAGACGCCGTGCTGCTATTAGTCTCCAACAAGCTCGACCAAGTATTTGGCTATCCGCTCGACGCCGAGCGGCCCGTGATCTCGGCTGGCGGCAGCGGCCCAAGCGGGGCCATCACCTGGATCATGCTCGAACCCCTGCCGGACCGCGACGACTTGGATATCGAACGCTACCGCGACTACGGCGAGGAAGTAGTAAAAACCGCCCTCGAGCGCGTACCCGGCGTGTCCCGGAGCGATATCTACGGTGGCTACGACCGCCAACTCCAAGTCATCGTCGATCCGCAGGCCATGGCCGCCCGCCAGATCACCGTCCAAGACCTAGCCCAAGCCCTCACTCGGGAAAACGCCAATACCAGCGCCGGGACCTTTGACGAAGGCAAGCGCCGCTACATCGTGCGCACCGTCGGCCAGTACCAGCAGCCCAGCGACATCGAGCAGGTCGTCGTCCGCTCGGCCGATGGCACCCGCGTTACCGTCGGCGAGATCGCCCGTACCCGCCTCGGCTACGTCCGCACCGTGGCATCCGTGCGGCAAAAGGGCCAACCCGCCATTGCCATCAACGCCCAGCGCGAGACCGGAGCCAACGTCCTCGAAGTCATGGACGGCATCCGCCGCACCATCCGCGAACTCAACGAGGGGCCGCTGGCCCGCGAAGGTCTCCACCTCACGCAGGTGTACGACGAGACCAACTACATCGACAGCGCCATCAACTTGGTGCGCTCCAACATCCTCATCGGCGGCACACTGGCCGTGACAGTGCTCTTCATTTTTCTGCGCAGCGTCAGTTCGGTGGCGATCATCGCCACATCCATCCCGATTTCAATTGTCGGCACCTTTTTGGCCATGTGGCTTTTGGGTCGCAACATCAACGTCATTAGTTTGGCTGGGATGAGCTTTGCGGTGGGCATGGTCATTGACAACGCCATCGTCGCGCTCGAAAACATTTTCCGCCACCAGCAGATGGGCAAAACCCGCGTCCGCGCGGCCTTGGACGGGGCCTCGGAGGTGTGGGGGGCGCTCCTCGCCAGCACCTTGACCACGGTGGCCATCTTCCTGCCCATCGTCTTTGTCCAAGACGAGGCCGGTCAGCTCTTCCGCGACATCGCCATTGCGGTTTCCTGCTCGGTGGTACTCAGCTTGATCGTGGCCATCTCCGTCATCCCCAGCTTGGCCAACAAGATCCTCGGCGGCGACAAACAGCGCGGGGACGTGCTAGCCGCCTGGGGCGACCGGGTGCGCAACTTTATCGCCCAAAGCGTCTTCCGCATCAGCGGCAGCACGGTATTGCGCTTGGGCGTCATCACCGGGCTGATTGGCCTCTCGCTGGTCATCGCCTGGACCCTGCTACCCAAATCCGAATATCTACCCACTGGCAACCGCAACCTAATTTTCGGCATCGTCCTGCCGCCCCCCGGCTACAACCTCGACGAGCTAATCCAAGTCGGCCAGACCATCGAGGATGTCCTAGAGCCCCACTGGGAGGCGGCCGCAGCCCCCGATAGTCCCCAAGCTCAAGCGCTGCCGGGACCGCCGATTGCCAACATGTTCTTCGTGGCGTTTGGCCGCTCGGCCTTTATGGGCGCGCGCTCTACCGACCCGGAGCGGGTGCGCGAGTTGATCCCGATCATCCAAGGGCCAGTCTTAGGCGGGGTACCAGGCACCTTCGCCATTGTGCAGCAGTCGAGCCTCTTTCAGCGCGTCACCGGCAGCGGACGGTCCATCGACATCGAGATCACCGGGCCCGACCTAGGCCGCCTCATCGGGCTGGGAGGCCGAATCTTCGGCCAAGTCCGCCAAGTCGTGCCCGGTGCCCAAGCCCGCCCCATCCCCAGCCTCGATTTGGGCAATCCAGAAGTCCGCATCCTCCCCGACCGCGTGCGCGCCGCCGACTTAGGGCTTTCGGCGCGGGACATCGGCTCGGCGGTCAACGCGCTGCTAGACGGTGCCCTCGTCGATGGCTATCAGTTTCAAGGCGAGGAAATCGACTTGGTGTTGCGAGGCGAGGAGGATTGGTTCCGCACCCAAGACATTGAGGCCCTGCCCATCTACACCCCGCGCGGCCAACTGGTGCCGCTCAGCGCCGTGGCTCGCGTCGAAGTAACTACCGGCCCCGAGCAGATCAACCACATTGAGCGCAGCCGGGCCATCACCGTTCAAGTCATCCCGCCGGAGACCATCGCCCTAGAAACAGTGCTCGATGATATCCAGACTCAGATCGTCCAACCCCTCGTCGATTCGGGCGAGTTAGCTCCGCCCTACCAGATCCAGCTCTCCGGCTCAGCCGACGACCTGCGGCGCACCCGCCAAGCCCTCCAGTGGAACTTCCTGTTGGCCTTGGTGATTACCTACCTGCTGATGGCCGCGCTCTTTGAGAGTTTCCTCTACCCATTCGTCATCATGCTCAGCGTACCGCCGGCGCTGGCTGGCGGCATCCTCGGGCTGGAGGTCGTCAACCTCACCCTGACCTATCAGCCACTCGACATCCTCACCATGCTCGGCTTCGTTATCCTCATCGGCGTGGTGGTCAACAACGCCATCCTCATCGTCCACCAGACGCTCA
>JAPPEF010000392.1 GCA_028875335.1 Gemmatimonadota bacterium
GCTCACTGGAACTCATGCGACTCTGTCCGGTGGGGATGAGATAATCTCAAGCTACGACCCAGCCCTTCCAAGTCCAGCACCTTTTCACACAATTTCTTCAATTGCTCACCGCGGAAGTTCAGTTTCATATGAGCCTAAATCTTTTTAAATGAGTCATCCCTGCTGCTGACTCTTTTCCAAGATGTCTCCGCATTCTGCCATTCGGATAGGAAAAGGAGCCAACTGGGAGAGGCGAGCAGGGTTCCAATTATTTATTAATACTTGTCTAGCACCTAAGCAACCTATAACAGCAACCCGAAACCAGATTCCCCCGTCAAAAACGCAACAATTCCCCCTCGCCAAAGACGAGCAGATCGGCCAAGATCGCGGCAAAGTAGATCAGGCTGACCGTGCTATTGACCGTCATAAAGGCCGTACTCATCCGGGACAGATCGTCGGCCCGCACCAGCCGATGCTCGTACACCAGCAATCCAGCTACCACTACTACTCCCAACCAGTACAAAAAACTCAAGCCGGCCATACGACCCACGATAATCAGCAGCACCACGAACAACAGGTGCAAAACGCGGGCAATGTGCAGAGCGCGGGCAATGCCAAAGCGAACCGGGATGGAATGGAGGCCGGCCCGCACGTCAAAGGCGTGATCCTGGCAGGCGTAGATGATGTCAAAGCCAGCCACCCAAACCAGCACCCCCAAGCAGAGCAGCAGCGGTATGAGATCAAAGCCGCCAGTAACCGCAATCCAAGCACCCAGCGGCGCTCCACCCAAACTCAGTCCCAAAACCAAGTGGGAGGCCCAAGTAAAGCGCTTGGTCAGCGAGTAGAACAAGAGTACAGCCAAAACCAGCGGCGACAAATAAAAGCACAAAGGATTGAGCTGGTAAGCCGCCAAGACCAAGGCCAGGGCGGACAGAACCACAAACACCCCCACAGCTTGCGGCGAGACCACGCCTCGCGGCAATTCGCGGTTTTGGGTGCGGGGATTGGCCGCGTCGAGGTGGCGGTCAGCGAGGCGATTAAAACCCATCGCCGCACTGCGCGCCCCCACCATCGCCAGCGCAATCCAGCCAATCTGAGCGGGGGTGATGCCAGCGTGCATCGCAGCCAGCAAGGCACCGCTAAAAGCGAAGGGCAGGGCAAAGACGCTGTGGGAGAATTTGATCATGCGGCCGTACACCGCAATGGCCTGCAAGGGAACCATCTCGACCTTCCTTTAGGCCGCTGGATAAAAGCGCAGCGGGGGCACAGCGTCAATCAGGCCGTGGCGGTGAGCCAGTTGGTAGAACAACTGCAAACCCGCTTGGGCGGCCTCGTCCAAATCAAAACGGATGTGGCAGGTCAGGTAGCGCTCGTAGAACTCGGGCGAGCCGCCGCATTCTCGGCTGTACGCTGCGGCAATAGACGGCGCTTGACATACCCCCTGATCTTTGGCCCGCTGCAATTGTTGGACATGGGCGGGTGTGAGCGCCTGCTGATGGCCGGCCCAAAAGGCAAACACAAAAGGCAAACCGGTCATGGCAGTCCATTCCCAACCCAAGTCCAAGCTCTCCACGTCCCCATCCAAGTGCGGGAAGACCTGATCGCCGATGAGCAGAGCCGCGTCGGCGCACTCTAACATGTCCTCCAAATCGGGCGGAGCTTCGATCAATTGCGGATCGAGAGCGAATTTTTCGCGCAGGAGAATAGACAAGAGAGCCACTGAAGTACGGGAACTAGTATCCAAAGCTATGCGCTCGACCTGCGGCAACGGCCGGCGACAGAAGAGGCGCACCGTCACCACCGGCCCCTGTGAACCAATGGCGATATCGGGAACAATCCAGTAGGGGCGAGCGCTGCGGGCGTATTCGATCACGGGAATAATCCCCACGTCGATAGTGCCATCTGCCAACTCCCTCGCGCAACGCGAAGGCACCAAATAACTCAATGCGAAAGGTGCGGGATCGCGTTCGAGGGCAACGACGAGGGGCTGCGTGTTGAGGTACGGCGGGACCGCGCCCAAGCGCGGCTTCATGAATGAACGGCCTCTTGCAAAGCGTCGATCCGACAGGGAGAAGCCACCGGCTCGTAGCGGGTGTTGCGCCGCCTCGGAGCAAAGCCAGCGTCGCGGATTAGCCGCTCCATGGCGTCCAAGCCCATTTCGTTGGTATGACTAGTACCGGCGGCGCTGACGACGTTTTCTTCAAGCATGGTGCTGCCGAAATCGTTGATGCCGTAGCGCAAGCTGACTTGGGCGATTTTAGGCCCTTGGGTCACCCACGAGGCCTGCAGGCTGGGAATATTGTCGAGGAAAAGCCGCGCTACGGCCACCGTGCGCAAGTGATCGTACCCAGTCGCTTTGGCACCGTTCCAACGAGACTCGTCCGCGCCCAAGTCCGTGTGGTCGGGCTGGAAGTTCCAAGTAATAAAGGCGGTAAAGCCACCTCGTTCGTCCTGTAGCTGCCGCAGACGGTCCAGGTGCTCTAGGCGGTGTTCGACCGTCTCCACGTGGCCGTACATCATCGTCGCCGTAGTCGGCATCCCCAGCGCGTGCGCCACGCGATGCACTTCCAGCCATTCCTCGGTGCGGTCCTTGCGAAAGCCGATAATATCGCGCACCTCGTCGTTGAGGATCTCGGCCCCGGCACCCGGTATCGAATCCAGCCCCGCGTCGCGCAGGCGGCGAATGGTCTCGTCCAGCGGCAGCC
>JAPPEF010000270.1 GCA_028875335.1 Gemmatimonadota bacterium
CCATGCCGACTTGGGTAGGGATGATCGCCGGATAGGAGTACTCGCCATCGGCGGTCTCTAAGTCCAAGCGGCGCGGCCACGTCTGTCCATTGTCCGATGAGAGTAGGATCGAGAGTGGGGTGCGCGTGCGCTCCACTGGGTTGCAGACGAGGGCGAGGGTACCGTCGTGGAGGCGGGCTAGGTCGAGGCCGCTGTTGTTGTTGGGTAGGTCCGTCGGACAGAGCGGCGACCAAGTTCGCCCTCCGTCCGCGGAGTCGCTGCGACCGATCCGCCCGCAGGTGGTGCGGACCAGTATATGCACCTGCCCCGGAGCCGATTCCCAAAGCGCCGGTTGGATCGCGCCGCGGCCGGTAAAGAGCGAGCGGTCGCGTGCTATGAGATCGCTGGCCTGCCAAGTCGCGCCTCGGTCCGCGCTGCGATCGACAAAGACCTCCCACCCTTCCTTTTCCAGCGAGGCCCCGGCCAGCCACGTGCCGTCGGCGAGCACGAGGAGCTTGTTTTTGACCGGCCCGCGCCCGCCTCGGTCGCCCGGCACTAATGTCCGCGGCTCGGTCCAAGTTTGGCCGTCGTCGTCCGATTCCACCACCCAAGTCTCCCAATCGGCTATCTGCTCGCCCACCTTGAAGAACAGATAGACGCAGCCGTCGCCGCTGGCGTGGAGCACTGGATTCCAGTGGGCGCAGTCGCGCACCTTGGCCAAGCAGCGGGGGGCCGACCAACGCCCGTGCCGACGTTCAGCTCCCCAAATCCCGACATCTGCTTGACCCTCGCGGGTGCCGCCAAACCACGCGGCGAGAAACGCGCCGTTTTTGAGCTGCACCAAGGTTGAGGCGTGGCACTGGGCGAAGGGCCGGTCGTCGGCAAAGAGGTGCTCGCGGATGTGGATTAAGTGGCGCAGGTAGGAGCCGTAGTCGGATAGATCGAGCGACTGGCCGCTGGTCTCAATGGCTTGCTGGATCGCGGCGAGGGGTGCGTCCTGCAAGCCGCGTCCCTCGCGCTGGCAGATCCGCGCCGCCGTGCCAGCCGCAAAGCCCATCTGGGCACAGGTCGCTTGGATGCGGAAGGAGCTCATGGCCATCTGGTCGCCCGAGGCCGAGCGCCCGGCCACTAGCAGATTAGCGGCCCCTTTGGGCACTAGACTGCGCAGTGGGATGTGATACGGCTCGACCATGGTGGTAATGCCCGTACCAGCGCGCTCGACGCGGTCGGGCCAGTGGTAGTCGAGATGGTAGGTGCCCACTGCCACTGCGTCGGGGAACGTGCAGGCATGGGTGACGTCCTCCTCGGTCAGGAGATATTCGCCGACAATGCGCCGTCCCTCGCGAGCGCCGATGTGCCGGGAGACCGAGGCGAGGACATGGGTGTCGAGCCGGGTGCCGCGATAGCCCTTAGTCTGCAAGTAGTAAATCAGGCCCATCATCTGCCGCCGCGCATGTAGTTCGGCGCGGGACAGGCTCTGGCCATCGGCCGCGTCAAACCCCACGACCTTCATCTTGACTTCGACCTTGCCGGAGGGGAACACGTGTAAGGTGGTCATGGGCAAGGACTCGTCGTCGTCCCAAGTCGGGCAGCCCGGCGGCAAGAAGGGGGTGACGGGTCGGCCGGTGTCCCACAGCACAAAGTAAAGGCTCATGGGCAGTTGTTTGTTGGCTCCTTCGTGGGTGGTTTCGAATCCGGCCGCGTGGGCTAGGGCGCAGTCGCCTGTGGCATCGACGACCATGCCGGGCTGGAACTCGATGCGGTCAGAGGCGCAGGCAACCTCGACCGAGGCGATGTGCTCACCGGCGCGTTGCGCCGCTAAGGCGCGGGCGTGGAAGAGGATTTCGACGCCGGCTGCGGCGACCATTTCCTGCAAAAAGAAGGCGCACAATTCCAAGTCGTACGCGCGGCGGTCGGCGAGTGGGTCGTACTCGGCGATGAGCTCGTGCTGGGCCAAGGTCTCGATGAGGCGGGCAAAAGGAGCGTTGACGCGCTGGCTGTCGCCGCAAAAACCAGCGACGCCCCCGGCCGTGCCTTGGCCTCCCAAGACATTGGCTGGCTCGACGATGGCAACAGTGGTATCGGGCGTTTTGGCGGCGAGCGCGGCAAAGGTGCCGGCCATGCCGCCGCCGAGGACCAAGGTGTCGATGGGGTGGGTGATGGGCATAGGGGCATCCGTTTGGTGGAGGGAATGGGAGTAATATGTGCCTTCAGGAGAGCTGGAAACAGACGACGGCGGGGTTTTGACACTGTTCAGTGCCCCGTCGTCCGTTTTAAGAAGCTTATAAAAACCGCGCAGAAAGGAGCAAACGAGTGAACAAACGCGCCTGCAGCACCTTGATCGTCTGGCTGATGTTGATAGCAGTCGCCTCGGCCCAAGCAGTCGATTGGCCTTATTATACCTCGGATCTGGGTGGCACCAAATACTCGCCCGCCGTCCAGATCGGCCCGGACAACTTCGACCAATTGCGCGTCGTGTGGCGCTTTCGCCCGCCCGATCAGCGGATATACGAGACAGCCGATCTCGACCTAGACTTTGACGAGCACCGCGGTACGCCGATCGCCGTCAATGGGGTACTGTACTACGCCTCGCCGTTCAATATCCTCGTCGCCCTCGACGGAGCTAGCGGCGAGGAATTGTGGACGTTTGATCCAGAAGCTTGGCGCATTGAGCCTCGCTTCTTGGGCAACCT
>JAPPEF010000286.1 GCA_028875335.1 Gemmatimonadota bacterium
CCTCGTCGCTGATGTATCTCGTCGAGCACGAGGACCAACCCGAGGTCTTTACCAGTATCCCAGCCACCATGTGGTGGAGCATCGTCACCTTGACCACAGTCGGCTATGGCGACACCTATCCGATCACCGCCCTCGGCCAGACCATTGCCGCGGTCATCGCCATCTTGGGAATCGGCATGTTCGCGCTGCCGGCCGGCCTGCTCGGCGCGGGATTTGTCGACGCTCTAGCAGCTCACCGGTCAGAAGACCCAGAGCGCCGCTGCCCGCACTGCGGCGAGCGACTCGACGAATAAAAAAGCGACCGAGGCAAAAGCCCCGGCCGCTTCTCTGCGCTCATTTTTTGAGCCATCAATCGAGCGGCAATTCCACCCGCCGACCGTCCGCCATGCTGATCTGCACGGCCTCGGTAAACTCCATGTATTTGACGCCGTCGGCAAAGCTGGTGTGGGTCACGGGCCGGCCGTCGCGGATGGCATCGACAAAGTCTTCTTCCACCTGCCAGCCGTCGCGCGGATGCTCGGGAATGTCGAAGGACTGGTACTCGTCATCGCCCTCGCCAGCGATCCATATCCCGCTCTCGTCCATCTTAAACGAGCCTTTGGTCCCGTAAAAGGCAAAGCCAAAGGAAGGGCCTAAGCGCGCGACGCTGCTCAAGTGATAGACGGCTGTCGCGCCGCTTTCCAGCTCGGCGACAATGCCCAAACTCTCCGGCACATCGGCCGGTGCTCTCTGCCCGGTCTCCTCGTCGAGCCGCTCGGTCGTAAACGTCTTGCCGTAGGCGATCACGGCCTTTTCGTGCCCGGCATAGCGCCGCACCGTCTCGTTGCCAATGCCCATCGCCATGATGTTGTTGCCCGACAAATCGCGGCGCTGCCGCCAGTGCAGCGGCGCGTCCGGGGCGTAGCCGCCGGAAAGACCTGTGAAGTGAATTTCCAAAAGGTCGCCGAAAAAACCGCTGTGCAGCTTGTCGAGCAAGAGCGGCTCGGCCGACAAGTAGAAGGGTGCCGGCACGATCATCGCCACCTTGTCCGTTTGCTGCGAGGCCGCGTACATCTGCCGCGCCTCGGCCAGATTCATGCACATCCGCGCCTCGGTCAGCACGTGCTTGCCCGCTTCGAGCCCGGCCAGCGTCATCGGACAGTGCATGTAGGGCCACGTGCCGATGCAAATCGCATCGACATCGTCGCTTGCAATTAGCGCCCGCCAGTCCTCAAAAACCTGTGGGATGCCGTACTCGTCGGCGGTCCGTTGGCCCGATTCGCGCGAGCGATTGCAGACCGCGGTTATTTCAACTCCGTCAATGCCTTGGAAACCGGGGATGTGCTGTAGGCGGGTATTGGCCCCCGCGCCGATTAGGCCGATGCGAAGCGTCATAACAGTTTTCCTCCTGTGTGTTTGTCGTCCTAGGTCGCATCCTAAAGGTGGCCTAAGCTAGCCGCCCCCCTCGCGCCTGTCAACGCCATTCATAAAGCGATTTACGCGCTAGCTGGTAATCATCGGCGGGCCGGTCGATCGCCGTCGCTCCACCCGAGGCCACTTCGATTAGACGTGGGCACACCGGCTCGTACGCGGCTCTAGGTGCCACCGCGCCCTTGGCCACCAAGATGCGCTGATGCTCGGGCTGAATCCCCGCGCAGGTAATCTGGTGGATGCTGTTGGGACAGGCGCGCTCGCTGTTGAGCAAGAGCAGCCCTTTGCTCCCGGCCTGTTCGACTCGTACAACCGCGGTCGGCCCCTGGTTGAAATAGCGGCCCCCACCGTGCCGGCGCTCGCGCTCTTCGTACGACCCGTCGTGCAGCGTCCGCACCCGGCCGGCGATCTCCAAAGTCGGCCCGTGCATGTCGTCGGTCTTGCCACCTACGCGGAGTTGAACCTGCCCGCCGACGCCAGCCGCAAAGCACGCCTGCGCGCTTTCGGCGTCCCAAATCGACACAACCCAGCCGTCCGCACCTTGCGCGAGCAACTGCTCCAACACAAACGTCGAGTCCCCCGACGAGCCGCCGCCGATGTTGTCGCCCATGTCGAGCAGGCACACGGGCGTCTCCTCGCTCGCCAACGCCAACCGCACGGCCTCGGCTGGATCGGGCACCGAGTGCTTTAGCAGGTCACGGCTAGCCCACATCTGCTCGCCCAACCGCTCGGCCTCGCGCTGCGCCATTTCTTTATCTCCGTCCGCAATCACTACCACCGATGGCCCCATGTAGGGCACGTCCGCGTATTGGTATCCTCCGGCGATACTGCACCCGAGAATCCCCGCTTGAGACTCCAACTCAATCGCCGCCTGCATCAGCGGCTGCATGGGCGCAACGCTCGTGTTGTGGAAGTAGATGTTGAAGAGCACTTCCGGCTTGACCAACGCCATCTTGGGCTGGATCTCACCGCGAATCTGCCGCGTCAAAATAGACGCAGCCTGCAAGCCCCGTTCCCGCTGGTCAATGTGGGGGTTGGTCTTGTAGATGATCAAGGAATCGGCCGCAGCCACCAACTCCGGGGGCACGTTGGCGTGGTAGTCGTGAGTCACGGCAATGGGCAAGTCGCCCACTAGCGCGCGCACCCGACGCACGGTCTCTCCATCAGCCTGAGGGAACTCCTCGGCGACCATGGCCCCGTGCAGTGCCAACAGCACCCCATCGAGCTTGGGGGCCGCCTCCAGTCCGCTGAGGATGCGCCCGACAAAGTGCTCGTACGTGTCCGCAGTCACTGGGCCGCCCGGCATCGCCGACGTCGCCAAGAGCGGATAGAGTTCATAGCCAAACTCCTCAGCCCCGGCGATATAGCCGGCAATCTCGTGGAAAGTTCTCTCGTACTGGCTAATCACATCCGCACCTTCACAGACCCCGAAGTCCTCCAACTGCGTCGGCTGCGAATAGAACGAATTCGACTCGTGGGAAAAACCTGCTGTTGCAATGCGCATTCGGTATCACCTTTCTAGCGAACAGATCGCTTTGTTGCCTCGCTTGCCGTAGAATATAGTGCTATCTTTCCCAAACGCTTATGAACCGTTGGCAAAAGATATTCACCTATAAAAAGACCAAGCGCCTGACGCAAATGGTCGCCTGCGGCGGCTGAGCTTCCAAGCTGCGCCCCGACCAGTTGCGGAGCGCCCTGGCAGGTCTGCCAGCAAACAGTGATCCCAACCTGCTCGTCGGCTTCAACCTCGCCGACGACGCCGGCGTCTATCGCCTCAACGAGCGCGAAGCCCTCGTGCAAACCGTCGATTTCTTCACCCCCATCGTCGACGATCCCTATACCTTCGGGGCCATTGCCGCGGCCAACTCGCTCAGCGACGTGTACGCCATGGGCGGCAAACCCCTCACCGCGCTCAACATCGCGGGTTTCCCCGCTGACGACCTCGATCCCGAAGTGTTCAACGAGATCCTGCGCGGCGGCCAAGCCAAAGCGGCCGAAGCCGGTTGCACGCTCGTCGGCGGACACACTGTGCAAGACCCAGAGCTCAAGTACGGCCTCGCCGTCACCGGCCTCGTCCACCCCGACCGCATCTACACCAACGCCGGTGCCCAACCCGGCGACCGCCTCATCCTCACCAAGAAACTGGGCACCGGGCTGATCGCCAACGCCTTCAAGGCCGGCCACCTCGCCGAAGCCGATCTCGCCGAAGCCGTGGAATCCATGCTCGCGCTCAACAAAGAAGGCACCGAAATCCTGCCTAACTTCGCCGTCCACGCCGTCACCGACATCACCGGCTTCGGCCTTTTGGGGCACGCCGCGGAAATAGCCGAGGGCAGCCAAGTGGGGATGATTTTTTACTCAGCCCAAGTTCCAGCTTTAGCACACAGCCTAGCACTAGCCGCCAAGGGCCTCGAAGGCGGCTCCCGCGACAACCAGCTTTTCTTGGCATCCAAAGTCACCGTCGCTGACGGCGTCGATCCGGCCCGCGCCAATCTCCTCTTCGACGCCCAGACCTCCGGCGGCCTGCTCATCGCCGTAGCCGCAGCCGCAGCCGAGTCCCTCCTCCGCGCCCTCCAACTAGACGCTGCCGCCCTCGTCGGCGAAGTAACCAAAAAAAATCCCGGCCGCATCCTCGTCGAGCCGTGACCACACCTGTGCCAAACCATCCCCCCCGCATCCTCTTCCTCGCCCGCCGCTACCCGCCCACCATCGGCGGCATCCAAACCCACTGTCACGCGCTCTATACCCGGCTGGTCAACCAAGCCCAAGTCCACCTCGTCGCGCTGGGCCGCCAGTCGCTTTTGCACCTAGCTTGGTTTCTCCCCTATTGCTTTGTAGTCGCCTTGTGGGCCGTGTTCTTTCGCCGCGTCGATGCCGTGTACTTCGCCGACGGAGTCGCCGCGACGCTGGCTCCACTCTTGCGTCCTTTGGGTCCAGCGCGATTCGTCACCACCGTCTACGGCCTCGAAATGACCTATAAAAATCCCCTCGCACGCACGCTGATGCACTGGGGAGTCCGCGCCTGCGACAAAGTCGTCGTCATCAGCGAACACAGCCGCCGCATTACCGCTGCCAGCGGCGTACCCGAGGACAAGTTGGAGATCATCTACTTAGGAGTGGAGCCGCTGGAGTTGTCACCAGACGCGCTGGAGACAGTCAGGGCGCGTTTCGAGGAAGAACACGGACTGCGCTTTGGCCACGAACGCATCCTGCTGCTTTTCGGCCGCCAGGTCCCCCGCAAGGGCATGGTCGAATTCTTGGAAAAGGGGATGCCCCTGCTCGACGCGGATATCCGCCTCCTGATCTGCGGCCCCCTCGGCAGCGCAACCGCGCGCTTGCAGGCGCTTCGTTGCGAACAGAGCTTAGAGGATCGCGTCGTCCTGCTCGGGCCAGTCCCCGACGATGTGCTGGCCATGCTGCGCACCAGTTGCGATCTTTTCCTGATGCCCAACATCCACATACCCGGCGATGTCGAAGGCTTCGGCCAGACCCAACTCGAATGTATGTACGCCGGCACCCCGGCCGTGGCCTTTGCCGTCGATGCCCTCACCGAGAGCGTGCGCGAAGGCGGATTCCTCGTTGACCCAGAGGACTACCCGGCCTTCGTCGAGCAGATCCACCGCTTCTTCGCCCTCAGCCCGACAGAGCGCGCCGATCTAGGCCGCCAGTGCCGCGCCTACGTGCGACGCGAATACGCTCAGGAAAAAATCGCCGCCCAATACATGGACCTATTTACTGGAAGGATCTAAGCACCATGCACTTTACCGAACTCGACACCCCCGCCCTCTGCGTCAATCTCGACGTACTAGAAAAAAATATCCGCGACTTGCAAAACGCCTGCGACCAGCTCGAAATCAGCCTGCGCGTCCACACCAAGACCCACAAGACGCCAGCCATTGCGCGCATGCAAATCGCCGCGGGTGCCATTGGCATCGTCAGCCAGAAGTTAGGTGAGGCCGAGGCCATGGCCAACGGAGGCATCCAAGACATCCTAATTCCCTACAACATCGTCGGCCAACCCAAGCTAGCTCGCCTGACGCGCCTGATCCAAAGCGGCAAGAGCACCCTGACAGTCGCTGCCGACTCCGCAGCCACCGTTGACGGACTCTCACAGGCCGCCACGGCCGCCGGTTGCCGCATCCGCGTGATCGTCGAGATGGACACCGGCGGCGGCCGCGTCGGCACCCAATCGCCCGCCGACACCCTCGCGCTGGCCCAGCACATCGACCAGCTACCGGGGCTGGACTTCACCGGCGTGATGACCTATCCCAGCAGCGAACGCGCCCGTCCTTTCCTCGACGAAGTGCGCGAAGGGGCGCACAAAAGCGGCCTGCCGCTGCACATCATCAGCGGCGGGGGCACTGGCAGCGAAGCCATCTCCAAATCTCTCGGCTGCACCGAGACCCGCATCGGCTCGTACGCCTATGAGGGCATGACCCGCGTGGGCAAGCGCGACGACCTCGACCCCACCCGCTGTCCACTGCGCTTGGTCGTCACCGTGGTCAGCACCTCCCGCCCGGGGCAAGCCATCGTCGATGCCGGCCAGAAAGCCTTCACCAGCTACCCGCCAACTCCGTATGGCTACTGCATCGAGCAGCCCGAGCTTTTTCTTAAAGGCATGTCCGTCGAGCACGGCCACGTCGATACCACTGCCGCAGACCCTCCGGTCAAGGTAGGCGATATCCTCTCTTTCATCCCCCTGCACGGAGGGATGACCACCAACCTCCACGACCGCCTCTTCGCCCTCCGCAACGGCGAGGTCGTCGAAGAATGGGAAGTCGCCGGCCGCGGCCGCGCCCAGTAGGGGCAACCCTCGTGGTTGCCCACTCGTCGATATGGTTGCCCACCCACCCCCAATCAAGGGCGCCCACAAGGGACGCCCCTACCAACACCTAACGAAAACCGACCTGTACCCGGAAGGACGCCATGGAAATCCAACCCCAACCGCAGATATTCGACGTCGATGAGCAAAACTTTGAAGAGCTAGTCCTCCAAGGCTCACAGGAGCGCGTCATCGTCGTCGATTTTTGGGCCCCTTGGTGTGGCCCTTGCAAGACCTTAGGCCCCATCCTCGAAGACGTCGTCACAGCGCTTGGCCCCGGCGTGGCCCTAGCCAAGGTCAACGTCGATGAAAACCAACGGCTCGCCATGGCCTTTCGGGTCCAAGGCATCCCCGCGGTCAAAATCGTCAAGAACGGCCAGCTAGCCCAGGAATTCACCGGCGCGCTGCCCAGAGAGCAAATCGAAGCCATTCTTCGCCCCTTGGTCTCTGATGCCCCCATCCCCGAAGAAGCCCAAGTGATTGACCAAGCCGACGACTTAGCGGCCACCGGCGACCTCGACGCGGCCGCCCGCCAGTACGAGCAGATGCTTGAAGAAAATCCCACCGACGGCCCCGCCCTCCTCGGCCTAGCGAAGATCCACCTGCAACAGGGCCGCTTCGAGACCGTGCAAGAACTGGTCAATCTCGTCGAAGCGGACACCCCCGAGTACCCGCAGGCCCAAGCGCTGCTCACCCAGATCGAGTTTGCCCACCAGTGCCAGCAGGCTGGAGGCCGCGCCGCCTGCGCCCAGCGAGTGCTCGGCCAGCCAGACGACCACGAGGCCCGCTACCTACTCGCCTGTTGCGCAGCCTCCGAAGGCGACTACGAAACCGCGCTGCAGGAATGGCTACACATCGTGGGGAAAAAATCGAACGGCGACCAAGCCGCCAAGGACGCCATGGTCGCCGTCTTCCACCTACTCGGCCGCGACAATCCGCTGGTGGCCAACTACCAACGCAAGCTCTACCAAGCCCTATACTGAGGCACCGTGCAGATTACTCGCCTCGAACGCACCGTCTGTTGCGTGCCCTTTCTCCCGGGCATCCTGCCTCCGCCCGAGTACGACGAGCCCGCGCCCGGCTATCCCGAGCCGCTCTCGGCCCGGCGTCAAGACGTCCTCAGAATCCACACCGACCAAGGACTAACCGGCCTCGGTATGAGCGGCCCGTACTACGGCGACCGCGCAGAGCAACCACCCGACCTGATCGGCAAAGATCCCAACACCTTTGAGCCACGCGCTCTGCGCGGCGGTGGCTGGAACATTGCCCTCCTCGACCTAATCGGCAAAATGATCGGCTGGCCGCTATGCCGCATTTTCGGCGGCAAACTACAGGACAAAGTGCTAGTTGACTACTGGATCAGTCGGATGAGCGCCACGGATTCCGCCCGCGCAGCCCAACGCGCCACCGAGCTAGGTTTCCACGGCATCAAGATGAAGTGCAAGTGGGAAGATGCCAACATGGAAGACCGAGTCCGCGCCGCTCTCGAAGTCGCGCCGCACCTGCGGGTAGTCCTAGACCCTAACGAGCGCTTCTACAACCTCGAAAACGCCCTCGACCTAGCCCGCCGTCTCGACGGACTCGACGTGGTCTTCGAAGATCCCTTCCCCAAAACCGATCTCAGCCAATATCGCCGCCTCAAGGGAGAGACCAGCGTCCTCGTCGCCCCGCACTTCCAGAACCCCCGCCAGATCATCGACGCAGTACACCTCGAAGCGGTTGACGCCTTCAACGTCGCCCCCTCGGATTGGGATTTTCTCGACATGGCGCGCATCGCCGCAAGCGGGGACATCCCCGTGTGGCAAGCCTCCAATGTCGATCTGGGGATTTTCGACGCCTTCCGCCTCCACGCCTCGGCCGCCGCGCCCAACTGCACCTTTGGCTCCGACCTCTGCGGCAACTTTGTGCACGAACACAGCCTGCTCAAAGAGCCGCTAGTCCAAGATGGCTACGCTATCGTACCCACCGGCCCGGGTTTGGGCGTGGAATTGGACGAGGACGCCGTCGCCCGCTACGCCCTCTCCGCGCAACAGTGGCCCGGCTAGGCCGGAATCAGCGCCTCTGCGCCAAAGATCATCGGATAGCCTTCGCCCGTGCGCACGGAACGCGAGGCCCCATCCATATAGGCGATGCTAAAGGCGCGGCGCGACTGACCCGTCGGATTGATCCCCGAGCGGTGCAGCAGCAGGTTGTTGAGCAAAATCGCCTCGCCCGCCTCAGCTTCAAGGTCGATTTCCGCACCCGGCGGCGCGTATTCGGCCAACTGCTCTGCTGAAGGAAAGTGCCCTTCGGTGATCACCCCGTGCTTGTGGCTGCCGGGCACCACCTGCATACAGCCATTTGCCACCATCGCCGGATCGATCGCAGTCCACACCGTAGTCGTCGGATTGTAATCCACGCCCCAGCCCACGCCCACATCCTGGTGCCAGGGCAGTATCGTGCCCTTTTCCGCCGGCTTGTTCATAAACATCGCCCGGAAGATCGACACGTCCTCGCCGATATAGCGCCGGGTGATCTGACGGAAGAGCGAATGTTGCATGTAGGCGAGATAGACGGGATCCTGCTCCAAGCCCATGATCTTGCGGTACTGGAGCGTGGTGCCCTTGTGGCCGGCAGAGACGGTGGGCATCTTCGCGTAGTCGGCGTCCTCCCCATCGAGCTGAAACTCCATCTCTGGATAGGGGATCTCGCCGAGCATGATCGCGTCGATGCGTTGCTGTAATTCAGCCAATCCCGCGTCGTCGAGGACCTTGCCGAGCCGCACGTAGCCGTGCTCCTCAAAGTGGGCGTGGTGTTCGTCGCTGTATTGCATAAGATACTTCCCTCCGTTTCCCTAGAAATGGACAATGTTCTCCCCTGTGTCAAATTTTCCTACCTTTCTCCCGGCTCGTTCTCCCGGCTCGTCCGCTCTGTTCCCAACGAGGAATTCACCATGCCCACAGATAACACGCCCTTCCCCGCGTTGACCCCATCCCAACGCCTGCACCTCGAAATCTACGGCTACGTCATCCTCGAAAAACTCCTGACCGAGGCCGAAGTCGCCGCGCTCCTAGAAGTTATCTACCAGATTGAAGCCGATTTTAAGCGCACGGGCCAACTGCCCGGAGCAAACTGCCATCTGTCCAGTTCAACCCAAGAGTTTTTCCGCATCGACAACCTTCCCCATCTAGCTCCGTGCTTCTACGAATATTTGACCCATCCTAAGATTCTAGGGATGGCTGAGGAAATCGTCGGCGGCACCGTCCGCCTAGAGCAGTCAGACGCCCACATCCGGCGGCCGGGTGGGGAGCAAAAGTACGGCTTCCATCGGGGCATCAACCCCGCCTATTCTCACACCGGCAATGGCCTCTATCACTTCTCCTTCGTCAAGGCGCTCACCAATCTCACCGACCTCGGCCCCGACGACGGCGGCACCACCGTCATCCCCGGAACGCACAAAATCCCCCAAGAAGTGGACCGTCAGGCGATTGTCGACGCGGCCCTAGCCGATCCCGCGCTCGTCCACCAAGTCGAAGCGCCGGCAGGATCGACATTGCTCTTCTACGAGTCCCTGATGCACTCTTCCGGCATTATCCGCTCGCAGCGGGACCGCGTCTTGATTCTCGGCGGCTACACCCCGACGATGTTCCAAGCGTGGAATGGCTACGACCCCGATCCCGAATTCGTCGCCAGCTTACCCGCAGAACGGGCCGCCTTGCTCACCGGCGGGGACAAATACGGCTGGCAGCGCAAACTGCGCGACTTAGCCACATCCGCAGAAAGCGTTTAAATGCTGAAGGAATTTTGCATGCGGGACAGAAGCCAAACGCGGATTTGGTGCTCTTGGCTTTGTTGCGCTCTGCTCTTAGCGTGCGGTAGCACCGAAGACCAAGCCGAACAAGAGCCGAGCGTGCAACAAGTCCCTCGCGACCGGACGCTGATCCTCGGGTTGACCCAGATGCTGGACTACGACGCCTTCAACCCCTTTATCCCCGGCATGGTGTCTTCGACAGGATCCAATTTTCTCTTCGAGCCGCTCTATTACTACAATGCCTACAGCGAAGAAAACAATCTCATTCCCTGGATCGCGGAGAGCCACCAATACAACGAGGATTACACCGAAGTCACCATCAAAATCCGCGACGGAGTCCAGTGGAGCGACGGCATGCCGTGGACGGCGCGCGACTTGGTCTTCACCATCAATATGCTCAAGGCCCATGCGCCGGAACTGCTGCTTTCTACCGACATGGAAACCTGGGTCGCCGAGGCGGTGGCCGTGGACGAGTTGACGGCGCGCATCACCCTGAGGGCATCCAATCCAAGATTTCTGTTTTCGTATTTCACCGATTGTTTCGGCAATGGAGTCCGCATCGTCCCCGAGCACATCTGGCAAGACCAAGACGCCAAGACCTTCAAGAATCTCGACCTAGCCAAAGGCTGGCCGGTGGTCAGTGGGCCTTATCGCCTGGTGATCACCGCTCCCGAACAGCGCGTTTGGGATCTGCGGCCGGACTGGTGGGCGGCTGACTTAGGGTTCCAGCGACTCCCCAAGGTGGAGCGCATCATCTACCTGCCCTTCGGCAGTGAAGCCAAGTGGTCTCAGCAACTCTTGGCCAACGAGATCGATTCGAGCATCGACTTGCGCCCCGTCAATATCAAAACCGTTCTCGAACAAAACCCCAACATCTCCACCTGGACGGGCAGAGAAGCTCCCTACGGCTATCTGGATTGGTGGCCGCTGTCCCTCGGTTTCAACAATCTCGAAGAGCCCTTCAGCGACCCGGAGATCCGCTGGGCCATCAACTATGCGATCAATCGCGCCCAAGTAGTTGACGTCGGTTGGCAGGGAGCGGGCAAGTTCACGCTCTATCCCTATCCCGAATTTCCCCCGCTAATGCGCTATATCGACCAGATCCAAGATCTTCTCGCGCAATATCAGCTAAACACCTACGATCCGGCCCGCACAGCGGAGATCATGGAACGCAAGGGATGGCACAAGGACGAGGACGGGTTCTGGAGCAGGGACGGGACGCGCTTCAAGATAGTGGTCGATGTTTTCCCCAACCTCTTCCAAGACTTCACGCCGGTGCTGATCGAACAATTGCGCCAAGCCGGTTTTGACGCCAGCTTCCGCGCCACCAACGACGCCTATACCCGCATGACCCAAGGCACAGCCCGAACCTTTGTGATAGGACACGCAGCTTCGGTGCGAGATCCTTATTTCACCTTGCGCCTCTACCACAGTCGCTTCGTGCAGCCGACGGGAACGGCGGCCGAGTACTTCTGGCGTTGGAAAAACGAAGAATTCGACGCCATCGTCGATCGCATGGCGGAGGTCGCGCCGGACGACCCGGAGTTGGTAGCGCTCTTCCGCAAGGCAATGGATATCTGGTTCCGCGAGTTGCCTTCGATCCCGCTAATCCAGTGGTATCACCGAATCCCCCACAACGAAACCTATTGGAAAAACTGGCCCACGGCCGAAAATCCCTACGTCAACAGCGCCTACTGGCACCGCACCTGGCTACTTGTCTTACTCAACCTAGAACCCACATAATAGGGGATCGCAAATTCGACACCTTTACCAACGAAAGGAATCACCCATGAAAAAGTCCGATCCATTTGAACAAGGCCTCGCAGCCGGTGAGGCCGCGGCTTCTGCCGCCGGAGGTGCATCGCAATCATCGGCGAACGGCGGGCGCATGTACGTGCGCACACAGAGTTTTGGGTCAACAGATGCCGAGTTGCGCTTTTTGCAGCGCTGTGGCGTGCGCTACAAGGCCGCCAACTTTCCCTTCCACCCCGACCGTGGCTGGGATCTCGACGAGTTGATCCAAGAAAGAGAGCACCACGAAGCCTTCGGGCTGACACTGGATATGAGCCTGCTGCCCATATATCAGCACTTGCCCAACATCATCTATTTTGGCAAAAGCCCAGAGCGCGACCGGGAAATCGACCTCGTCTGCGAAATGATCCGCACCGCTTCGCGCGCCGGCATCGATTCTCTGCGCTATAACACTTGCATCCTGTCCATCGACCGGACGGAACAAGAGGAAGGCCGCGGCGGTTACGTCCACACGGCCTTCCGCCTCGACAAGGTCCCAGCAGAAGAACAGGCTAAGCTGACGGAGGCCGGGCGCGTCACCGCGGACATGCACTGGGAGCGAATTGAGTATCTGCTCGAACGCATGATTCCGGTGGCCGAAGAATTCAATGTTCGAATGGGCAATTCCCAAGAAGACCCTGCTACACCCCCCGGTTATAAGGGCGTTGACAAAGTCCTCAATGACTTTGAGGGCATGAAGCGTTTCATCGAGATTCAGCGCAGTCCGTATCACGGCTGGAACTTCTGCGTCGGCTCCATCGCTGAAGGGCTCGAAGATCCGGCCAGTGAAATCTACCCTATCATAGAATACTTTGGCAGCCGCAATACGATCTTCCTAGTTCACTATCGCAACCTCCTCGGGGGACGCTACAGCTTCCGCGAGGCTCTGCCCGACGAAGGCGATATGGACTTCCACCGGGTATTAAAGGCCCTCAAGGACACAGGCTACTGTTACGGCATTGATCCCGACCACGTCCCGCACACCGCCGACGATCCAATGGGCTCCTATCAGTCCTATGCTTACTGCTTCGGCTATATCAATGCCATGATTCAGGCGATCTACGGTTAATCCATATGGACGATAGGAGCAAGCACGATCTGCCCGAAGGATTCGCAGCACAGACCATTGTCCGACTTTTGCAACAGGGCAGGAGAGATCGATTGTACATGAGGATGGATGACGCGCGCTCCCGCTTCAGGGAAGCACTGGAGATGTCTCCGGACCATCCTGAAGCATTGATCGAGCTCGGACGGACCTATGACCCAATAGAGGGTCCATCCGAGGAAGAGACGGCAACCCTTCAACGAGCCGCCAAAGCAGCCCCGGATTCCATAGATGTCGCGCTTGAGCTTACCGTTGTGTGGGCGAGTGACCAAGAAAAGCAGGCCACAGCAATCGAGAAATGCCTAGAGCTGTGCCGTCTTCGGCTTGAGAAGGCCCCCGATGACCTAGTTGCTCTGACTGCCCAAGCGCAGATGTTTTTGTGGAAAGGTGACTTTGAAGCGATGGAGAAGGTTTCTCACCATGCGGTCACCTTGGCTCCAAAAAACCAGCAGTGCCTGAATTATCTTGCTTTGTCACTCGCCCGGCAGGGCCGGTGGGATGAGGCCTATCCGGTGTATGAGACCATGTACGGACTAGACAAAAAGACCGTATGGGCTTACGTTGCACTTCGGCAAATGGGGTCGTGCTTGGCATTCCACAGAGGTGATTGGGACAGGGCCGTGGGCATGCAGGAGAAGGTGTGGAACCTTACCGGGAGACCAAACGAGGCTAGCAACCTCATCTACTTCTATGGGCAAGCTGGGTTGGTGGAAAAGGCAAAAGCGCTGTTCAAGCAAGTCAAAGATCACCGCCATCCGGCGAGGGTTTACGAGATCGTTGGGGAAGTCAAGGGTTAAATATGCATCGACCCAACATCGTCTTCATCCTCAGCGACGACCAAGGCCCCTAGACAGCGGGCTCCATTAGAAATACGGAACAGACGCCGCGTTTTCGCTGAACTCGTCGAGGGCTGCTTTTGCAGCATTGGGCAGTCCCGCCGCAGTACGGCTCCAGTCGTCCAGTCGAATTTTCTTCTCACACGTAGGCGCGTTAGTATCGTCTTGGATTGCAGATGTAACTTTATCTGTTTACATTATTTACAATATAAACTTAATTTGTAAACTCTCGATGAGAGGACTCCGTCCATGCTAGGACAAAGACTCAAACTCGCTCGCTCTGCCGCCGGCCTGTCCCTTCGCGGCCTAGAGGAACGCATTGGAAATCGCGTAACGGCGCAGGCGATCGGCAAGTATGAGCGCGACGAATCCATGCCAAGCTCAGGTGTCCTCATTGCGTTGGCCGATGCCCTCTCAGTCCCCGTGGACTACTTGGTCGGAGACCAAGAAATGGCGCTGGAGAGCCTCGAGTTTCGCAAGAAGAGTCTCACGAGCAAGCGCGAGGAGATACAGGTCGAAGCCAAAGTCCTGCACTTGCTAGAACGCTACCTCATGGTCGAGGAGTTTCTCGGCTTGCCGAGCCTCGACTGGGACAAGCCCCGCGAAGCTCCCTATCCCGTCATCAACGATCCTTCGGAGGCCGACCGTGCCGCCCATAGTCTTCGCCTTCACTGGGATTTAGGGCTCGACCCTATTCCCAATCTAGTCGAGTTGATGGAAGAACGCGGCATCAAGGTGCTCTCTTGTGCGCTTGGAAATATTGACGGCCTCATGGCGAGAGTGCGCCGTGCCGGCAAGAGCACCGTGCCCGTCCTAGTCGTCAACAGCGACCATTGGGGAGAGCGACAGCGTCTCACAATGGCGCATGAGTTGGGACATATGGTCTTGGAGGTTGGCGCAAAGGTAGATGACGAGACGGCTGCCTTCCGTTTTGCCGGGGCATTCCTCATGCCCGCCGAGGTGCTGTGGGCTGCAATCGGCAAGCACCGCACGTCCATCGGATGGAGCGAACTTTTTGCCCTCAAGAAGCTATTCGGCGTGAGCGTTCAGGCACTGACCTATCGATGCAAGGCCCTCGGTATCTTCGGCCCAACCCAGTTCCGGCGGCTATTTAACGAATTTTCTCGTTTAGGCTGGCGCAAACCGCCCTATCAGGAGCCTTACGCCATGCCGGGTGAAGAGCCTCAACGTTTCGAGCGCCTGTGCTTCCGCGCTTTGGCTGAGGGAGCGATCTCGGAGGCCAAGGCCGCCGAGCTACTGGAAATCTCGGTCCATGAGTTGAACCAGCGCATGGAGGAGCCGCCAGACCTGGAGTATGATGAAGCCTATGAAGGTGCTGGTCTCCGACACGTCCGTCCTGATTGATTTTGATTATGAATCGACCCAACATCGTCTTCATCCTCAGCGACGACCAAGGCCCTTGGGCTGCCGGCTGCTACGGCAACGCGGAAATCCGCACCCCGGCAATCGACCGCATCGCCCAGACGGGCATGCGCTTTGACAATTTCTTCGTCGCCACTCCAGTCTGCTCGCCCAGCCGCGCGACCTTTTTGACCGGGCGAATCCCCTCACAGCACGGAGTGCACGACTGGATCAGAGAGGGCAACGTCGGCGACTCCGCAGCCGCTTATCTCGCCGGCGAGGTGGCTTACACCGACATCCTTGCTGACAACGGTTGGGTCTGCGGGCTGAGCGGCAAGTGGCACCTCGGGCACAGCCAACTCGCGCAGCACGGCTTTTCGCATTGGTACGTGCATCAGCAGGGCGGCGGGCCGTACAACGACGCGCCCATGATCCGCGACGGCGAGCTGATCACCGAGCCGGGCTACGTGACCACGGCAATCACCAACGACGCACTGGCATTTGTCGATCAGCACGCTGACGGCGACGCGCCCTTTTACCTAGGCGTCCACTACACCGCACCCCACAGCCCGTGGACTGGCCACCCGCAGGAAATCGTCGATTCCTACGACAACTGCGCGTTCGACTCCTGTCCGCAGGAAGCGATCCACCCCTGGGCGGTGGGACACGCGCTGAGCGAGAATTGTCTGGGCAACCGCGAGATGCTCAAAGGCTATTTCGCCGCGGTGACGGCCATGGACCGCGACATCGGACGAATCCTCGACAAGCTAGAGGAAAAAGGGCTGCGCGAGAACACGTTAGTAGTCTTCACCAGCGACAATGGCTTTAGCTGCGGCCACCACGGTTTCTGGGGCAAGGGCAACGGCACCTATCCGCCGAACATGTACGAGAATTCGATCAAGGTGCCCTTCGTCGTCAGCCACCCCAGCCGCATCCCTACGGAGAGCGTCCAGGACGGCATGGTCAGTGCCTACGACTTTATGCCGACCCTGCTCGACTACCTAGGCCTGCCACTACCCGAGGGTCCCAATTTGCCCGGACAAAGCGCACTGCCGCTGTTGTTGGGAGCAGACGACACCGGTCGGCAGGAAGTAGTCATCTACGACGAATACGGAGCGACGCGGATGATGCGCACCGAGGCGTGGAAATACGTCCACCGCTATCCAGATGGGCCGCACGAACTCTACGACCTAGCCAACGACCCAGACGAGCGCGCCAATCTGGCGGACGATCCCAGCCAAGCTGAGCGAATCGGCGACCTAAAGCAGCGGCTGGAGGCGTGGTACGAACGCTACGTAGTGCCCGAGCGCGACGGACGCAATTTCGCGGTGACGGGCACGGGTCAACTCAGGCCGGTGGGCGGCCAGTGGGAAGACAGCACCACTCAGCGCCCCCAACCCTTCGCACGGGAATAGTTCGCTAAGTACACGACAGTAGAGCAGTAGGGGATGCTTCGCTTCGCTCAGCATGACAACAGGGGCGTCATCACCAGTCATGCTGAGCGGAGCAAAGCGGAGTCGAAGCATCTCAGGTCGCCCATGCCTAACGTCCAGTGGATTACTGTCGTGTACTTAGGCCATCCGTACCGCGCATTCACTCCGGCAACACACTTCGCGCCGGCACAAATCCCAACTCCGCTTCAATCCGCGCAATATCGTACACCGGATCCCGCTCGTGCCCCACCCGCTCGTAATGCGCCATGTCGATCTTTTCCGCGTCCGCCCCATACCAAATCCGCATCAACTCCGGCACCGTACAGGCCACACAAGCCTGCGTCCCCACTGCGTTCAAAATCCGCACCCCCGCCTTGTGCCCGCTCTCCGCCGCCAGCCGGAAGCACCGCACCGCATCGCTCAAATACATACACGAAATCGCCCCCATTCCCCACTGTCCCACCGGCCCCGGCTGCCGTGGCGCAGGAACCCGATCCTCGGGCCAAATCGAAGCTAACCTAATATTGATAAAGTCTAGCTCCTCCCGCTGCCGCGCCAGATAGCGGGTCGTCTCCTCCATCATGTATTTGGAAAAACCGTAGCCGTCGCGGTCCAGACACGGATGCTCATCCGACATCGGCAGTTCGAGCGGCCGAAAATGCACCGACTGCATCCCGACCGCGGCGATCGACGAGGCCAATGCAAATTTGCTGCAACCCCGATCAATCAGATATCGCAACAAGCCATAGGTCCCCATGACATTGACCCGCATGAGGTCCGTTTCAGTGCCCGCACCCGTCACCGCCCCCAAATGGACCAGCGCGTCGAAATTCCACCGATCCAACCGGTGCAGATCCTCCCCCCGCGTAAAATCCCCAACCACCACCTCCACCCCCGCAACCTCCGTCGGCTGGCGCGACAGACAGGCCACCTCGTGGTCCGCCGCCATATCCGCGGCCAATGCCCGGCCGATAAAACCGCTAGTTCCCGTAATCAATACGCGCATCTCAACCTCCCGGCGGAGCAATCCGCTCCAGTACCAAACCTTCGGGTCGCACAAAGTCCTTATAGCGGACTAGTATCTCCGCCCCATTAATGCTGCGGACAAAACCCGCCCGCGCCTCCAGCTTCTTCACCTCGATCTCGACCCGATTGGCCCCGCGCCTCACCTCCTCCGGTGCCAAGCGAAAGCGAAACCAGTGCGCTGAAAAACCCAACGGGGCCTGCACCGCCATACTCCCGGCGAGCTGAACGGGAATGGTCAACGCGCGCTCGTCGCTGATTTCAGCTTCGGCGCGAGACAGAACCCGGCCATTAAAGCGCATTTCGATCTCGTCCTCAATGCAGAAAAAAGAAAAGCGTAGCGTCAAAATGGCCGGACGCATCTCCCCATCGCTGCGGGCGCTCTCCACATCGTCGGCCACCCAAACGTCAAGCGCGACCGTCTCGCCCTCCAAGAGCTGTTCCGGCACTTGGCGCTCCGGCGTAGAAGTCTCTTCCCCGATGATCCCTTCGCGTGGCTGCAACAAGTAGCGCTTGTCGCGCCGGGCATGCACCTGCGGATAGGCCACCTCGCGCAGGATCTGGTACTCGCGCTCAGCCAACGGCCAAGGCATATAGCCCAAGTACATCCCCGCGTAGCCCTGCCAAGCGAGAGTCTGGCTGAGAGCGCGGTACATCTCAATGCTCGGCAACCCCACCCGCTCGTCGTAGATCCGGCGCGGCGGCCGATAATACGCGGCAGCACCCGCATTCTCGGCCACCTCGGCCAGCCACGGTGCCTGAATGCCTGGGTCAACCAGCACGTTCTCGTCCTGACCGACGACCCAGTCGAGGCTGCCAGCCCGCAGCCACGCCTCCACATCCAGCCCCACCGCGAGGTTGTCTTCCTCTTTTAGATGAACCCGCGCCATAAGCGAAATTTTGCGGCCCTGCCGCACGCCGATTTCCTCGGCCAACGCCCGCACCTTGGCCACAAACTCAGTCATCAGCGGCGCGTTTTCCTGGATCTCATCCTTTTTGAAATAGAAGTTGTCAAAGCAAAAATCCAGTTCCAGTCCATCAGGCTGGTAGCCTTCCAGCAATTCGCCGATGAGGGCCAGCTTGTACTCCTGCACGGCCTCTTGCGCGTAGTCGTAACACCACTCGGCCCGACCGGCGTCGCCAATGCACACCGCGGCCCCGTACTGTTCCTTGAGCCGCCCGAAGCGCTCGCTTCCCGGCCGGGCAGAGTCCTGGAGCTTGAGGCTGGGAAACACCTTCAGCCCTGTCTCCCGACCGCGCTCAATGACGGCCCGCACCTGATCAGTCCCCAACTCCTTAGCCACCTCGACCATCCGCATAATCCGCCAGTCGATGTAGTTTTCCCACACCTCCTTTCCCTGCCCCACCACGCGGCCGACTTTGCTCTGGTGAAAGAAGACGTCGCTATAACCCAATCCCAAAACCAGCAAATCCACGCCCGTGCCCAACACCTCATCTACCGGCCAGTTCAGCAGGTGGCGGCTGGCTGGTGGTTCGAGTCGCTTGGCGTGGAAGTGGTGCGCGTCGTTGTAGTGAATCAAACGGGGTCGGTCCATGGCTAAGCTCCTATTCTCGGCGCACTGGCCTCTTAGTCCTTCTTTTGGGACAAAACCTGATCCATGTATTTTTCGTGGCCTAAGATCGGCTTCTTGTTATACATCCGACTTGGGCGGGGAATGAGGCGCAGGCTGCGGTCGGCCAGCGGCAGCGCCACGGGCACACACCCCTGTCGATGCGACTCGCGCACCGCGATGGCCATTTCGAGAACCTTGACGCCGTTCTCGCCGCTGCCGGGCGGATCTTCGCCCCGCTCCAGCGCGTCGATAATAGCCTTGCAACTAGCCCTGTTGCGGTCCCCAAGACAGCGCCAGCCCTCGGCGTCGTACCCGCGCTCTCCGCCGTAAACGCCGTAAATCGGCCCTTCCGGCAAGACGCCCTCAATCTTTTCCAACTTCTCCCAGCTCGCCCCATCGCCTTCAACGTACCGGTATAAGCCTGCGAGATTGTCATCTGAGTAGAAGACCCCCTCCTCACAGACCACCTCGTAGCCGCGACCTCGCGCGTCCTTGTCCCGGTAGATAAACGACTCGATTCCATTGGCGAAGCGCACGTACCCAGCCCCGCCTTGGTCGTGTTCGCTCAGAGGATCGTCGCTGACCCAACCCGACACCCACGCCACCTCGTCGCAGCCAGCAAAGTGGCGCATCAGCGTAAAGCGCTGGCAGCCGCCACCCGACATCTCCGTGCCCGACCCGCCGAGCAAGGTGATCCGCTTGACCGCCCCCAACTCGCCCGCACCAATGAACTCTAGGGCCTTTTGGTAGGCCGGCAGATTGACGTCCAAGTCGCCCGCGCCAAAGGAGATGCGCCGGCTCTTGCACTCGGCGACCATGCGGTCGGCCTCTTCGAGTGAGGCCGCGATCGGCTTTTCGCAGAGGATGGCCTTGACCCCGGCTTGCGCACAGGCGATAACGACCTCCGGATTGACGCCGACCGGCAAAATCGGCGCGGCAATGTCGAGCGCCTCTTTCTCTAGCATCTGGCGATAGTCGGCATAACCGGGCACGCCCGTGCGCTTTTGAAACAGCGCCAAATTCTCCGGATCTCCATCGGCCACGGCCACCAACTCCGTGCGCTCGTCGAGCATATAGGCGCGCGCGTGCTGCGTGCCTTTGCGCCCAGCCCCGATCAACCCCACGCGATATTTAGCCATCGTCGGAACCCTCCTTAGATATAGTCCATTTCTTAGCCGCCCCACCCTGTCCGCGTCCACAACCACCCCAGCACCACCGCCACCGCCAGCAAAAAAGGCACAGCCAAATGATTGAGCCTATCCCAACCCAGCATCCCCTCCAAAGGCGCCGCCCCGAAACTGGTCAACACGATCAGGCCAAAGACCAGAAAGTCATTGCAGGACTGCACCCGCGCCTTTTCCTCGGGCCGATGCGTCATCGCCAACAGCGACGTTGACCCAACGAAAAGAAAATTCCACCCCACGCCCAATAGCGCCAACCCAATCGTGTAGTGATAGAGTCCGACACCACTCAAATTGACCGCGATCGAGCACCCGAGCAACGCGATGCCAGTAAACATGATCCGGTGCTCCCCCCAACGCGAGATTAGGTGCCCGGTAAAAAAAGACGGCACGTACATGCCCAGCACATGCCACTGAATCACCCAAGCCGTATCGGCAAAGGAGTGCAAATGCCGTTTCATCGCCAGCGGCGTGGCATTCATCAACAGCGACATCAGCCCCCAAGCAGCCACCGCCCCAACCACCGCCAACGCGAAATCCGACTGCCGCGCGATCTCCCGGAGCGAACGCCCACCCGCCCGCTGCTCCTCGGCGTTAGGCGCGGGAAAGGAGACAAAGCCGAGCACCGGCAAAACCAGCGCATGAACCGCGGCAATTCCCAAAAAAGAGCCAGCGAACAAATAATCGGGGAACCACTCCCGCGACCACGCCGCCAGATTGGATCCCGAAATCGCGGCAATGACGCCCCCGGCCATCACCAGCGAAATGGCGCGACTGCGAAAATCCTCGGCCACCACCTCGCCAGCGGCAAATCGATAATAGGTAGCAAAGCCATTGACCGCACCAATGCCCAACCCACCCAAACAAAGCAGCGCGAAATTGCCCTGGTACACAGCTAGACACCCCACCGCACCCCCGACGACGCCCAACGCAGCACCCAACGCAAAACCTATCTTGCGGCCCCGCCGCTGCATTAGCTGCGCCGCGGGCACCGTCATTATCATCGTGGCCACCGGCGCCAGGGCCAGCGGCAAGGTCGCCAGCGCGGGATTCGGCGTCAACCGCTGGCCGATGAGCGCCATGCTCGAGAGCATGACGAGACTGGCGGTGCGCGAGAGGGCCTCGCACAAAAAGAGCAGCGAAAGATTTTTCACGCTAGATAGGCCGGTCAGCCCCGTCGTCGATTATTTTTTTCGCCATTGCGTTCGCACCGCCGCGGCCAATTCCTCCAACACCTCCACCGTATCCTCCCACCCAATACAGGCATCCGTAATGCTCTGCCCATAAACCAATTCACTGCCCGCCTGCTGTTTCTGATTGCCCTCGATTAAGTGGCTTTCCAGCATCACCCCGAAAACATCCTGCGCTCCCTCCGCCACCTGTGCGGCGACCGCCCGTGCAACTGCCGGCTGACGCTTGTGATCCTTGGCGCTGTTGCCGTGGCTGCAATCGATCATCACCCGGTGCGGCAAACCCGCCTCCTTGAGCTGGCCCGCAGCCGCGTCAACGCTGGCGTGGTCGTAGTTAGTACCGTCGCTGCCGCCGCGCAAAATCAAATGGCAACTCGCATTGCCCGAAGTCCCGACAATCGCCGCAATGCCCTGCTTGGTCACCGAGAGAAAGTGATGCGGATGCCGGGCGGCACCAATGGCGTCGAGGGCGATCTGCACATTGCCCGCGGTCCCATTCTTAAAGCCAACGGGCATCGACAGACCCGAAGCCAGTTCGCGGTGAACCTGACTTTCGGTAGTACGGGCACCAATGGCCCCCCAAGCAATCAAGTCGGCGATAAACTGGGGCGTGATGGTATCGAGGAATTCGGAACCAGTCGGCAGACCCATATCCCCCAACTGCACCAGCAAGCCGCGTGCGGCGCGCAAGCCGCTGTTGATCTCAAAGCTGTCGTCCAAATGTGGGTCGTTGATCAACCCCTTCCAGCCGACGGTAGTGCGCGGTTTCTCAAAATACACGCGCATCACCACGTACAACTCGTCGCTTAGGGCTGCGGCCTTTTCCTTGAGCCGGTCCGCGTATTCGAGCGCGGCTTGGGGGTCGTGGATCGAACACGGGCCGACCACCACCACTAGCCGGTCGTCCTCTTCGGCCAGTATGGCGTCCAATGCGCGCCGGGCCGCGGCCACAGTGTGGGAGGCCTTTTCCGAAATGGGCAACTCTTCCATCAGAATCGCCGGTGGGATCAAGGGTTTGAGTTGATCAATGCGCAGATCGTCAGTTGATTCGAACAAGTCTTTTTACTCCTTACTATTAGCAGTTATAAACTGATGTTACTCATCTGCGCCGAATCGGTCGGTGTAGGGGCGTCCCTCGTGGGCGCCCAAGCGATACAGCGCATTCAGCCAGCGGGATCCTACGAGGGCAACCACAAGGGTTGCCCCTACAATGCGTAACGTCAGTTGTAAATTCTCATCGTCTAAACACTATTCACTCGCCACCCGGAACCCAACCCAAGGCTGTAAAATTCCTGCCGGTGAGACTCCGCATAAACCGCGCCCGCTCGCGCGCTTCCTCTAGCTCCTCGCGCAAATCCTCCGGCCGATACGCCTTGCCCCGGCGCACGGTCAATACTGGCTCAATTTTGCGATCGCCCTGCTCGCGCCGGCCGCGCACATCCTGGAACTCAAACGTCCCCTCCAGCACCTCAAACGCCGCCAGATCCGCCACCGTCCCCTCCCGCAGAGTACCCAACTCCTCGCCGCGCCCAATGGCGTCAGCGGCCGCGGCCGTGCTCTGCTGCACGACGCGCTCGAGCGGCACTCCTAGGTTGAGCAACTTCGACGCGGTCTCCGGCATACTCTCAATCGGGCTGTCCCAGCTATGCGCGTGCAAATCCGTGCTAATCACATCGGCGACAAAACCGTCAGCCAGCGCCTGTATTGCGATCCCGTAGTCAAAACTGCCGCCGCCGTGCCCCACATCAAAGAGCACGCCCCGCTCCCGCGCTTCCCACACCTGCGGCACCACCGTCCCCGAGTCATCTACCACGCAGTCTCCCGTACCTTGATAACAATGGGTCACCACATCGCCGGGCCGCAGCAGAGCGAGCACATCCACAATCGGCACCCCCCGAGCGATGTGTACCATCACCGGCACCCCCGCCCATTCGCCCGCCTGCACCGCCAACTGCAAGGGTTTGGTCCCATTCTCGCCGACCTGGAACCCACCCTGCCGCACCTTGACGCCGACGCAGTGCTCCTGCCAGTGGTGGGCCACAAACGCCGTGCGCTCTGGATCGCCGTACTGCAAATCGACCATCTCCCCCACCGGCCCACAGGTCAAACCAATCGCCGAAATGTGCACAAATCCCAAAACCTGGGTTCGCGCTGGCTCGATCACGTAATCGACAAACCCCTGGAAGTTGGCCCACCCCGCGCTTCCAGCATCGACGATCGTCGTCACACCCGTGGCCAAGCACAGCACATCGCCGCGGATCCCCCAAGTCGTGCATCCCGCATAGAGATGCGCGTGGATATCGATCCAACCCGGCGTCAGAATCTTGCCGGACAAGTCGATCGTCTCCGCCGCCGGGGCCGCTATTTCCTCGGCCACTTCAGCGATTTGCTCCCCGACGATCCCCACGTCGAGGATTCCATCCACATCCTGCGCTGGGTCCATCACCCGCGCCCCTTTTAACAACAGATCGTAGGACATTCCCCGTCCCTCCATTATCCTATTGCAAGCCTCTACGGCTTCTTGACACGCCTAAGCCTAAGCCCGTATATAATTCGCTTTTTTACTCCAACCAGAGAGCCATCATGGGAAACACACCACCTGCCGAAGGTATCCGCATCCCAACCGCTGTCCTGCGCGAACTCACCGCCGACCTCTTCCAAAAAGCCGGTACTAATTACGCGGACGCCCTGTTCCTCGCCGACCTCTTGACTGCCACCGACCTGCGCGGCGTCCACAGCCACGGCACTTGGCAGATCCCCGGGTACGCGCGCCTGATGCTCGAAGGCCGCGTCAATCCCCGCCCTAATATAAAGGTGACCAGTTCAACCACCACTGCCCGCGTCTACGACGGCGATGGTGGCATGGGGCACTTTCCCTGCCACCAAGCCATGACTTGGGTAGCTGAGACGGCCGCGGAGTACGGCACAGCCGCAGCGACTACCCGCAACCACTTCCACTTCGGCAGCGCCGGCAAGTACTCGCGGATCGCCGCCGCAGCCGGCTGCGTGGGGATCGCCATCTCCTCGCACCGCTACGATCTGCCGCCGGAATCGATAGTCAAAGGAGTCAACGCCACGTCGCCGATCAGCATCGCCTTTCCCAACGGCGAGCAACCTCCCCTCGTGCTCGACATGGGCGCACACATGCTGCCTTGGAATGAAGACCTCTTCGCGCGGATTCCCTTCGCCTTCTTCAAGGAACTGGGCATCGGCGCGGTAAACCGGGCGCTGGGCGGCGTGCTAGCCGGGATTTACCTGCCGCAATTTATCCCGCCGACATCGCCGTGGGAATCCAACCAAGGATCCTTCCTCGCCGCCTTTGACGTGCGCGCTTTTATGCCTTTAGAAGAATTTCAAGCGCAGATGGACGCGTTCGTCGCTGCCGCCCGCAACATGCGGCCCTTCCCCGGCCTCGACCGCGCCGAGCTGCCCGGCAATCTGGAGTGGCAACGGGAGCACGAATACGCCCGCGACGGCGTACCCATCAGTCCCCAACATCAGCAGCACATTCAGAAACTAGCCGACGAGCTGGGAGTGACTACTCCTTTCGCCGACTACGAACACACCCGCTTCACTGCCCAATAGAAGAAGAGGAACAGATGTCCCAATCCCGCATCCTGTCCAGCGTCGAGATCGAGTTTCAAGGCCAAAGCCAAGCCCGCGAGCTTATTGAACGCGCTGGCTTCGCCATTGAGGTCCGTCACCCCCAACCCGGCTGGCCCGACGAGGAAACCCGCGCCAAGCTAAACGGCTTCGACGCCCTCCTAGCCGGCGGCGAAAACCTCAACGCCGCCACCATGGACCAGACAGAACAGCTCAAGATCATCGCCCGCAACGGCGTCGGCTTCGACAAGGTTGACCTCGATTACTGCACCCAGCGCGGCATCGTCGTCACCAATACCCCTGGGGCCATGGCCGACGCAGTGGCCGACCTGACCTTCGCCCTACTCCTCGGGATGGTGCGTTCGCTAAAGTTAGGCGACCATCGGGTCAAAACAGAAGACGCCTACGACGTTCCCGTCGGCGAAGACCTCTGCGCCATGACTTTGGGGCTAGTCGGCTGCGGCCGCATCGGTGCCGAAGTCGTGCGCCGCGCCCGCGGCTTCAAGATGCGAGTCCTCGTCCACGATCCCTGGATCGACGACGCGCAAATCCGCGCCCTCGGTGCCGAACCTGCTGACCGCGCCGCCCTGCTGTCCCAAGCCGACGCCGTTACCTTGCACCTGCCGCTGACCGAGGACAACCGCCACCTCGTCAATACCGAGTTCCTCAGCCTTATGAAAGAGGGAGCCTACCTGATTAACACCGCGCGCGGCGGCTTAGTTGACGAAGCCGCTCTGATCGCCGCGCTCGACAGCGGCCACTTAGGCGGCGCGGGACTCGACTGCCAAGCCACCGA
>JAPPEF010000158.1 GCA_028875335.1 Gemmatimonadota bacterium
AAATTGGATCATGGGGCGGGGGACAGTGCTATCCGCCCCGCCCGAAGGCGGATAGTCGTGGCGGATAGCTAGAAAGGGGTAGGCATTGCCTATGCCTTTCAAGCTATCCACCCCGCCCGAGGGAGGGTAGTCGAGGTGGATAGCTTGAAAGGGACAAGCATTGCCTATACCAGCAGTGTAGCACAGTCGAAATAAATGCGCTATACTGGATTTTATGAATCTTGATATTCTGCAAGCTCGCTACCCTGCGCTGCTGCCAGACGCCTTTGCCAAAGAGGTCGACAATGCCGCCGCCAACGTCCGCGTATGGCGCGATTATGTGGTCGGCAATCAATACATATACTTGACCGAGAAACAGCGCCGCGCGCTCAATATACAAACCGCGCCCTATCGCGGCTTTGCCGCCAACTACATGAATATGGTCATCAGCATGATGGCGGCGCGACTGCAAGTTACTGGCTTTGTCTGTAGCGACCCCGACTGGCTTGCCGAATGGTCAAGCCGCAATAGCTTTGACGCTTTGCAATCGCAACTGCACACTGCGCTTCTGCGCGAGGGAGATGCCTTCCTGCTGCTAGATTATGACGAGCGCAACGCTAGTTGCCTGCGCCTTGCTTATCCCTACGACGGCAAGTCGGGCATAATTCCAATCTACGACGGCTACCGACTGGAGAGCGCCATCAAGGTCTGGCAGGATGGCGACACAGTCCATAGCGATTTGTGGCAGGAGGGCGTTGTCCATTTTACAAATCGCGCTTACCCCGGTAGCTATGGCGGGCGCAGTGAAGTGTCCGATGTCATCAGCTTGCAAGACGCGCTCAATCGCATAATCGCTAGCATGATAATCGCTGGTGAGCTATCAGCGTTTCAAGTTCGGGTAGCCAAGGGATTCAACCCGCCGTCTAGCATTGAGCCTGGCGCGATTATCCCTATCAAGGGTACGCCCGAGCAGCTTGCGCAAGCCGATATGTACGCTTTGCAGCAGGGTTCGCTGGTAGAGTTCATCAGCGAGATAGATCGCGTTATTGACCTTATTGCCGAGATAACGCAGACGCCAATAGCTAGCGTTCTAGGCACAAACCCGTCTGGAGAAGCCTTGAAGCAACGCGAATCTGGCCTGATAGCGAAGGTCAAGGCGGCGCAGATTGCGATAAACGATTCGTGGACGTCCGCCTTGACAATGTGCTATGCGGCCGACCGCTTGTACGCGGGAGCGAGCACGGACGAGTTTGTCGCAGAAGTCCGCTGGTCAGGCGAGGATACGCGCTCAATTCCTGGAGAAGTGGCGCTGGCGATACAGATATATCAAGCGACAATGGACAAGACGTTGCTTGCGCAGATGCTCGGTGACGCGCTAGGCTGGACGCTAGAGCGACAAGAGGAAGTGTTGCAGCGAATGATAGACGCAGAGGCGCAGCACGCCGATCAACTGCTGGCAAGCATACCCGGCGGCGCATACTTGAATGGACCGCGCGGGCGCGCAGAATAGGAGGTAGACATGACTAGATTGCTCATCATCATTATGATTATGGTGGCGGCTGGTACGGCTTCGGCTGCCAATCTGTGCTACGAGACGCTGGTATGCGAAACCGACTTGCATTGGCAGGCGGGGTATCATTGTCATGTTGACAACGGCGCGCTGGATTGCACGGCGAAAGACAAGGCTACCTTGCGCGAGATAGGCTGGAATGTGCCGATGCCCGCGCCTGCGCCGCCGCCTGCGCCGGCTATGCGGCAAACCGCGCCGCCCGCGCCTGGCTGCAACATAGTCCTGGCTCTATCCGCTCAAGTTCACTTGCACCCGCCTGCAACCTTAGTGCATTCGGGTTACTCGGCTATCCATTGCCCGAGCGGGGTTAGTGTTGTCGCGCGATAGACCGCCGCGCGGCGGGTTGCCGCGACAAGTCTGCATGGCGGACTGGCTAGCTGCGCTTGAAGCGATAGCGGATATGCGCGAGGATAGGCCTGCCAAGCGCAAGCGCCGCAAGCGGCGTAAGAAGCGACAACCTATGCTTGACGAATTCCAGCGCGCCGCGATTGAGGATATACCATTTTGAACCCCGCGCAGCGCATTGTCAAAGGGCGCATAGAATGGTGGTGCAATCATTGTGGACGGTATAGGCATAGCAACTTGTGGCAAAGAGAAACCGACCGTATCTGCGGTCCGTGCAAGTTTTCATCGCTGGCTGATCGTTCAGATAGTCAAGTGCCGATTGCGCCAGTACGCGCAACTACCCGACCCGAAACCGACCTTTACTGATTTTCTGCTACAAGCGTACCGCGATCATGCTTGAATCATCGGAGCCTATAAAGGCGACAACCTGCCGTATCTGCGGCAAGCAATTGTCGCTTCGCTGGCGCATAAAGATACGCACATCGTATTGCGGCGCGGCGGACTGCATACGAGAGCATGTACGCCGCTACCTGGACGGCAAGCGTGAACGCGCGTGAAGCGGCGCAATTCGCCGACAAGCAAGCCAAAGATGTTGAAAAAGCTACCCGCGCGGCTACCCGCAAGGCTTCGGCAGGGCTAGCGGCGCGCGTCAAGTTGCCCGACGAAATGTACCAGCAGCTAGTCGCCTCGGCTGATTTTGTGGGGGCGTCCAGGGAGAAGTTTCAAGAGATACTCGCTGGAATGCTCGAGAATTTTGGAGTTAAAATCGAGGATACGGCGCGCTCGCTTCGCAGTCTGGGGACTGATATTGAAAGGGCTGGAGCGGACAAGGGTCACCAGCTTGCCAATGATGCGCTGCGCGAGACCGCGCCCGAACGGTTGCGCGGCATAGTCAACGAGTTCGCTGGCGCAAGCATCAAGGCAGAATTGAAGGTTCACGAGTTCGCGAATAGCCCGGAGTGGCTAGGCGAAATTGAGCGCGGCTGGATAGGTCTAGGCGCGGTTGTAAGACAGCAGGCTACTGAGGGCTTGCGATATGGGCATTCGCCTTATGTGATTGTCGAGCGCTTGCGAAAGAGCATAGAAGGCTTGCCCTATCACGCCGCTGAAAATCTAACCCGAACGCTTTACATACAAAGCCTGGTGCGCGCCGAAGCCGACCGCTATACACAAGCGGTCAGTGAACTGCCAATATCGCGGGTTATCCGCATAGCTACCCTAGACCCGCGTACCTGCATGGCTTGCTTATCCCTGCACGGCGAGACAATGTGGCAACGCGGCGAAAATGATGGTGAGGCGGTCAAGCATATTATTGACCACCACCAGGGGCGCTGCACGACTATCACCGAGTACGAGGGCGATCCAGTACAGATAGAGAGTGGAGAAGCCTACTTTGCCAAGCAAAGCGCAGACTTGCAGCGGCGCTGGATGGGGCCGCGCAAGTGGCAAGCTTGGACTGCTGGAGAGATAGATTTTAACGATTTTCGCGAGCGATACGACAATCCGCTTTATGGCGAAATGATGCGCGAGAAATCGCTGGCGCAAATCCGCGAGGACAAACAGCGCAACCGCGCTACCTACAACCCTTATCGGCAAGCGCCAGTACAGGAGACCTTTACAAAGGTAGGCGGACAGCTCGGCTCTAATCCTGGCGGACAATACGAAGACCAGGATGGTAAAAAATACTACGTCAAGTTTATGGATGAGGACCGAATTCGGTCCGAGCTTGCCGCCAACGATTTGTACAGAATGGTCGGGGTAGACACGCCGGTTACCTACCAGCGCGAGGTAGACGGCAAGCCTGCAATGGTGAGCGAGTGGGTTCCAGGCACAACTGATTATCGTGCGTGGTCTGCAACCGACAAGATGAAAATCGGCGCGGCGCGCGGGTTGCCAGCCGATATGTGGCTTGCCAACTGGGATGTGGCCGCGCCCGGCAACTTGCAAGTTGACGATAATGGACGAGTATACAGAATTGAAGCGGGTGGCGCGCTGGAGTATCGGGCGCGGGGCGCTCTGAAGGGCAGGGACTTTACAAAGACGAAAGTAAAAGAGCTGGATACATTTTTGCAGTTTACTGATGCCAAGTCGCTGATGGATTCTGCGCTATCGACTGCACAAGGGCGCAAGGCATTTTTCGAGGGATATGAAGCGATAGCCAATATAAAAGGGGAGGATGTTTTCGCGGCGGTCAAAGACAAGGCGCTGGCTGATAAAATGGTCAAGCGCGCCGCCGCTATGCGAAAACAGAAAAAAACTTATTTCAAGAAAATCAGAGACTTGTACGAACCCAAGGCAGCAGGCGCGAAAGATTGGCCGCTTGCGCCTGGCGAGCTTAGAGAGCTAGACAAAAAGGAGCAGAGCAGGCTAGCGAAACTGGCGCGCGTATTGAAAAAGAAGGGGACAGCGCGGGAGTTAGAGGCTGTCGAGGATTTTACTGGCGGTGGTTTCACAGCGATGAACCATTATATGCTCGGCAAAACAGAAGGCTGGAAAGAGACAAGGAAAATTTGGATTAGAGAAAAGGTCAAGAAAGTTGAGAAATACATTGCAAAATTTGTAGGCGATCCGCCGCAGGTAGTTTGGCGCGGCAATACGGGGGAGTGGGCAGATTATCTAGCGACTAGGGAGATTGGCGAGGTTGTAAAGATTAGTCCGCTTACTTCAACTTCACTGGATATTGGCGTTGCGATGAATTTTGCGAAAATCGGCAAAGAGGGAGAAGGTAGAGTATTAGAAATTATACCGCGAAAGGGTGGCGCGTATGTTGGCATTAGAGGCGTATCCAGTTACGACGCAGAGGAGAAAGAATGGATTATGCGGCCGCATCATGAAATACGAAAGGTAGGGGTTGAAAAAATTCGTGGACGGCGGACAGACGGCACAATCGTAGAGATAGAAGTTGATCAATATGAGGAGATTGACGATGGCGACTAATTTTGAGGTCTGGAATGGTAACCCGATGGGGTGGCGCAATTCTGTAAATACCATTGCCAAAGTTGAGCGGCTACTGGAGCTTGGCAGCGCCAATGATGATTTTGCGATTTGGCTGGTCGATGTGGGCGGCTATTTATCTCTAAACGGGGATTGGTTTTGCGATTGGAATAGCTTCGACGTCCACTTGACCCCGTCCATTCGGACAAAAGAGCAGTGGCGCGCCTGGCTTGACAGCCCCTATGGTCGGCAAACCGCCCTTCGTGATAGAATGTGGGCAGAAAACGCGGAGAGACAAGCTAGCCTGGTCAGGGGTCGCGACAACCCGAACGGTGCGGGAGTGTAGCGCAATGAAGATAATTGCAGAACGGCAATATGTGATTATGCGTGGCGAAGACCATGTTGCGCAGATTGACGACCTTGATTGCCGAGCATTCATCAAAAATCAACCCGACCGAGACCAGCTTCAAGTGCAAGCATGGGACAGCTTGCCGGCGACAGGCGGCGGCGTAGCGATATTGCGCAAAACATTTATCGCGTCTAACTTCCAGGATATCCCGCGCTTGACCGTAGAGCAAGTTACCATATTCAAACAGGAGTCATAATGGCCGACAAAGAAGACAGAAGCGGATGGCCGGCGGAGGCGCTGGACGCGATAACGCGCCTTGAAAAACGGCTCGGCGAGGTCAATAGCGAGTCTGCGCAGCGCAAAGAGGAATTGCGCGAGTTGCGCGAGGCACAGCAGGCAGAACGGGACAAGGTCGATGCACAGCGGCGCGCCGAGAAGGAGGCCGCTACCAGCGCCTTGAAAGAGCAAGGCAAATACCGCCCGCTATACGAGGAGGCGCAGAAGCGACTTGGCGAGCTTGAAGCCGAACTGGAGTTGGCGCGGGATAAGAGCGCGAATTATGAAGGCGTTCTGTCCGCTTCGGTCAAGGCGCGCACAGAAAAATTGCCAGAGGAATATCGCGGCATGGTGCCGGCCATGTCGCCTGACTTACAGCTTGCCTGGCTGGATAGCAATTCTGCGTTGTTGACGCGACCTACTCCCGACCGTAAAGATACATCGGCGCAGTTCAATACGGGCGACCAGCCGCTAACCGCAATGCAAGAGGCGGCGCGCAAGGCGGCTGGCATGAGCGAAGAGCAGTACCGCAAGCGGCTTGCGCAAATTGACACTGCGCCTATTCAGTGAAAGACGCGATCGCAAAGGCGCTATCGGCAATCCGCAAGCGGCTTTGCAATATGCTTGAAGCATAAACCCCGCCAGGCAGTAGCACTGTCTACACTGTATACGCACTCGTGACACTTGCCTCGCGCGCGCGCGCGCGCGCGCGAGGGGGTATTGAAACCGCGTATACAGTGTAGACAGTGCTTTGTGCTAGACTATGTAGGGCGCGCAAGGCAAAGGTGCAATATGCTTGAAAATCGGGTTCTGTATTGCAAAGACAACCTGTCCGTTCTACGTCGGCTGCCTAGCTCGTCTGTGCAACTGATCGCTACCGATCCACCATTCAATAAAGGCAAGGTATTCGAATCCGAAGGCGCTAGCTTCAGCGACAAGTGGCGCTCAATTGCGGATTATGATTTACCAGGTCAAGTTGGCAAGGTTATTGATATAGCGAAGGGTAGCATGCGCGCTTACCTTACATTTCTTACCCCGCGACTATTAGAAATGCGACGAGTGCTGCGCGAGGACGGTAGCATTTATCTACACATCGATTGGACTGCGCATGCCTATGTAAAGCTATTGATGGACGCAATCTTTGGCGCGAGTAATTTTCGCAACGAGATTGTATGGAGCTACTCTCTAGGAGGTAGCTCCAAACGATACTGGTCACGAAAACACGATTCAATACTTTTTTACACAAAAACCAGCAATTACAAGTTTCATAAGCCTCAAGTTCCCGCAACTTCTGTGAGGTTAGCAGGCAAATCAAAGGGTATGCTGGACTGGTGGGTAGACATTCCATCATTAAACAACATGGCTAGAGAACGCAACGGCTACCCGACGCAGAAGCCGTCTGCCTTGTACCGTCGCATAGTCAAGGCTAGCAGTGAGGTCGACCAGTTTGTGCTGGACCCGTTCTGTGGCAGTGGTACAACGCTGGTGGCCGCCGAGCAATTGTGTCGTCGGTGGATGGGCATAGACGAATTGGACGCGGCCATCAAAATAGCGCAAACTCGTTTGCCGAAAGCGAAAATTGCCCCTTGACTTCTAGGCACAAGGCAAAGGCGAAAATATGCTTGAAAATCGGGTTCTGTATTGCAAAGACAACCTGTCCGTTCTACGCCGTCTACCTAGCTCGTCTGTGCAACTGATCGCTACCGATCCACCATTCAATAAAGGCAAGGTATTCGAATCCAAAGGGGCGAGCTTCAGCGACAAGTGGAGCGCAATTGAGGATTATGATTTACCAGGTCAAGTTGGCAAGGTTATTGATATAGCGACGGGCAGCATGAGCGGGTACCTTTCATTTCTTACCCCGCGACTATTAGAAATGCGCCGCGTGTTGCGCGAGGACGGTAGCATTTATCTGCACATCGATTGGACTGCGCATGCCTATGTAAAGATATTGATGGACGCAATCTTTGGCGCGAGTAATTTTCGCAACGAGATTATATGGAGCTATACCGGACCGTCTGTGTCACGCCGCTTTTACCCGCGCAAGCATGACACAATCCTGTTTTATACGAAAACTGACAAGTATGTATTCAATGCCGATGATATTCGCGTGCCTTACAAAAGACCTCCTGGCGACGGTCTCGGTTTCGCGCGGCGCGGCATGCTGGTCGGTGGAAGGGTCAACAGACTGACAAACGCCGAGCTAGCCGAGTATCTGAAGCGCGGCAAAATGCCCGAAAGCTACTGGCTGGATTTTTCACATAATATGCACATGGCTAGAGAGCGCACTGGCTACCCGACACAGAAGCCTTGTGGCTTGTACCGTCGCATGGTCAAGGCTAGCAGTGAGGTAGACCAGTTTGTACTAGACCCGTTCTGTGGCAGTGGTACAACGCTGGTGGCCGCCGAGCAATTGTGTCGTCGGTGGATGGGCATAGACGAATTGGACGCGGCTATCAAAATAGCGCAAACTCGTTTGCCGAAAGCGAAAATTGCCCCTTGACTCCTAGCTAGGTATGTGCTACAATGTAGGCATAGTCAATTGAAAGGGGAGTATCATGAACGCGAATATCGCAAAGGCAAAGGCAACATACGAAGGCGCAGTGCACGCATACGGGTTTGCAAAGGTCAAGTGCGCGGCTGAGTACCGCGAGCTTATTATCCTGGGCAGCGAGATTGTTGAATTGCTGATAGGCAGGGCTAGTCAGTCAGATATTGACGCGGCTACCGTCGCTTATGATGAGCAAGAGGTAGCGACTGACGCAGCAGCATTCGCGCAGTGCAAGGCAATGCGCGCCTTGCAAGTGGCGCGCGAGGCATACGAAACGGCGTGGTCGCTACACGGCGAGGATGTCGCCGGGTATGTAGGTCTGGAAGTATAAAGCCACCAGCCCGCGCCTAGTCGCGGGCTTTTTTACGACACGATCCAATTTCAAAATTGCTCAAATTGCTCCTTGACAACCTAGAAGTGCTATGATACAATGTAGGCATAGTCAATTGAAAGGGGTACGCAATGAAGGTCTACACTCGCTTTGAAATTTACTGCGCAGACAAGTTCTACGGCAACACTGCCAATGTGTTGTACGGGCGCGAGGGTACTCGTGATTGCCAGTGGCTGGAGCCTCGCGAAGCAAATGGTCAGCCGATTGCTACTTGCCACAGCACAGGGGCACTGGAGTATGTGCTACGCAAGCTGGACGGGGAGTTGCTGATCACTTGCGATATTAGAGTATGTCATGAGACCCCCTATCGCCTGGATGTTGCGAAAAAAGTCGATGCCTTCTCGTTCCAGCGCGCAGCTGGTGAGCGACCTGGACACACAATGGACTCTGTGATAGACGCAATTGCCAACTGGCATGGTCAAGTGGCGCGCGAGACATACGAAGAGGAGTGCGCGGCGAAGGGAGCGGATGTCGCCAAGTATGCCTGGATCGCTTTGCAAGTAGAGCGCGAGGCATACGAAATGACGTGGGCGCGACACGGCGAGGATATCGCAGGGTAAGCTTGAAGTATAAAACCCGCGCAGTACCAGCCCGCGCTTGCGCGGGCTTTTTTTATGTGCTATGATATTGGCAGGCGGAGTCCCGCCACAGGCAGCACGGCGGAGTCCCGCCACAGGTAGCACGACCAGTCGGTCAAAATGTCCACGATTGGCTGGTGAACGATGTCCCCACTTAGACAGATACAACTTACGCTTGAAGTTGCCAGCGGCGGTCAGGTCAACGACCAGGCGGGTTCAGTAACGACTGATATTGAATATCGCGGCTGGCTCATCGCAGTTCATTTGCAATTGCCCGCGAACGCCGCCCCGACCAGCGACTTTCAAGTTGATATTGGACAACCTGCCTTGCGCGCCTTGAACTTGACAGATCATGACGAGTCGGGCTGGCATTATCCAATGCGGACGGCGCAGTTCGGCAGTTTGCCGATTATGGGCAAATTGACCTTCAGCGCGGGGCAATGCAATTCGGGCATTTATGTAGCGACCATTGTTTATCAAGAGTTGCCGTTCTAGGAGGTAGGTATGCAGGTAACGACAGAATTCAAGGGTTTTCGTTTCGCGGGTTGCCTATTCGGTGGGGTAAACGCCATGCCGGTGGTTCAGTACTACAAGGCGAAATCGGCGATCAGTCTAGTGGCTGGCGATACGGTTGCCTTTCAAAGTGCAACCGACAATGATGTAGTGCTAGGCACATCCGCAAAGAGTCACGCTGGCTTGATGGTGGGGGTTTGCAACCAGACAAAGAGCTTCGCGGCTGGCGACCTTGTGCCGGTGATTGTCAATGCCGATGCGGTATTCGAGGTCTACGATACGACTGAGCGAACTATCGGACTAGCTATGGAAGTGCAGGGCGCAAGCGGCGCGCAAACAGCTGGAGTATCTAACACTGCTGCCGATAACGATACCTGGCGGGTGGCCTGGGCGTCGGACGGCAAATTGACCTATGTGACTTGGGCGGATGAGGCCTTGCGAATCCTTGACGCAAAGTCAACAGCAGCGGCATAGGAGGAGAAAATGCCTACATATAGCACGGAGTTCGCGGAGTCCCTTATCCCTGGCATTTACGAGTACTGGGATGTCGGGGCGGGAATGATCGATAGCAAAATCCCGCAGATTTTCAATGTGCGCTCGACTACTCGCGCCTGGGAGGAGGTCGTAGCGGTCGGCGGCTATGACCCGTCTAGCTTTACGCAGTACCGAGACACGGGGCGCGTTGGTCAGCTTGACAATCGCAAAGGCTACACAAAGCGGTTTACCCCGGACGAGTACACGGCGGATATTGTGATAGAGCGCAAGCTGGTCGATGACGGCGGCTTGACAGAAATGGCCTTCAGTCCCGCGGAGGAGGCGGGTACGACCTTTGCGCGCTTGAAAGAATTGATGGCCGCCGATCTATTCAACAATGCGCATGCGGCTGGCGATTATGTTTTGCCCGACGGCAAGGCACTGCTAGCTAACGACCACCCGCTTGGACCTAGCAATGCTGGAGCAACCCACGACAACCTGGATGTTGGCTCGCTAACAAAGGCGCGACTGCGCGCGGCTAGGCAGAAAATGATGCGCTTTGTAGACGATCGCGGGCAGATTGACCCGTCAATCGGGCGCATGATACTTGTGCCGCCCGAACTAGCCGAGACAGCAATGCAACTTGCTATGTCGAGGGTCGAGGTCGGGGCGCCCAATGATGCGCAATCTCCCGACGCTATGATGAACTACCAGGTGGTGGTTTGGCCTTACTTGACCGACACTAGCACAAGCGGACAACGGTGGTTTCTCATCGACCCTGTCAAGGGACGACGGGTGGCGCTATTTCTGAATCGCGTTATGCCGCAGATTCGCTTTGAGCCGAGCAAGTCGAATCAAGTGCAGCTTGTCTATAGCGCCTATGCGCGATTTGACCTGGGCTTTGCGGACTGGCGCTGGATTTATGGATCGTCCACATGACTTTTACCTACGATTTGTCAACCGACACTGGCAAGGTACGATTTCACGTTGGTGATACGCGCGCTGATGAAGCGGCGTTTACTGATGATGAAATCGGCTATGCCTTGTCGGTTGGCAGCGTAGGCGAGGCAGTGATCAGTCTACTGAATAGACAGCTTGCCGAACTATCGCGGCAACCCGATTTCGGTTCGCCTGACTTGCGACTAAGCTATGCGAATGCGATAACGGCACTGAAGGCCGCGCTAGCGCAGAAGCGGCGCGAGTTCGGCTTGTACGATTTGCCGGATGGCGAGGCGATTGTGCTAGAGCGCAGCGACACTTACGGCACAGCGCTAGGCGAGGAACTGTTGCGGCTAGGGGTGGACCCCGATAGGGACAGGCTAGAGCGCGACACTTATAGGCGGTTCAATTGATTGGACTTCGGGCAATTGAGCGACAGATTGCGCGGCACGCCTTGACCGAGACCTGCGCGATACTGCCTGCGCATGAGATTGGAGAGGCACAAGCGCCAGGTCGCTATGACGTGCCTTGCATGATGGTACGCGGCAATAACATTGCCAACATAGACGAGGCAAGCAATGTGTTGACAAGCGCGAACGCCCGCCGGCTACTTCTGCCCAAAGACGAATCAATCGTGGTCGGTGACCAGGTCAAGTTTGCGGGTCGGGTATTCAATGTAGAAGCGGTTATGTTTGCCTTGCCACTGCGCCCCTACTTGACCGTCAATGTGGTCGATCCGCTGGGTGGAGTCTAATGTCGGACAACCTGCACTTTGATGTAACGATAAATGCCAGCGGACTGCGCCGCCTTGCCGCGCGTTCGTCACAGGATAAGAGGCGAGTCTTGTCGTCTTTTGGCGATCGCTGGATAAATCAAGCGCGCCTGCTATTCACGAATACGGTCAAGCGACCAGTGCAAGTTAGACGCGGCGGTCGGGCACGGACGGTTTATCGCTCACTGCCAGGCTACCCGCCGTCTATTGATACAGGCACATTGCGCAATTCGCTCAATAGGGTATTCCCCGATGACAACACGGTAGAGCTTCGAGGCATGGAGTACGGCTTGTACCTTGACCGAGACAAAGACCGCCCCTGGATATCAGAAGCTAGCAAGCAAGCGATGAGCGGGCTTGAAAAAATATGGCGAGAAGCGCTGCAATAGTACTAGACCGCTTATTCAAAGAGCGGCTTGACGCGGCAACTGGCATAACGACCCGCGAGCACCTGGTAAGTCAACAGGACGCTTACAAGGTACATGTGCTGATTATGGTAGGCGCTTTGACCGAGCCGATAGACGCGGCTAGTCGCTATCGGGTTATGGAAGGCGAGGTACATGTGCTGGTCGGTGGAGCAAGCGAGGACTTGTCTAGAATACAAGAGGTATTTGAAAATGTGCTGGCATTGCATGACCATCGTGACTGGAGATTGGACGGCTGGTATATGCAACAGGCGCGGGTAACAGGCGAGCAAAAGCATATTGATTATCCTGCGGGCGCAAAGAGCGCGGCGCGGGTGGCATACGAAGCGCGATTTGCGGTATTTATTGGACAGGAGGCAACAGATGGCTGATTATACGCAGGTAGCAGCAGATATCCGCTACAGTGGCGCGGCGCAACTGGTGGTGGGGCTAGCAAGCGGCGCTATCGCGGCGGGCGCGGCAATTGCGAAAGATAGCAACGGGCGCTGGTCGCTAGCAGATGCGGATGCTGCTGATGCCGACGACTTGACGCAGATTGGCATTGCAGTACACAGCGCGCCAGCGGCGGGACAACCCCTGCTGGTATGCACAAGGGACACTGGCTTGACGCCCGGCTTTACGCTTACGCTAGGCACACAGGTTTATGTAAGCGGCACTGCTGGCGGCTGGATGCCTGGCGCAGACCTTGCGACTGGCGACGCGATAATCCCTTGCATGACCCCGACTAGCACGACACAAGCGATATTCGATCCCGCGCCCGCAGGCAAGCTGGCGCCCTAGGAGGCAATGATGAGCGCATACAACGGCAATGATGCCTACTTGACAATTGACGGCATTGATGTTTCGCCTTACTGGGGAGGCACGCTGAACTTGGGCGGCTATAGCGCCGCGGTTGAGGATATCACTTCGGGTAGCAACAAAGAGTGGATGGAGTACGCGGTAGGCATGAAGGGCGGCGACAGCTACGAGATTTCGCTGCGCTACTTCCCGGACGATTGGGCTACCTATCGCGGCATATTCGCCACGAGTGAGCAAGTCGCTATGGTCTACGGCTGGCACGGCAATGATGCTGGCAGGCCGGTATTTGACGCTGATGTGATCATTGTGGGCTTTACGCCGGTATTGAGCCATAGCCGCGCAGTCATGGAGATAACCTTGACCATGCAATTGACAGGTACGCCGCGCCGCGTCCCCTACGAGGACTCGTTTACATAGCGGTTCTGTGCTACCCTAGTAGAAATCACTTTGGAGGGATGCTATGGGTAGACAAAGAGGTCGCGCGCCAGTAGGTCAATTGCGCGATATGCCCGGCTTGAAGCTGGATTTCGCGCGTACAAATCGCAAGTGGCAGCGCAATTGGATATCAACCTTGACCGCGATAGGCGAACTCGAATCGGTTATCGGGGCAGCCGAGCTTGATGCCGAGCTTGACGCCGAGCTTGGCATTGAGGGTAATCCCGCAGACGCCGAGCTACTTGCGAAAGAGCGGCGCAAGCTAGAAATCCTAGGCGAACGTCTTGACAGCATGATAATGGATGTGCTGGTCGAGGCGCCGTCGGACATCCTAGCGCATGGCGCGCCAAAGGATATTGACTGGTCCAAGCGTAAAAGCCTTGACCATATTCGCGGGGATCGGTGGGCAGATTTCATTGTCGGGATCAGCTTGCAAGCGAACGGGAATGCTCGCGCAAATTTTTAGCGGACAAGTGGGTCGAGGCGATGGAGACGCCGCCGCCGCCGCCAGGCTCAATGCCGTTCATAACATTTACCGACCGCGAGCATGATGATATTGAACTAGGCTTGCTTATGCGGCTGGGGTATAGCAAAAGAGAAGTTGCGGATATGGACAACTATACCCGCAACTTGGCATTGGCATTCGAGCAACGAGCTACCTATTTACGGGACAAGCGGTTTGCGCGAATGATTGTATCCGAGATAAGCAAGCTATTCAGGAAGTAGCATGGCCGCCGTCGTATCTACCATGCTGGCGCGCTTGCGCCTTGATAAGCGACAATTTGACGCGGGCATAAGAGACGCGGCGGATGGCGGCAATCGTCTATCCAGCACACTGAAATCAATTGCTAAGACGGCGGCCTTCGGCGCTCTAGCGGCGGGCGCGGCTAGCACTGCTGCGGCAATAGGCAAAACTGTAGGCGCGGCGCTTCGCTATGAAAAACAGATGGCGAACGTCAATACGCTTCTGCGCTTGAACGATACAGACCAGCGCGCGCTCAATCAGCGACTGCTGGAGTTCACTGCAGGCACAACCTCGCGACTGACCGATGTATCCAATGCCTACTACGACATAGCTTCGGGCATTGCAGACACTAGCAAGCATATGGCGGTATTGACCGCCGCCGAGAACGCGGCTACTGCTGGCTTCGCTGATCTGAAGGCAACCACCAGCGCGCTGGTCGGCGTTATGAATGCCTACAACCTTGAAGCAAGCGAAGCGGACAATATAAGCGACATCCTCATCAATACCGTCCGCAACGGCGTATTGACAATGGACGAGCTTGCGGGAGTATTGCCGCAAGTGTCTGGTCTAGCCGCTGCGACAGGCGTATCTATGGCGGACTTGGCAGGCGCTATCGGCGGCATAACAAAGACGGGCGTTCAAGCTAGTGAGGCAGGCACACAACTGAAAGCGCTCATGACGCAAATGATAAAGCCGTCTAGCGACTTGCAGAAGGTTATTGAGCAACTAGGCTATGCCAGCGGGGAGGCGCTGCTAGCGGACAAAGGCTTGATGGGCGCGGTAACGGCGATCCGCGAGGAGACAGGCGATAGCTTTACACAAATGTTTTCAAATGTGCGCGCCTTGACGGGCGCGCTCAATTTGACCGCGCCAGCCGCTCAAGAGGCGCATACGGCAATCCAGGATTATACGGGGGCAGTTGACGACGCGATAGCCGCTACTGGCAACACGCTTGCACTTGATGCTATGCGCTCTAAGCTGGATGTTATCTCGGTAGGTCTAGGTGGCATATTGACGCCGGCGCTGCGCGGCGCCGTCGACAAGGGCATAAACCCGTTCCTGGATGGAGTGATAGGCTTGCTCGGCTACTTCGGGGCATTACCGACAGAAGGCGCAAAGTTCACAGATACGCTTGACAAAATAAATCGCGCGGCGCTAGCGACAAGCGATTTTATAAAGTCGATGGCAAGCGGCGTAGGTCGCGCGCTTGGCGACCTCTTTCGCGGCGATATAGGCGCGGAGGAATTCTTTCAACAGATAAGAATGGTATCCAGCGCGGCGGTATTTGCGGCGCGCGGGCTGGTAAGCGACTTTGTTGACTGGTTGCAAGGCACAGCCTTCGGTCAGCGCATTATCAATTCTCGGTTATTGACTAGCATTCGTGATATAGCGCAAGCGGCGCTGGAAGGCGCGCAGGCGCGAATTGACGCGCTTAGCGCAGGCATAGCGCAAGCCTTCGGGTCAACGACTAATCTGCCAGTGATAGACAAACTGCTGGAGTTGCGCAATGTAGAGTTCAGCGCAGTGCTGCAATCGGCGCGTTCGTTTATTGATGTTGCACTAGACAATTTATCGCTTGACCTTGCGGCTACCCGAGAGCGGATAGCCAGCGCCTTGCGCGCCTTTGTCGGTGGCATAACCTTCCCCGCTCTACCCGCGCTGGACTTGTCGGGCGTTCAAGCCGAAGTAGCGGGCAAACTGAAAACGCTACTGGACTTGACCTTGCCCGACCTTGACCCCTTGTCGCTTGACTTGAACGCAATTCGCAACGAGGCGGCGGACAAGCTGCGCGCGCTACTAGACTTGACCTTGCCCGACCTGCCGGCCCTATCATTGGACTTGTCGGGCATTCGCGCTCAAGCCGCTAGCAAGTTGCGCGCGCTACTAGACTTGACCATTGCAGACTTGTCGCCCTTGTCGCTTGACTTGACCGCAATTCGCAACGAGGCGGCTAGCAAGCTGCGCGCGCTACTAGACTTGACCTTGCCCGACCTTGCGCCCTTGTCGCTTGACTTGGCAAGCATTCGCGCAGAAGCGGCTAGCAAGCTACAAGCGCTGCAAGCCGTAACATTGCCCGCGCTTGCGCCGCTATCTTTTGACCTTGCCGCAATTCGTGATCAAGCGGCTAGCAAGCTAGACGGCTTGAACTTGACGCTGCCCGACCTTGCGCCGCTATCTTTTGACCTTGCCGCGTTTCGTGACGAGGCGGCTAGCAAGTTAGAAGCCTTGCTGGTTACCCTGCCCGACCTTGCGCCGCTATCTTTTGACTTGACCGCAATTCGCAACGAGGCGGCGGGCAAACTACAAGCCTTATTGAACTTGAACTTGCCCGACCTTGCGCCGCTATCTTTTGACCTTATGCCCGTCTATGCCAGCGCGCAGGGGCAATTGAGCGCCTTGCAGGATGTTGCCGTACCCGACCTGCCTGCCTTGTCTTTTGACTTGTCTGCAATTCGTGGCGCGGCGCAGGCGCAATTGAGCGCCTTGCAAGGCATAACGCTACCTAGCTTGACGCCCTTGTCTTTTGACTTGACTGTTGTACGCAACGCGGCGCAGGCGCAGCTTGCCAGCGCCTTGTCATCGGCAAAGAGCGCGGTAGAGAATACAACATTGACGATCCCGCCTAGCGGCTTGCAGATAGATATGCAGACGGTAGTCAATGTGGCCATCAAGGGCATTGCCTTGCTAATCGGCGGGCCGCAGGGACTGATAGCCGCGCTTATTGTCAAGGCAGCAGACGATGTTGTCAAGCAAGCGACTGGAACTTCGCTAGGCGACCACGTTCGCAGCGCGGCGCGCGCAATACAAGCCGCGCTAGGCATAGACTTCAAGGCAGTCGGTAATTGGATACTAGGCGGGTTGCGCTCAATATTCGGCTTTGTAAATAACGAGCCTCCGGTAGACACTGCGCCAGTGCAAGCAAGCATGCAGGCGGGCATAGGCGCGATAGAAGGCAAATCACTAAGCGCGATAAATGATATTGCCGAAGCCGTGCGCGCCACTGGCGCAGCGGACGGCGCGCTGGTAGGCGCAGAATTGCGTACAGTTCTAGGCAATGCCGCAAGCAAAATCAGCGCGTTTCTAGCGCAATCTACTGCGGCTATCCAGCAAATTGACTTCGCCTCCATAGGCGCCGACGTCGGACAATGGTTGCGCACTGCGATAGCTGGCATAACGACCTGGATACGCGACGCGCTAGGCGCGCTGTTTGCCGCAGACACAGGCGTGGATGTTACAGAAAGCATAGCGCAATTGACCACTGGAGTGATCAATTGGATAGGCACGGCTATCAGCGGCATGGTGAGGTTTATCGGTGGCTTTGTCGGTAGCTTGTTTGGCGACGACAAAGAATTGATAGACACTGAGCCGCATAATGTTGCGATTATTGAAATAGGCAATTCGCTATTGTCGGGTCTGATTACGGTTGGCAAGGGCGTTGTGCAAGGCGCGCTTCAGTCAAGCGTATTCAAGGACGTGGCTAGCTGGGCGCAGCGCATCAAGGCACAAGCGACTGCTATGCTTGAAGGCTTGGCAAAGTTGCCCGAAACAATTGTCGAGTCGGTTGCCAGCAGCGCGGTATTTACAAGTCTAGGGCAATGGATAACGAGCATACTAGACAATGCGCGAAGCCTGCTGGAAGGCTTGACTGGATTGCCCGCCGCAATCGTCAAAAGCGTATTGACAGGGTCGCTATTCACTAGCCTAGCCGAATGGATAAATAAGATACTTGACACTGCAAGGCGCTTGCTAGAAGGTCTAGTCAAATTGCCAGCGTCTATTGCGCGGTCGGTTATCACCAACGGACTATTTACAAGCCTGTGGACGTGGGTTAGTAGCATACTCGGGGATACGCGCAAACTGCTGGAAGGGCTTGTGGCAATCCCGCGCAACATTGTGCACTCGGTCACGGGCGGCAATCTGTTTACGAACTTGACACAATGGATAGGCAACATAAATCAGCGCGTCAAGGTATTCCTGGAAGGGTTTGTCAACTTGCCGCGGCGCATAACCGACCAGGTTTTGAATAGTCCGTTTTTCTGGAATATCTGGGTCTGGGTACAAAGCATTGTCTCATCAGCGCGCAAGCTAGTAACGAGAACTGTCAAGGCGATTGTAGACTGGATACGAGATGCTATTCGCCAGGTTATTCCAAACAACATAACGATTTTGGGGCGGACGCTAGTGAGCGATATTCACCGTTCACTAGGGTTGCGTGAGCGCGGCGGGCCGGTCGAGGCCGGCGAATTGTACCGCGTCAACGAGCAAGGGACAGAATACTTCAAGCCGCATACGGACGGACAAGTGATACCCCTCGGCGACCCGCGCGTCTTTGGCGGACAGGTCGGTGGCGGCGACACTTACAACATCAGCGTTTATGCGAATAGCCGAGCACAGGGCGAATCAGCGGCGCGCGGCTTTGAGATGGAGATGTTGCGCTTGCAACGCGCCAGGGGGTAGCACGTGCGCCACGTTGCGTTTTTTCGGTCGCGCAGGTAGGTAGGTAGCCGATAGCGGCGTAAAATCGCTTAGAGGTCATTTTGGGGCGTTTATGGACAGCGCAATCAGCTTCGGGGCATACAACTTTGACCAGGATAATCAAATCGCCTTTGGCGACAACTTCGCTCAATTGCGATCAACCTTGACCCCGATATACGGGGTCGAGGGCGCATATGACGAGTACGGCTATGGGCGCGCGCCTTATGGCGCGGGGTCTGTCCGCTTGCAATTCTGGTTGCACGCTGATCGCCTTGACATGGACGAGGCGCGGCGCGCAGTTATGCGCATGACCGACTATGGTAAAGCTCGCTTGACCATTGAGCCGAATGGAGTCATGAGCGCGATACGCCGCTACTGCAATGCGCGGGTAAGCGGGGTGGCAATGCCGCAAACGGCTACCGGGCGCAATAGCATACGCCAGCGCGTCAATATGGAGTTTGAAGTCAATGACCCCTTTTGGATTGTAAATCGCGGCGCTCTATATCGCTGGGGCGCGGCGCAATATAGCACAGCGCGCTGGGGCAGTGCGCAGCACCAGTATGCGATTAGCGGCGCGCAAACCGATATTGACTTGACCGTAGAAGGCAATACAGAAACGCCGCCGCTGTTTACCTTTACTACGCCTAGCTCGCAAGTGCTCTCTAATCTAGTTATTCATCGGCTCGTCAATAATGTGGCAGTGCAAACACTGCGCTACAATGGGGCTATCGCGCCCAATAGCGAGTTCGTTATTGATTGCATTGGGCTTGCGGTTCGGCTCAACAACGCTAGTGCCTACAGCAGTGCCTTCGTGGCGAACTCGCGCCACTGGATGGTTCTGCGCCCTGGCGTCAATAGCTTGCGTATCAGAACGGGCAGCGCCAATGATAGGGGCACACTAACGCTTACCTACCAGGAGAGATACAGATGAGTAGCGAGGCAAAGGCAAATCGTCGGGTTCGCGCTAACTTTGCAGTGCAAGGCGAAACGATAGAGGATGGCGATGACATTTATGCCGCGCAGGTAACAACCCCGCTCGGCGACGCGCAAACACTGATACGCGAGGGCATGGCGTCGGTTAGCGAAATCGATACACACAATAAACACTTGCAGGATGCGCTGGTCGGAGCGGCCGGCGAAATCACAATCACAAAGCTCAATAGTAGCGGCAATGAACAGCTTCAGATTGGCATAAATAGCACTTATAGCGACAATTACCCTGGGCCTGCTGGCAGTTACGAGAGAACGCTGTTTCAAAGTGGCGTAGCCGCGCCTAGCGCGCCTAGCGCAGGTACGGTGGCAGCTGGAGCAATCCCCGCCGTGCCAGCGGACTGGTCAATTGAACCGCCAGTTACAAATGAACCTATATGGGTAACCATCCAGCGCGTTGCAAGGGACGCGACCGAGATTACCTATACAACCCCGCGCCGCTGGAATGGCCCGCGCGGCGCCGCAGGTAGCTTTGAACGCATTCTCTTTCGCGCCGCTGATAGCGCGCCTAGCGCTCTAGATAGCAGCTCGCTTGCCGCCGCAGACGACACTCCAGGCGTGCCTACCAGCTGGTCAATCGCGCCGCCGTCTGGCAACACTCCGATATGGTCGACCATCCAGCGAGTGGCAAGGGATAGCACAACTGTTACCTATACCGCGCCGCGACGATGGGACGGACTGGATGGTCCAGCGGGTAGCTATGAACGCGTTCTCTTTAAGTCGGGCACTGAACCCGCCGCGCCAACTATGCCGAATGCTTTGTCGCACTCGCATGACAACCCTACTGTGCCAGACGGGTGGTCAGGTACGCCTTCGGGCGATCCGATATGGGCAAGTGTGCAACGAGTGGCGCGCGGCGCTACAGCAATCACCTATACCACGCCTACCAGATGGGATGGACTGGACGGACTGGCAGGTAGCTACGAGCGCATTCTATTTCAAGCGGCGGCGACCGTACCCGCCGCGCCTTCTGCCAGTGTATTGAGCGACCCCGATGCCGCGCCCGCCGTGCCCGCAAGCTGGTCTGCAGACCCGCCGTCCACTGGTATGTCGATATGGGCGACCATCCAGCGAGTGGCCCGCGGTAGCAAGGACGTCACATATACAACGCCGCGCCGCTGGAACGGACTGACGGGCAGTTTTGAGCGCATTCTATTTCAAGCGGCGGCGACCGTACCCGCCGCGCCTTCTGGCAATATATTGAGCGACCCCGATGCCACGCCCGCCGTGCCCGCAAGCTGGTCTGCAGACCCGCCGTCCACTGGTATGCCGATATGGGCGACCATCCAGCGGGTGGCGCGCGATAGCAAGTCCGTCACATATACAACGCCGCGACGATGGGATGGGCCAGCGGGCAGTTATGAACGAACGGTTTACCGTGCCTTGACAAGCGCGCCTGCTACCCCCAGCGCGCCCGCTAGTGTTGCCAATGCAGACGCAACTCCAGCCGTACCTACCGACTGGTCGGACACGCCGCCTACAGGCAACACGCCCATATGGGCAAGTGTGCAGCGCATAGATCGCAATAGCTTGAATGTTACCTATACAGCGCCGCGACGATGGGACGGACTGGATGGTCCGTCGGGCAACTTTGAGCGGACTATATTTATCGCATCGGCGACAAGCCCGACCGCGCCTAGCGCGCCGAGCACTGTGGTGGTCGATGACAACCCCGCTTTGCCTGGCAATTGGCTAGACGCGCCACCTACCAGCCAGCACCCTGTTTGGGCAAGTATCCAGCGCGTCGCGCGCGGCGCTACCACCGTAACTTACACTGCGCCTTCTCGCTGGAACGGCGCGGCGGGTAGCTTTGAACGAGCTATCTTTCAAGCAAGGGCAACTGCGCCTAGCGCGCCGTCCGCAGAAACCCTTGCTAGCGAAAGCGATAGCCCGACCGTGCCTTCGGGATGGGCAGCAACCCCGCCAACATCCGCAAACCCTATATGGTCGTCTGTGCAGCGCGTAGGTCGCGGCTCGCTTGCAGTAAGCTACACTACCCCGCGGCGCTGGAATGGACTTAGAGGCGCGGCGGGCAGTTACGAGAGAACTTTGTACCGCGCCGCCGAAAATAAGCCGGACGCGCCCGCCGCAGAAACCTTGAGCGCAACCGACGCGACGCCCGCCGTACCCGACAATTGGGCAGACGCGCCACCTTCTACTGATCTGCCGATATGGGCAAGTGTGCAGCGCGTAGAGCGCGATAGCGCTGATGTGACTTATACCGACCCTGCCAGATGGGATGGACCGACTGGACCTAGCGGCGGACTGGCAGGTAGCTATGAACGGCACTTATATCAGTCCGCCGCAAGTCAACCAGACGATTTGTCTAACGATTCAATTGCCAATCCAGATGATACGCCGTCGCTCCCTGCGGACTGGTCATTGGAGCCGCCCACAGACGATGAAGCGATATGGGCGACCATCCAGCGGGTTGCGCGCGGTAGCACAACTGTAACTTACACTTCGCCGCGCCGCTGGAGCGGATTGGACGGCAAGGCCGGCAGTTTTGAGCGCATTCTCTTTCGCGCCGCTAATAGCGAACCTGCCACCCCGTCGGAGCCTTCATCAATTGACGATCCAGCAGACACGCCGCTAGCTCCCGCGAATTGGAATACGAACCCGCCTATAGGCACTTTGCCGATATGGGCAAGTATCCAGCGCGTCGCGCGCGGCGGCACTGATGTTACCTACACTGCTCCCGTCCGCTGGTCGGGCGCAGACGGCGAGGACGGCGAGGACGGCTTGGCTGGTAGCTTTGAACGTAGCTTGTACCGCGCGCAGGCAGCGCAACCCGCCGCGCCTGCTAACAGCACGGTTGCCACCGATAGTACGCCCGCAGTGCCGAGCAACTGGAGAACTAGCCCGCCTGCTAGCCAGCACCCTGTTTGGGCAAGTATCCAGCGCGTCGCTCGCGGGTCAACTGATGTTACCTACACAACGCCGCGCCGATGGGATGGCCCGACTGGCGCAGACGGCTTGGCAGGCAGCTTTGAGCGCATTCTCTTTCAAGCCGCGACAAGCGCGCCCGCCGCGCCGCCCAACGGCTCACTTGCCAATGCCGATGATGCGCCCGCCGCGCCTTCCAGCTGGTCTGCTACCCCGCCTGACACAAACGAATCCGTTTACGCCACTGTGCAACGCGTCGCTCGCGGCTCTACCACCGTTACCTATACCGACCCTACTCGATGGGATGGTCCGACTGGCGCGCGCGGGTTAGACGGCGGCTTCGGACTAGAACTGATTGGAGCAACAGCTAGCAGCTTTACAATCGGTACGCAGTGGACGGACACTGGCATTGCTATTCCAGCCAGCGCGCAAGCTGGTGAAATTTGGGCAATCAAGGTCAACGAATCACTGATGTTTTTCCCGCCCGACAAGTTGTACGCCCTAGGGACGAGTGGCGGCGCGCTCAATATCGCGGTTGCCAATGCCAGTTTTGTGGGCGGGTCAGCGGACAGATACCTACTTATACATCAATTGTCTGATGTCTTTGAGCGTATCACAGGCAATAGATTTTACTTGAGCATGACTGGCGGCGGGGTTGTCAACGGGTTAAATACCGTTGGCGGCAACATATTGATTGTAGGGACAACCAGCAGCCGTACCACTGGCATTACCTTTTATCGCGTCAAGGGATTTTCTAGCGGGCGCGATGCGCACCTTGGATCATCGGATGTGTCCGCAGGGACTGCCAACACGGGCATTGTAGACGGGCGAGGACCATTTACTGTGCCTGCCAGCGGCGATTCGACCGAGCGCATTATCAACTTTGTCCAGCACCCTGATAAGACGCCGGCGGGCATGGAGATTTATGCCAGCGGCGCGAATAAGGGCAAGTTCCTGTTGCCACCAGGCAAGTGGCTGGTCTGTGTAGGCTTGCAATTGCAATCCAGCATTATGGACAGCGAGGTCAGCGGCGTTCTAGGTATTTACTACGATGACAACTTGCGCCACCCGCAGACCATAAAGATGAGCCGCCCCGAGAACGCCCACCGCTATGAAGGCGCAGTCAGCGTTAGCGGCGGGGTCGTATCAGACGGTAGCAAGCTAGCCTGGATAGGCTTGTCGCTTGATACGGCGGACGCAAGCAATCAGATAACCCTACTAGCCGGACACGCGCATATATTTGAGCAATGAGGTAAACCATGCCAGCATCATTTTCGCTTAGTCAGCGATTTGAAACCGTCTTGATTAACGGCGCGGGCGGCGCATTGCCTAGAACTGTGTACGCGGCAACTAGCGACGGTACCTATATCAACATAGACTTGCGCGGCGCGCGCTTGCCCGATGATCAACAGCAGCGCGACGACCTTGCGCAGCTACAAGCGATTTATGCCAGCGCAGACGGCTTTCGCAATAGCGCGGGACAGCCTATTGATATCAAGCTATCTGATACGCTTATTGCCAATGACATTGCAGACCTTGAACGGTACGGCGCATTTAATCCCTTGTCCGCTGGAAGTATTGAGCGCTATCAGTCAATGTTGCGACGGCTAGACGGCGCAGTTGCGCAGGGCGGCTCTCCAGTGATACGCCATGCCAATTGGACCGGCGATAAGCGGATAACGGACGAGGTCACCCACCAGCAGGGCAGACTAGCTACAACTGGCTACCCGAGTGGCGGACAATTGAGCTACGAGTACATTCGCTTGTCCAATACTGATTACAATTCTGCGCAGGTTCGGGTTGAATCACAGATCGCGCCCAACGATTGCCTGTGGCAGGCACTCGTGTCCAATACCGACCAGGCGCAGTGGGGCTGGTTTATGGGCATAGCGACTACCTTTCGCGGCTGGCAAGCCTACCCCTGGTCGTCTTATGTAGGCGGCATAGTTATCCGTTTTGACTGGAATGGTCATGTTATCATGCTGCACGCCGGGCAAACAGACGGCGGCGAATCTAATGAACCTGGCATTGCTAGCTATGCTATCCCTAGGCAAGCTGGATGGTGGCAGATCAGCGCTGGAGCGCGCGCCTTGACCGACGCGGACTCGACTAGCGCGCGCTATCGCAATGCCGCCTTTCGCCTTGACAATCGCGTTACCGGGCGCAAATACGGCTTTGCGCTGGAGTGCTTCGGGCACTTCCTGGATGTGATACAGGATGGTCAGCATATCGCGCGCTGGACGTGGACACAGCAGTACAACCCGTTTCGCGCCGGGCGCGAACGAGGTAGAAGCTATGTCATTCGTGGCAATGGTGGCAATGCCTGGCGCAAAGGGGGCATTCTGCGGACGCCAGACACGCGCTTGTATGCCTATAGCTTGTCAACAGGGCGCAATAGCGCGGTTGCGCCCGGCTACTTCATTTGAGCACCACGATCCAATTTTCAAAATTGCCCAAATTGCTCCTTGACAACCTAGAAGTGTTATGTTACTATGTAAGCATAGTCAAAGGGGGAGTGTCATGAATAACAATCTGCAAGCAATAATCCGTACAGCACATATCAGCTTGGCAAGGGCAATGGACGGCGACCAGAATGCGTTTGTTGCAGCTCGGTTCAACTTGGACCTTGCGCTTGAAAGCTTGAGCGATGATAAAGAGGAGCGCAAAGCGCAACGGATTGCGCAAGTCGCTGACGAGGAGATTGATGAAGGCAGGCTTGGAGTCGCACTTGTGTATTTGAAGCGCGCCGATCACTGGCTGGAGTAAAAGCAACCCCGCCACTGGCGGGGTTGTTGCACAAACCCCGCCACTGGCGGGGTTTTTTGTTGCGACCCGCCCACGATCCAATTTTCAAAATTGCTCAAATTGCTCCTTGACAACCTAGAAGTGTTATGTTACTATGTAGGCATAGTCAAAGGGGGAGTGTCATGAATAACAATCTGCAGGCAACAATTCGTACAGCACATATCAGCTTGCAAAGGGCAATGGACGGCGACCAGGATGCGCTTATCGCGGCTCGGTTCAGCTTGACGCTTGCGCTTGAAATTGCGACCGATGATGAAGGGGAGCGCAACGCGCAACGAGTTGCGCAAGTCGCTGCTAGCGATATTGATGACGGCAGGCTTGGGGCCGCACTTATGTATTTGAAGCGCGCCGATCACTGGCTGGAGTAAAAGACCAGCCGCAGGTCTTTACACAAACCCCGCCAGTGGCGGGGTTTTTTGTTGTGCCCGCCGCAGCGGGGCGCAAGCCCCGACCCACGATCCAATTTCAAAATTGCTCAAATTGCTACTTGACAACCTAGAAGTGCTATGATACAATGC